>JBAYFX010000019.1:0-14172 GCA_041666965.1 Candidatus Shapirobacteria bacterium
CCAATACGAGCTGAGGGGTCAGTTGATTGACGCAAATAATAAGCCGAATTGGTTTTTGAAAACTGATAAGCCTGGCTATTAGGCCTGGGTGTGATAATGACTGGGTAATTAAAAGATCTAATTATCTTGAGTTTACGGGGATTAACAAGTGGAGGTAAAAAAATCGTTAAGGGGATTTTCTTTTTCTGACAAAAGTGGGCAGCAGATATGGCGGCGTTACCGGATGAGGAAATTACGGCTTGGGAAAAACCCAGAGATTTTAGACGGGTAATTTGAAAAGGTAAGGCTCGGTCTTTGGCAGAACCGGAGGGGTTGGTGTTTTCCAATTTAAATAAAATGCCAGCAATAGTTGATATGGGTGTCATATATAATAGGGTCAGTTACTATTTTATATGATTATGAAGCTACAAAGTAAAATTGTTTGTCCGGATTGCCAAACTGACATAGCGGTTATTAACCCACTTAATATTGGCGATATTTTGGAGTGCTTGGAATGTGGGACTGAAGTTGAAGTAATTAGCCTTGATCCATTGAAATATCGAGAGCTTATTGAAGAAAAGTAGGGCCAGAAAAACAGATTAAGCGGTAAACCCCATCACCTGAATTTGGAAAAAACAAGCTGGTGTAAGGTTGTAAATCAAGGGTGGTGTCTGACCACAATTGGTGGGTTAGGTCAAGATTGGGGTGGGTAAGAGTGATTTGACCGAAGTGGACTCCCCGGGTGGTAGTTCTGTTTGAGGAGTTTATGTAAATTATTTTGGTTGGTAGTTTTTGAGTAACAAAAACTATATGTCTACCTTTGTCCATGCGAATAAAATCACCAGTCTTAACAAGGTTTAAGTCAGTGATGGGGAGTGAATTGTGGGGTAAGGTGAGCTGGTTGGCTGAAAGTGAACGGGGTCCCAAACGTCCTTGGTTGGTAACTGAAGACACGACCTTAAAAAGAATTCCCGAACCGCCGTGGAGTTGGTCCCAATAATCTGATAGGTGGTAAGTGAGTCCGGAACAGTCAATGCCTATCTTGTGACGTTTTTGGAGGTTATAGATTTGTGATGGTGAAAGCTCTTGGAGGTTTAGTTTTTCAAGTGTGGCGGCACAATTAGTGGCGTAAACAAGTTCGGTCCACTTGGCCTTACCGCCAAAAACTGCTTCGGATTCCAAAGCACCATTTTTCCAGACATTACGGGCATAGGGCATGCCAATGTAGTGCTTAATTTCCCCAAGCAGCAAGCTTAGTTTAGACCTAACCATAATCCAAAAATAGCTAATATGATTCCAGCCAACCAAGCACGGAAAACAATTTTTGGTTCTTCCCAGCCCATATGCTGGAGAGTCAAGTGAAGTGGAGCAGCGGGGAATACTTTCCTGTGAAGCAGACGTTTACTTAGAATCTGAATAGTGCTAGACATGCCTTCAACAATAAAAGGAAAGCCAACAATAACCAGTGGAACAACTTTACCAAGAAGGAGGGCAATAACAGCAATTGTAGCTCCAAAAGAAAGTGACCCAACATCACCTAACCAGATACGGGCAGGGTGAACATTGAAGTAAAGAAAAGCTATTAGTGAACCGATCCAGAGACTCAAAAATAAGGAAATGGGAGTATCAAGTGAATTGGCCGAAAGAACCCAGAAAGCAAAAAGACTAATCATTAAAAGACCACAGGATAAGCCGTCAAGACCATCGGTAATATTGAAAAAATTGGCGAAGGTGACAATAAACATGGTGGCAATGGGAATAAAAGATAGACCTAAGCTAATGGGGCCAAGAAAGGGAAGATAGATAAAGTTAATTCCCAGTCGAAAAAAAATTAATGAGCTGATGATGATGGCTAAAATTAGTTGAAGAATTAGTTTGTGCTTCATTCTTAAGCCAAAAAAACCAGATTGTTTGAAGCCGAAAAATTTGTAAATATCGTCGTATAAACCAAGAATTCCGAAACTAATAAACGAGAAAAAGATTATTTGAAGCTCAGCATCCATGCGAAAATTAGTTGAAATGAAAATTCCACTAAATTTTAGAAGCGGCAATAATATAAGAAACATGATTGAGACTGAAAAAATTATCAAAAGACCTCCCCCAACCGGTGTGCCTACTTTAGAACTGTGGAATTTATCAAAAATTGAAGTGGGTTTGTTTTGAAAATCGAGAGTAGTTTGTTTTTGGCGGAGAAATTTAAAACGGTAAAGAAGGTTTATGAATGGAATAACTAGAATACTGCTGATTAAAAATGAAAAAAGAAGTAAACCTAAAAAAAGTTGTGTCATGACTAAATTGTAGCTGATTTTTGATGACTAACGATTTGTTGAAGTGAGGACAACCCAATTTGCCCACCTGAACTAAAGTGAACGATAACGGTTTTTTCAGAAGGTGGTTGGGAAAGAGTTTGAGTTATTACCTCATAATCTGGTAAATAAGTTAGTTTATTCCCCAATAGCTGGCGGTAATATTGGGGGGTAGCCCGTTGGGACTTAGATACAGAGGATGAGTAATTTAGAGGGCCCAGAATTACCGAGTCAGAAAGATGGAGGGAATCGGCTAATAATTTAACACTGGATTTATATAAAAGACTGGTAGCGTGGGGTTCGAAAAATGTAATAATTTTGAAATCTGGATAGTGGTTTTTAATGGCGTCAAGAGCTGCCTCTACGCGCGGTGCTGACTGAGCAAAGTCGTCGATTATAACTAGCGATGGACTAGAATAGATTATTTCAAGACGCCGATGAATGCCCTTAAATGACGACAAAGCTTCAATAACTTTAGCTTCGGGAAAGCCGAGGTTTATAAGTAAAGTGGCGGCGGCGACTAAATTTTCCAAATTAGCCAGGCCGATTAATGTGGTTTGAATTTTAGTTTTAAGACTTAAGTTATAAGGAATAGCGTTGGGGAAAGAGGCAGCCAAGCGAGTTGCGGACTTTGAGGCGGGATTATAAACAAAGGTACTTTTTGGGGTTAAACGGTTGACTAAATTTGAAAAGGCTTCAAAGTTTAGCTCTTCGGTTTCATAACTTTCCCGGTGTTCCCAATCGGCACTGGTAAGCAGCAGATGTTTTATGGGGTAATAATCAAACTTAGGTCCGGTATCAAGACCGTTAATATCTTCACCGGCTTCAATAACCGAGTAATCATCTTTGTTTAATTCGAGTGAAGGGAAGTGGTTTACCGGAAAACCACCATAAAAATAGGTTGGAAAGACACCCAGTTTTAATAAAGCCCAAGAAAGGGCAGCCGAAATGGTAGTTTTTCCAAAAGTTCCAGTTACAATTATTGGATTTTTAGACTCCATTAATAACCCCAAAAAGCTACTGGCGGAAATGTATTTTAAATTTAAGGCGACTGCCTGGTTAAACTCCGTTTGGGTTTGTTTGAACTTGTTATAAGAACCTCCAACAATTACCAAGTCAATTTTGGGGGTGATGGGGGTGGTGTTGATTTCAATTTTGGCATCGGACAAAATTGTGCTGACTGGTGGATATATTTTTTCCTGATCAGTTCCAGTTACTTTTATACCCAGCTTAATAAGTTCTAGGGCCAAGGGTGTGGTCATGGTACCGGCTATGCTTAAAATATGGATGTGGTGAATGCCGATTAAAAATTTGGGAATCATGGGTTGAGGGGCTGCCAAGAATTATTTAGGAAATACTCAAATCCGGGCATATTTCTTTTATAATAACCATATTTGGTAGTAGGATTAAAACCGCCCAAATAACAAAAGCGATGACCTGACTTTTGGCTATCAATTACAGCCTGAAGTACCATACGGATGGGTAGGTTTGATTTGGCCAAGTTCGGATCGTAAAAAACATAAGCAATATGACTAATTTCAGGGTCCGAATAACAGAGGGCATAGGCAAGGGGGGGCGTATCTTCAAGACTCCAAGTATAAATGTGATTAAAAATGTGATTTTTAAAAATATTTTTAATAGATGAGGGGGGGAACTCCCAACCCAGAGTTTTTACCCAGCCAATGATTTGTTTTTTAATTGAAGGAGAAAGGACAAATTGGTTAAGGGGAAAATATAAAAAATTCCAATCCGAGGTTGAGTTAAGAATTCTGCGGTTTTCTGAACTAAGTCGAAAGTTGTTAAGGTTGGCGCGGGAAGAAGTGTCCTGGTACCATAAGCCTTTTTGATTACGCTGGGGTAACCAACCCTGAGAATACAAATCGGAGGGGGTGAGAGTGGAAGTTAAATTAAGTGTCATGATGGCTTTCAAATCTTTTTTTAAGGGCTAAGAGGAAGGCTTCTTTTTCGGACCAGGGATATTCAGTGTCACCAATTAGCAGAGTAGTTTCGTGCCCTTTGCCGCAGGCTAGAACTATATCTCCTTTTTTAGCCTGAGTAATAGCTAAATCAAATGCCAGTTGGCGGTTTTCGGCTTCCTGATAAGTAAAATTAGAATTAGTTTCAAATCCGGCAATAATTGCCCGATTAATGTCGCTTAATTTCTCGTGACGTAAATCGTCGGTAGTGAGTATTACATGGTCGGCTAGCCTAGAAATTACTTGACCCATAATTGGCCGTTTGGACGGGTCTCTCCCTCCGGTGGCTCCAAAGATTAGGATAATTTTGCCCTTGTAGATTTTTTTAAGAGCGGTAAGGGTTGACTCTAAGGCTTGGGGAGTATGGGCAAAATCAATAATACATTTAATGCCGTAGTTGTTAGGGATTTCTTCCCTACGCCCCGATATTGCCGGAAAAGGATTGATAGCTTTCAAAAAGATTTGATCATCAATACCCAAATGGCGAGAAACACAAAACGCTGAAAGTATGTTGTATGCCTGATAGTAATACGGGGTGTCGGTAGTAACAAGGAGCTTGTTGATCTTAAAAGAAAGTCCGTTTACATTCGTTTTAACTACTGATGCTCGAAAATTGCTGGCAGAATCAATACTGAAAGTTTTGTAGGGTGACTTAAGAAAACGAAGATTTTGGGCGATGAGGGGATTGTCAATATTTACAAAACAGATGTCAGAAAGTGAAGATAGTTTAAATTTTGTTTGGGTGTAGGTGGTTAAGTTATTAAAATCGTCCAGGTGTTCATGGGTTATGTTAGTTATAAGTGAGGCAGAAAAGTGGCAACCCCAAAACCGAAATTGATCTATCCCGTGGGCAGTAACTTCCAAAACGACATATTTAATACCTTTTTTTTGAAATTCGCTGAGGGTTTTTTGAAGAATACGCGAAGATGGAGAAGTAGTATGAAGTCCTGGACTGGTAACGGTAGAGACAAGTTCGGCTTCCAGGCCAGCCTCAACTAAAAGGTGGTGAATTAAGGTGACGGTTGTTGTTTTACCATCGGTTCCAGTAACGCCAATTAATTTTAAGTTACGACTGGGAAAGCCATATACAAAATTCCAAAAGATAGCTTTAGGAAAATGCCAAGAAAAGTTTTTAATAACCTGGATTAATCTCATTACAGTTGATTATAACAATGTCTCAATTTGAGACGAGATTTTATACCAAATAGGAGCAGCTGTTGAAGAACCCCAATTTGAGGATTGGGGGTTTTCCAGGATGACGTAAAGGGTAAATTTAGGTTTAAAACAAGGTGAGTAACCAATATATGAAGCAATAACTTGATTTGAATTGTAGTTACCTCCTGCTGCTACTTGAGCAGTTCCACTTTTAGCGCAAGCCTCCAAATTGGGAGGGCGAAAATTATTAGCAGCACTATTTTCAGTAGCATATTTTAAGTAGTCAGAAATAATTTTTGTGGTGGCTGGGGTAAAAATTTTTCGATAGTCATTGGTAACTTGACGATTAAGGTGAGGGGTACAGGTTTGACCGTGATTGGCCAGAGAATTGAATGCAGTAATCATTTGAAGCGGGGTAATGGCAATCCCCTGTCCGAATGATGCGGTAGCCAAATCAATATCTGACCAGTAAGTTTTAAGAGAGCTGGTTGTTTCTCCAGGAAGGTCGATACGGGTAATTTGATCTAATCCAAGTTCGTGGTAATACTTTAAGAAGTTTTTTAGACCGAGTTTGTTAATTAAATGACTCATACCAATATTATCTGAATTTTTCAAAATATCTTGAAGATTAGTTTGAGGGTGAAAACTATTGTCCCAGTTATTAATTTCAAAGCCACTGGCCCTAAAGGGCCGGTCACAAGTGGGGCAAACATAATCGGTTGAAATGGCGCGATTGTCCAGAGCTGATGCCATAACTAAAGGTTTAAAAACCGAACCTGGTTCAATCAGCCGAGTCAAGGCGGGATTAGGATTTGGGGCTACTACTCCTGACTGGCTGGCTTCAAAACTAGCCATAGCCATAATTTCACAATTTGAACTATCCAAAATAATGGCACTTGCCGATTTGGCTTGGTACTCGGTTAACCCGGAGATTAGCTCTTTTTCCAGTATTAATTGGGCAAAACGATTGATTCCAGAATGTATGGGTAAACCATTGGTGGGAGGAAGATAAAGTGTGTTTTTGGAGATTATGGGGTTATTGAGTGCGTCTTTGAGCGAGTAAAAATAGCCTATTTGGCCTGTTAGTAAACGTTGGTAGTAGTTTTCCAGGCCAGAGGTACCGGTGTAATTACCAAATTGGTTTTTAGACCAAGTGCCAACTAAATGCGGGTAGGCAAAAGTAGTCGGATAAATCCTTACCGAGGTTTGATTAATTTTTATACCTTTAATTTTGGCTAGTTGGGTTTGGTTTTCAGTTAAAAAGCGAGTGTTTAGGTCAGCCCATTGGGTGGCGGGGCGCAAATAAAAGTTGTTAATAGTAGTCAGGTCTGTGGCGGTAAGTTGGTTGAGTCGATTAAGTTGATCTAATAATTGTGATTGATTAAGTTTTAACTCTGGCTTGTAAAGGGATATTTGGAGGGTGATTTGGTTAAGGGCCAGGGGGTATTGGTCGGAACTATAGATGATGCCACGTTCGGAACTTAAAGTTGATAGAACACGCGCTTGATTGGTATTTAGAACATTTGATTTATTATCTTGAAATTGTATTTGGAGTACACGAAAAATTAAAAATAAAAAAGATAGAGTCAAACTTAAAGCCAGTGAGCTGATTCGGTTAGGGTTCATGTTGGAGGTCGATGTAACTGGCGCTGAAGCTGGCGGTGGGTAAAATTGTTAAGGCTGAATTGGTGGCAATTTGGACAAGCAGCTGGTTATTGGCTATGGTTTGGGTAATAATTTTTGAATTTAACTTTTGAAATCGTAGGTTAAAGTTAAAAGTACTTTGGCTATAGTAGATTGAAAAAAACAATTGAAAAGTAAGGCTTGCGACAAAAATAATTAAGGCGATTTTAGACATATCAGGTTTCAAACCATCTTAGCATGGCAGAGCGAGACAGTGGGTTTGATTTTATTTCGGAGAACTTTGGTTTGATTGAGGAGTGAGAATGAGGATAATTATTTTGAATAAACAGTTTAACAATGCGGTCTTCGGTGGAGTGGAAAGTAATTATAGCTACCCGGGTGTGAGGAGAGGCGACTGACTTTATTTGATTTAGAGCAATTTCCAGGTTTTCTAATTCCTGGTTAACAATCAACCGAAGCATTAAAAAGATTTTGGTGGCGGGATGAGTGTGATGAGGGAGGTGGTGATTGGCATAAAAATTAACCATAAAATTGGCTAGTTGGTGGGTGGTAGTAAAAGGTTGACGGTGGCGGGAGGTGACTATCTCCTGGGCTAAGATGGGAGAAAGAGGGTGCTGAACTAAACGGGAAAGATTAAGTTCGAGTAAAGTAAGCGATACGGTGTTTAGGTAGTTTGAAGCGGTAATATCTTGGTTTGGGTCGAGGCGCATATCTAGGGGTAAGTCCTCAAGAAAACTAAAACCTTGATCCCCTTCTCTGAGCTGAAAGGAATTTAAACCTAAGTCTAGTAGAATTCGGTTTATTTTTGGATCAGATTTGGCAATAACTTCTGGGAGGGCGGTAAAGTTGAGATTTTTAAGAGTTGTCTGGGGCAAGTAGCCTGCCTCTTTGAGACGATTTTTAGCAATTTTTAAGCTCATTAGGTCCCGGTCTAGGCCGTATACATGGGGGCAACCGTGGGTTAAGAAAGCAAGGGTGTGCCCAGCGTGACCTAGTGTGCCGTCCAAAATTACTGATTCAGATAGAGGCTCGAATATTTTTACAACTTCATCTACCAGTACTGGTTGGTGATAGATCATTTAGCCAACACATAATTTCCAGCTATACCTGTGGAGGGTGGGGTGATGGTGGCTGGAGATATTTGAGAAACTTTACCGGCACCAAGGCCACTGCTAAAAACACTATAGATTGCCTGTCCACTAACACCTGGGGGAAAACCATAGTTTTTGGTGATGACAAAATACTCGGTTGAGGAAGTAGGAAGAGCAGTTAGGGAAAATTTATTTTCGTCAATAGTGAGGGGGTTATTTTTTTTCCAATCAGCACCAGAGGTGAGAATAAAAGGGGTTTCGTAGGTGGCTACCTGATTTTGGGAGGTAGTAAAAGTTAGCTTGAGAGTACCCCCGTGAACATTGGCATCGTATTTGTATTTACAGCCATTGGTACAACTTTCAGTTCCCAACAATAAGTCTCTTTCAATAGAAGAACCGGTAATTTTTAGTGAATCCCCAACTCCCTTTTCTATTTCATTGCCTTCATCAGCGGCCAAGTAAAGGAGCTCATATTCAATTTCTTTGAGGTTACTGATTTGAGTGATTTTTAGCTTTAGTTGGTGGCCATCGGCTCGAGGGATTAGACTGACGTAGGGTCGAGATTCCAGGGGTAACTCTACCAAACGGGGGGTTGGAGTTGGGCTTGGAGGAGTGATTGCGGTCTTTTTAGGTCCACAGGCAGTAAGAAACAGGAACGAGAAAGCAATTACCGCAACAAAAGAAGAGGACTTTGATAGTTTGGTCATAGTTGATTATAAACTAAGATTCCAAATTAACTTAATTGATGGTGAAGCCAGTTTTCAAGTTCAGCTATTGGATGACGAAATTGGTCCATGGTGTCGCGGACTCGAATGGTTACCGTTTGGTCCGTTAGGGATTGAAAGTCGACGGTAATACACCAGGGTGTACCAATTTCGTCCTGACGGCGATACTTTTTGCCAATGTTACTCGAGTCATCATAATCAATTGAATATGTGGCTGAAAGTTGGTCAAAAATGGACTGGGATAAGGCGGTAATTTCGGGTTTGTTGGCAGCTAGTGGTAAAACGGCGGCTTTGTAGGCAGCAATTTTTGGATGAACTTGGAGCCAGGTACGGATATCACCGTTGTCCAGCTTGTCTTGATGAAAGGCGTCTAGGAGCATAAAAAAGAAACTGCGATCAACTCCCCCTGAGGCTTCAACAATCCAGGGAATATACTTTTGGTTAGTAACCGGATCCTGGTAAGTTAGATCTTGGCCGCTAAATTTGCTGTGTTGAGTTAGATCGTAATCGGAGCGCCAATGAATTCCTTCCATTTCTGCCCAACCCCAAGGGGCGTCATATTCAATATCAAAAGCCTTTTTGGCGTAGAAAGCCAACTCGTCGGATTCATGTTGGCGGAAGCGGAGGGAATCGGCGTGGTTGAAGTATTTTTGATACCACTCAAGCCTCAGTTGCTTCCAGTATTCATACCACTGGTCCATGGAGTCGGGGTGAACAAAGTATTGAACATCCCATTGTTCAAACTCGCGGGTGCGGTAAAGAAAGTTTTTGGGGGTAATTTCGTTTCGGAAAGCCTTCCCAATTTGGGCGACACCAAAAGGAATTTTTACCCGACTACTGTCAACAATGTTTTTAAAATCTAAATAAATGGTTTGGCAGGCTTCTCCCCGCAAATACGCGGGCATTTTTTCACCCTCAATAACGCCTATTTCAGTATGGAACAAGATGTTATATTTTCGGGCTTGAGTAAACTCTCCCCCACATTCTGGACACTTTGGCGCATTGTTAATCAAATCCGGTCGGAAACGTTTATGGCAGGATTTACACTCGACTAATTCATCACCAAAATTTTTAACATGCCCTGAAGCTTCCCAAACACGGGGGTGAGTAATAATGGCTCCATCAATTCCAACCACGTCCCGGCGCCTAATAACATTGTCGTTCCACCAGATATTTTTCCAGTTTAATTTCATCTGTGATCCTATTGGGCCGTAGTCATAAAAACCTTGAACTCCACCGTATATTTCTGAATTTTGAAAAATAATCCCCCGTCGTTTACACAAAGAAACAATTTGAGCAACTTGATCTGATTCTGTATTTGGTTGTGGCATACGTTACTGAATAATTAATTCAGAGACGTAGTATGAAGTACGCGGTCCCACTCTGATTGCCCACCACGGCGGGCCTCTTTTATGTTTAGCTCGGAGATGCCAACCTCGTCAGCGCTATGGTTAATTGTAACCAAAAGACAGGAAGTTGACAATATATTACTTAAACAATTGGGGGGAAAATAGGGGCCGCTCGATTATCGATTGGAGATAAGTGTTTAGCGCCTGCTGACAAGCGGATAAATCTTTTTGGGAAAAAAATTTGATGATGTTGTCCGGTGGACCGTAACCTAATTGCTCGATAAGTTTTATTTCAGAAGATATGAGTAAGTAAAAGTTATCGGTCTCAATGGCAATAATAAGCTTTGTTACCAGAGAATAAGTGTCCGGATCTGAATGGTGTTGAGGAATAAGGGCATTGATGATTTCTAAAAAATAAAATAATAAATTGATTTGGGTGAGACTTTTTTGGTGGTGAAGAAAGTGAAAGATAATTTTAGATTCGGTTACCCAAAAAAAATCACCCTTACTATAAAGTTGAATTTTTACTTCATTTCCCGGTTGAAGCATGCCTAGACGCTGACTGGTAATCTTTTGGGCTCCTTTAGCAGTAGCATAGATTTTCCCCAGTGTTGATGTTAGTAGAGTTAATTTCGAGTCGTTTTCTGAAACTAAGCGAGATAGTACCCAGGCGGAGGTAGATAAATGGCGGGGAGCCATACTAGAGCGGTATTGACAGAGTCATATCTGAAACCCAGTCAAATTCTTTGTATATCTGGCCATTTACCCAAAGTTGGTAAGGAACAGCTTTAGTTCCTGGTTGTTTTTGAAGCATTAGAGTATAGTTGGCGGTAGCGGGTACTGGGGATTGATACTGGATTGAGGATTTGACGCTGGAACGGGCATAGAGAGGATATTTGTTGCCATAAAAGCCTTCAAAAACCTGTTTACCGAGTTCCTCGTAAAGTACGGGGTTAACTTCAGAACCGGTCATTTTAACCATTTTTGAACCAATGGTCGTGTAAAACCTAAACCAATCCCGGTATTTGGGAGCGTTTAGACACAAATCCCCTTTTTCCAGATTACAGTTACTGGCTTTTGAAGGATTGGTGTAAGTAACTGAAACTTTATGCTCAACTACGCCGTTTTTGGCAATAATTTCGTGTTTAATCTTTTGAGTTAAAAACAAATTAGTTTTGGCACTACTCATGTTGGCATCATTTAGATGGAAATAGTCAACTGTGGCGGGAGTACTAATAATTTTTCCAGTAATGTTACTCAGATTGCCAGCTTCTTGCATACTTGGGTCGGTAAAATAGAAAAGAATATGTTTTTGGACAATGTTTTTGAAGGCGGTTTCCATGAGCGGGGGGATTTTGGATTTTTCCGAACCCATAGCATTGCTTAAAATAGCTTGCATGAGCGGAGCCAAAAATCCCTTACGGTCGGTTTCTATGTAATTACGGGGTCGGCCAGCCATCCATTCGAGCTGGTAGATGATTTGAGGACAACCGTCACAACGCTTATCGGCGTCAGCCGAAAAATTACCCCATCCGGAGACGCCAATGCGCCCCAGGACCTTTACCAAATCAACCAAAACATTGGTGTCAATGGCTATGACGGCATCGATTTTTTCTTTATTACGGGTAATTTTTTGATAATAACCTAAAAACGGAACAATACTCTCCTGAAAATCTGGGGATAGGTTCATGTCTCGTAAATTCAGGTAAGGGACATTGATATGGTAAGCCTTAAGTGGGCGGGGAGCCGGAATAGTACTATTAAATAAAGCATCGAGTGAATAGATATCGTCGGAGACTAAGGGGGTAACTTGTCCTTTATCAACCCGAAGTAAACCGTAAGCTGTCCAGAAACCGCCAGTGGGGCGGAGTTCGGCGTCGTTTTGAAAAATCAGAAAGTAAGTCCTGGGTTTATCTTTACCTAAAAGCCAACCGGTTTTTTCCAGAAGTGGACGGCTGTTTTTGAAATATTGATAATATTGGTCAACCATTTGCTGGGTTTGAACTAGTACTGGGCGGACTTCGTAGCCATAAAAGGAGTCGGGGTATTTGGTTGAGTCAATGCTGTCCAGTCCATTTTTTACAGCCAGTAATTTACTATCAAGTTTATCCATATGGGGTAAAAGTCCTTCGATACTTTCAGTTAAAAACTGAATTCGGTCTTTGGTGGTTTTGGCTGAATCTGTAGCCGAACCGGCCAGTCCCAGAAAATCACCGTAAGGCTCAATAGCAGTTACAACCAAGTCAGAGGCATCTAGTCCATCTCGGGCAACTTGGATTAAGGTGGCCGAGTCTTTGAAGTAAGGTTTGGCGGGGGGGAGGGCTTTTAATAATTGGAGCTTATTGATTTGTGACTCGATAGTGGTAAGTTGTGAGCGGAATTGGGAAATAGAGGACCGAACTGAGGATAGGTTTTTTTGAGCTACGGCTTCTTTAAGGGGAGGCAGTAAGCTTTGAGTTTGAACCAGAGTTGTTTGAAGTTGCTTTAGGGGTAAATAGACTGAAACGTAGCCAAAAGCGCCGATTACTCCAACTATCAATAATAATATTGATATAACTATTAAAGTTGTTTTAATAATTTTATTAGGTTTCTTTTGAGGATTTGGCTTTACAGGGTGAGTTGCCGGAGCTGGTGAGGTTTTAATGGTTATAGTTTCCATTCGATAAGTTTAACGGTTAAGGAGGGAGATTACCAGCGCGACAGCATGGCTAGAGGTGTTTTGAGTAGTATTAGAACCTCCTGACGTAATGACCGATGGCGAATGTAGTAAGAGTCAAGTTTGGCCCTGTCTTCAAAAGAGAGTTCGTTGCGTCCACTGGTTTGCCATAGTCCGGTGATTCCGGGTTTAACTGATCGAATATCGGAAATGTAAGGTGCTGTTTGAGGGTATCGGGATTCATATTCTTGAAGTTCTTCTTCTCGGTAGGCTCGTGGTCCGATTAGGCTCATTTGACCCAAAAGTACATTTACTAACTGGGGAAACTCATCAATAGTAAATCGACGGATGAACTTTCCGATGGGGGTAATGCGGGGGTCTTCGTTGAGGGGTAGTTTCCAGTCTGATTCTTTGTATTTTTTCCAAAGTTCGGGGTATTCTTCTTTGAGCCGTTTATCATTGTCACCGATGTACATGCTTCGGAATTTAAACATCCGAAACGGTTTACTAAACTGGCCAACTCTAAGCTGAGAAAAAAAGATAGGTCCGGGTGAAGATAATTTGATTAAGATTATAGTAACTAAAAAAATCGGCGAAAATAAGAAGATTAAAAATATGGAGCCGAATACATCTAGGCTTCGTTTAAAAAAATTAAATAACCAAATCCGAGTCTCGAGTAAATAGACAGTTGAATCAGTAATCATTATTTTTTTGGTGATGAAGCCATAACTTTAATACTTGGTTTTGAAATTTTAGCATAAAACTCTTTCGGTTAAAGTTGAGGGCCTGAGTCCGACAGTCTTGGGGTAAATAATTTGTGGGTTTAAAGTCATTTAATATTTTGGCTAAAACTGAGGGGTCGGGTGTGTTAAAGAGGATGCCTGTTGAGGCAGTAAGATTTTCGGGAATACCACCAGCTTTAAGAGCAATTACCGGTGTGCCACAAGCTAGAGACTCGAGTGGAACTAAACCAAAATCTTCAATCTGTGGACAAATAAGAGCCAAAGCTGTTTGGTAATAAAAGCGAAGTTTGGATTCTGAAACTTGACCTAAAAACTTAATATTGGGATGGCCTTGGGCTAATTGTTTTAGGGGGTTTTGGTAGCGGCCAACACCGATAATGTTTAGACCAACTTTAGCCTCAATAGCAGCTCTGATTGCCAGCTCAATATTTTTATGCTCCACTAGGCGGGAAACGATTAAAAATGAAGATTTTTTTGTAGTTTTTGGAAGAGTGAAAAAGTCAGTATTAATTCCGGGGCGAATAATAAGGGAAGGCCGATTGTAAGCC
>JBAYFX010000020.1:0-13963 GCA_041666965.1 Candidatus Shapirobacteria bacterium
AGTCAAATCGTCTGATAAAATAGGCTTTGTATTACCCAGTCGTTAAATGGAAGGACAGTCCGTTTGGCGGATTGATTGTGGTTCGACAAAGTCGGCCAGGGTAATTAAAATAAAGTGTATTGCCCCGTCGTCTAATGGTAGGACAGCAGCCTTTGGAGCTGTTTATTGTGGTTCGAATCCATGCGGGGCAACAAACGAAATTGTTGTATTTTTCTTTACCTGTAAATTAATTTATTGGTTTAAGAGTTTTTTAAGGGGGCCTAGGTAAGGGGTATAAATTTTTTCCGGGTTTTGTTCAATTATTATTTTGAGCTGCGATAATTTAATCCATTGGCAATTTTTAGTTTCATTGGTTTCTTTTGCCGGTTTACCTTTGGCTTTACAACGAAAAATTAATCCAATAAATGGTCCTTCTGGTGATTGTGTGACACAAAATGGTGAAATAACATCTGAAGACATTTCATTACTAAAACTGTGTTGTGTATTTTCATCATTAAGTATCGAAGTAATTTCCATGCCTGATTCTTCAAAAACTTCTCGTCTTAAAGTTTCGTAAACTGATTCCCCTGCCCTAAGTTTTCCCCCAGGTATTTCAATTGTGCCACTGAACTTTAGGTCGGATTGTTTATTGCGGATTTGGACCAAAATTTCTTGTGCTTCGTTTTCAATAATTGCTCCAACAAATGGGATAGTTAGTGACTCGTCTCCTAGCTTTGGTAAAAACTCACTTGGAACGTATGTATTTTGAATCATAGCTAAATGTTAACATCCTCTAATTAATCGTTCTAAAATTGTTCGACTCAGTTAACTATGTATTATGTTTATGTGTTAAGAAGTTTGGTTAATGGGAAGTTTTATACCGGTTATACTGGCAATTTTGACAGAAGACTTAAAGAGCATAATGCGGGAAGGGGTGGGCGGTTTACCAAATTAAACAAACCCTTTGAATTGGTTTACCGGGAAGAGTTTGATGATGAGTATGTGGCCAAAAAAAGGGAACGAGAACTTAAGACAAGTAAAGGAAGATACTTTGTGAAGAAAATAGTCAGATTAACTACTAAATAAAGTGGATCGGCTATAATATATTTACATGAAATGGCAAGATTTTGTATTAACTTTTGGCCAGGTAATATTTATTTTGGCACTTTTTCCTTCAATTTTTAGCAAAGACAAACCAAGCATTAAAACCAGTATTCCGACTTCTTTGGTTTCTTTTAGTATTGGGGTGGTTTATTTAACGTTAAACGTCCCAATGGCGGCGGCAACGGCAGTAATAAACGGAATACTTTGGGGAATACTTGCTTTCCAAAAACTTAAGGTTAAGTAAGGAATTATGGTAATTTAGCGGCCGAGGGGGTGGCGGCAGGACTGGCGCTGGCAGTGGCCGGGACTGGTAGGGCAGGGAGAGATAAAGGTTGGTTCTCCATTCTTTTTAAGACATTCCAATCAATACTTTTATATGAAAGAAAGCCGGCGTATGAAAGCAAAATAAAAAAAATCGCTATGAGGGTAATTCCTAAAGTGTCGAGAGGTTTAGAATGTTCCATATTTTATTTTAACCGAGAAACTGTGTAGCGGGTAGGAAAACTAATAAATACGGCCGGGGCTTCTTCAAGTAAGTATTTTTGAAAATCAAAATAGATTTGTTTGCGTTGTAAGTTGTCCATAGTTTGGCGTCCTCCTTCCAATAATTTGTCGATACGTGAGTTGTTAAGGTGAGTATGATTGGTTTTAGTCTGGGTTGAGTGCCAGAAGGCATATTGGTCTGGGTCGAGTGGCATATTTCCGTAAGACAACAAGACCTCAAAGTCTCGGTTTGGGGATATGTCGGTATTAATATCAACAGTAATACCTAGTATTTCACCCCAAGCTTGTTTAATTTTTTCAGCCTCAGGAAGTAGGTCGCGAGTGGCTAAACTTAAAACAATTTTTTTTGGGTCCTCCGAGTCAACCAACTCTTTGGCCCTCGTTGGATTGTAATTATATTCTTTGGTTTGAGGGTTGAAAGCCCATGATTGTGGTGAAATTGGTCCCAAGCAGCGTTCATTTTTATCGCGGGGTTTAGGGGTAGCGTATGAAAGAGATTGCCGAAATTGTTTACGGCTTAATTTATCAGTGTTGAAGAATAGGGCAATGTAGCGTGAGCTGGTGTCAATTTCTTTACTAACTTGGGAGTTTTTCCAGTTAATAACATCTTTGGGCTCAATGTTACTAGAAAAAGTATCGATTTCACCAAGCTTAAAGGCAGTTATTAAATCATTTTCAGACGGGTAAAACCGATAGATAATTTTCTTTTTAGGATTGTCTTTTAAGGCTAAAACTAGTTTTTTTAAGTATCCATCCTGGAATTGGGATTGGGTAACCCGGTAATCCCCTACTCCAATAAGTTGGTTATTTTGAAATATTGGATTAGTTAGAATTGAAGGCAGGGGAGAAAAAGGCTTTTCCAATTGAATTAACAGAGTTGAATCGTTTGGGGCAGTTACCGAAGCATTATTGATGGTATAGATATTGGTTAAGTCCTGGGCTAAAACTCGCTGACCATTTTGCCAAGTGTAAGGATTGAGTTCAAACCGGTAAGTTAAACCGTCTGGTGATATGGAAATGGACTTAGTTAATAGTGTTGGTTCAGGGCGGTTGGTGGGACTTTCAGTCATTAGACCAAAACTGATGTTTTGGCTGACTTGGGGGGGTAGGTTGCGAATGGTGTATAGTCCGGCTAAGCCGTAAGTGGTAGCCGGTTCGGGCAGTTGCTTAATAACAAACGCGGCAATTGGAGAAGCAAAGAAAACCAAAAGAGACCCCAAAGTGGTTCCAAGTATTACATAGATGTAATAACGGCGCCAATAATGGCGAATTAGTTCTAATTTAAAATAAAATTTTTTAAACAAGTTGTGACTAAAGTAGAGTTTGAACTAGTGAGGAAATAATGAAAAGCACAAAGATAGTGATGGTAAGGTTAAACATAAATTTTTCCCAACCCCGTTTTTCAAAACTAACATTAGAAAAAAAGTTACCTCGACCTTCAGTGTTGCCGCTTGATTGTAAAAAAATCAGCGCTATTAAACTAATCGAAAGAAGTATTTGAATTAAAATAAGGATAGTGTTCATTTTTTGATCAGGATGGATTTTAACAGATAAAAGAAGAAACTATAAGTTAAGGCGGTTACAATTAAAGCAAAGAGGCCAACAAAATTAAACTCAGGTATTACAAAACCTTGCCAGGTAGAAGAAGATAAATGAATATCAGAAATTTTTAGGGAAGATGTCAGCCGGGCAGTTAGTAAAAAAGCCGGAACAGATATGACAAATCGAAAAAGACCAAGGGTTAATATATTTAAGGGCAGAAAAAGAATTTTTACAAGTGGCTTCAAAAAGATTTCAAAAGCTGCGAAAATTAAGCCAATTTTCAAAAGAGTTGGAAAACTAAGGTCAAATTGAGGGGTGGTTATAAGCTGGCGGGTAATTAATAGGGCAAACAAGGAAAGGATGGAATAACGAACCAGACGTTTAATCATATCTTCTGGCTATAATTATAGCGCTGATAAGAAGAATAATAACGGCTGAAGTTAAGGTGATTACTAAGTGAGTGAAATGTAGTGGATTTTTAATTGATTGACTAAAGGTTTGATTGTTTTCTGATAGTTGAAATTTAAGATACCGGTTATGGGGAAATAAACTTTGGGGAAATGTAGGGAGTTGAAAATCAATTTCAGTATGACTAAAAGGAGGCAGAGTGGCAACGGTTTTATTCCAGTTTGATTGGGTGATTGATAAATTATGTAAGGTAAAAGGATTGGGGTTGGTAATTATTAACTTTGAGGCGGAGTTATTCTGGGCTAGATTAAGTTGAGGCGAGACTCGGGAAATGATTAGTTCGTCGTCAGCTAATTTGATATTAACAGTAGTCAGATTATTGGTGCGTTTATAAAACCCGGGAGCAGGTGGGTTTTGGCTATCTTGCCCGTGAATTACTAAGATTATGTGGTTAAGATCGAGACTGTTAAAGTAGTCCAAACCGTTGGTGGTTTTGGCCCAAGTTGGGTCAATTTCTATCCATGATTTAGAATTTGGGTTAAAATATTGAGGCCAGGCATGAAGAAAATCGGTATTTGGGTTGGCTGGGCGAAGGCGCGGGTTGTTGGTTAAAACGTATCCTTCAATCTCCCTTGAAGCTATTCCTTTTGAACGGGCCAAAGTGATGAACAGATCGGTGAATTCAGTACAAAGTGAGAGTTGAGGATTTTGTAGGGCGGCTAGCGCCCCGACACGCCCCGGAGAGGATCCAAAATTATAGTTGTAACTTAAAGTGTTGATCACGTACTTATAGATATCTTTGGGTGAGTTAAGAGCGGAAGCGATTGCCTCAATGTTTGGGTCATTTACTGGCCAAACAGTTTGGGATTGGAGATGAGAGGCAAGGCTGGTCCCCTTTTGGGTGTTTATAGGGAATAGTTTTATTTGGCCTAAGGCGGATATGTCAAGGTTGGAATTGGGTGGGAGCTCATAATGGGCTAAATAATTACCGTCTGGGTCAATGGTAATGTTTTTAGGTTGAGGGGTTATGCTTTTAAAAATTACTATTTGCCGGTCAGTGGTTGGCGGCAGGGGGATTTGGAACAACTGGGGCTCTGGGTGGGTGTTGTCGAGCTGGTAAATTAAATCGAACTCAAATATTTGTTGATTACCAAAAAGTAAACGTTGAGGTTCAGCAAACAGTAGTTGATTAAGATTATATAATTGGGTAGTAGCTGAGGGTCGGGCTGGAGAGGGCTGGTAATTAACTAAAGGCCCCAGCCAGGTTGGAGCCTGAAGAGTGGCTTTGGTAAGTGTCGTTTGGGCTGTGGATGAGGGTAGAAATAGGTCGTAATTTTGACCCCGCTTAGTGATTTGATGATTTAGCTGGTAACTAATATTAAATTCAGTCACTTGGTTTTTACCAATGTTGGGTCGGTTGAATTTTAAAAGAATGACGGTAGAGTTGGCTTGAGGTGTGGATTTTTCTAGTATATTACCCTCAGAATCATGGGCGGTAATGTTTAGTGGTTTGGCGCTGGTAATGGTGTAGGAGTATTGAGTTGGGTAAATTTGGGAAAAGTTATTGGTTAAACTTACTTTTTCGTTAACTGATAGTTTTAAGTCATTGGTGACTATAAATTCAAGCTCTTTTTTGATGGTAAATTCTGAAGCTATTGCGGGTCGGGAAAAACAAAGAAAAATAATAAAAAACAAGACGCGACGGGTCATAAAAAAGAATACCATTATTGACTTCGGGTATTATTCGTGTAATATTTGGTTATGCCTACTATATTGTATAAGCGCCAAAGAGAAATCTATGATTATATTCTGGGTAATATTGATAAATATGGTTATGCTCCAACTTTAACTGAAATAGCTGATAAATTTGGGTTGTCTTCTTTGGCAACGGTTCATGAACATCTTTCAGTTTTGGAAAAGAAGGGATTAATCAGGCGATACCGGGGTGCGGTTAGGGGTATTGAGGTAATGGAGACTGGTAATCAAACAAAAACAATAGAGTTACCAATTTTGGGGTACATTGCTTGTGGAACACCGTTGGAGCCTTATACGGACCCAAATGCGACACTGGGAGTAAATTCTAATCTAGTCTCTACTAGTGACAGATCATATGTTTTACAGGCAAAGGGTGACTCGATGATGGATGATGGAATACTAAATGGGGATTATGTAGTAGTCAGGGAACAAGAAAACGCTAATAACGGTGATATTGTGGTAGCAATTTTGAAAAACGGTTTCGCCACCCTCAAGCGTTTTTATCGGGAAAAAGATCAAATTCGTTTACAGCCGGCTAATTCAACCATGAATCCAATGTGGGTGACCGATGTTCAAATTAAAGGTAAGGTGGTAGCGGTTATTAGGCAATTCAACTAATGCTTTATTTGGTGGCGGTACCGATTGGTAATTTGGGAGATATAACGTTGAGGGCACTTGAGACCTTAGAAAAGGTTGAGGTGGTACTAGCCGAGGACACCAGAAACACTCAGAAATTGTTTACATTGCTTAATATAAAAAACAAACCAAAAATGGTTTCGTTTTATGACCAAGTTGAAGAACAAAGAATTCCTAGTGTTGTCGAATTACTTAAGGGGGGCATGGAAGTAGCATTGGTAAGTGATGCTGGCACTCCCCTATTGTCGGACCCGGGGTGGAAGCTGGTAAAAAGGTGTCGGGAATTGGGTTTGGCTTATACTGCCCTGCCAGGAGCTTGTGCGGCCATAAACGCTTTAGTATTGTCTGGGCTGCCAATAGGCCGTTTTGTGTTTTTGGGATTTTTGCCGAAGAAAACCGGAGAAAGAAAAAAGGTCCTAGAAAAATATTTAAGTATTGAGGGCAGCAAGGTGGTGTATGAATCCCCTTTTCGGGTAGAAAAATTGGTAACTGAAATTAAGGAAGTTTTTGGAGATAAAACTGAAATTAGAGTAATTAGAGAAATGACCAAGAAATTTGAGGAAATATTAGACCCAAATGCCGGTTTGGGTAACGAAAAAGGCGAAGTGTGCGTGGTGTTTATTTAAGCCGTTTGGCTTCAGCCCAGTTAACTAATTCTCTGGTTCGGGTGATGGCGTCGGGTGAAACTGAGATACTGGTTATTCCCCACTTAACTAACTTTTCAGTAAGATCGGGATGATTGCTTGGAGCTTGACCGCAAATCGAAGCCGTTACTCCATGCCGTCGGGCGGTTTTAATGGCTTTTCTGATTAACCACAAAACTGAAGGGTCTAATTCGTTAAAATCAGCGGCAACATCGGCATTATCTCTGTCTATACCAAGTGTTAGCATAGTTAGGTCGTTACTGCCAATGGAAATACCATCAATACCCACCTTTAAGAAATCAGCCAGCATGATTACATTGGTGGGAATTTCCACCATTAACCATAACTTGAAAGTCGGAGTTCTAATTAGCCCTAAGGAGGCTAAACTTTTTTTAACCTCAAGCAGTTGGAGGGGTGTGCGGACAAAGGGAATCATTAACCATAGGTTTTTATAGCCATAACGGTTTCTAACAAGTTTTATGGCTTCCACTTCCATGGCAAAAACATCAGGTGAACTAATGTATCGCTTGGCTCCACGTAAACCAAGCATGGGGTTGGGTTCTAGTGGTTCGTAAAGTTTACCCCATTTCAAATAGCGGTACTCGTTAGTTTTAAAATCAGTTGCCCGATAAATTACCGGACGGGGGGAAAAGGCTTTACAAAATTTGGCGATATTTTTGGCCAGAGTTTCAATAAATACTTTTTCTTTGTGGTCGGCTATAAACTTTTTGGGGTGAATTCCAATGTCAGCCATAATGAATTCAGCTCGAAGTAAACCGACACCGTCGACGTTTTGATGGCTAACAGTATTAATTAAATCCGGTTCTCCTAAGTTTACATAAATTTTGGTAGCGGTTTTGATGGTTTTAGTTGGAGCGTCTGGGGTAGAAGTTGGGGAATTTTGAACTGGATTTATTATTTTAAACCAGACTTGGCCAGAAGCGCCGTCAACGGTAATCATGTCTCCAGTTTTGATTTTTTTGGTAGCGATTTGGGTGCCAACAACGCAGGGTATGCCTAACTCACGGCTAACAATGGCCGCATGAGATGTTTGCCCACCTTCGTTGGTTACTATGGCTCCGGCTCGTCTCATAGCCGGAACAAAATCGGGTGAGGTCATGGTGGTTACTAAAATGTGGCCTTTTTTGACTTTATTTATTTCTGAGGGGCTATGAATTATTATGGCTTCGCCACTGGCAAAACCTGGGCTGGCGGGCTGGCCGGTTAGGTCGGCGGGAGGAAAAGATTGGTTGTCGGTAGTTGAATTTGACGATAGATTAAGAGTGGTAATGGGCCGGGTTTGAAGAATGTAGAATTTGGAATTTACTTGAGCAAATTCAATGTCTTGGGGGGTTTGATAATGGTTGTGAAGTTTTTGGCCAATCTTGGCAATTTCAATAATTTGACTGTTGGTTAACTTTTTTTGACTGCGGCGACTAATGGGCACTGGGATGGTCCGGTTTTCTGAGTTAACCCGAGTTAGTTGTTTTAACTGAGCTTGGGTTTGGTGGCGAATAACCGACCAGGTGTTTTTATCGACGACAGAATGGTCGGGAGTTACTTGGCCGCCTACAATGAATTCCCCAAGTCCCCAAATGGTTTCAACTACTATTTCATTTTTAGCCCGGCTAACCGGGTTAACAGTAAACATAATACCCGAGACGGTCGATTGAACCATTTTTTGAACGACTACGGCTACTCCCATAGCAGACAAGGGAATCTTTTTTTGAAAACGGTAGTAAAGAGACCGGGGAGTGTATAGGCTAGACCAACAATCAAGAACTCTTTTGACTAAATTACTTTCGCCAACAACGTTTAAATAGGTTTCCTGTTGGCCGGCAAAGGAATCAGTTAAACCGTCTTCAGCAGTGGCGCTACTGCGAACCGCCACCGGCTCGTTTTTTAATCCGCCGTAGGAACATAACTTTTTGTAAGACTTCATAATGTCTTGGGCAATGGACTCAGGTATGGGTTGTTTTTTAATTAAGGATCGGATAGATTTTGAAGCTGAGAGCAATTCATCTGGGTTATCAATGTGGGTGGATTTTAAAATGTTATCTATTTGGGAAACGAGAGTAGTTGATTTAAGGAATTCAAAATAAGCGTTGGTGGTTACCGCAAACCCGTTAGGAACGGGAATTTTTAGTTTATACATTTCGCCCAGGTTGGCTGCTTTTCCGCCAACTGTTGGGGTGTCGTATCTATTTAAATCCTTAAAAAAAAGGATGTTAGGTGCGTTCATAAATTAATAATAGCAGAGTCAGAGTATACGAGAGAGGGAGTGAGGCAGTAGCACTTCAAGGCTTAGTGGGGTTTGACCGGATTTAATTAAAAAATCAGCATTTATTAATTCTAAATAAGTTTGTCTGAGGGCGGGTTGGTTAAATCCAGAGGGGCGAATTAATAACTCACGTAATTTGCGGCGAATCATAAAAGTAACCAGTTCAACTGGTTCTTTTTCAAGTGTAAGGTTAAGGAGTTGGTAAAAGTTTTGGGAATTGTGAGGTCTGAGGGCATTGAGCATTTGAAACAGAGTTGAGGAAAGAGAGGACTTAGTTACCTTGGCTTTAGGAAAAGTATTAAGTTGAGCTGGGGTTAAGGCTTTGGGGGCGTAAATAATAATTACGTGTTGGCTGTTTTGAAGAATGGGGATAATTGGTTTTTGGACAGTCGGATTAGCTTGAAAAAAATCAAAAAGAATTAAGAGTTTTTGGTCGGCAAAAAGTGAGGTGGAGTTAAGGTGGTTGTTAACTAAATCAAGGTTAATTTCTTTCCCTTCCAGGCGCAGGGAGGCGTATCCCTCAAAAGTTGCGGCTAGGTCCAGAAGTGCTTGGCGGGAGCGAACAGGATCAGAGCCATGAAATATATAAACCATGGTTAATTATCAGGGGCTAAGACAATAACTACAATAGCCTGGGTATTTTAAAACAAATAAGGGTTATGAGATAATAGCTAGCCATTTGGCCCCATCGTCTAGTGGCCTAGGACTCCTGGCTTTCATCCAGGCAATCGTGGGTTCGACTCCCACTGGGGTCACATAATCGGAATTTTGGTTCTTCAAAGCTTGAATTAGCTCGAAAGAACGGGATAAATTAGCGGTTCGAATTTTCTTGTCTTGGCAAATAACCCCATTTGGAAAAATCTGATTTTGTAGGGCTTGTTTCTGGGGTAAATCTAAGGCTAGCCAAAACTTATCTAGGTTTGTTAGAAATGATTCAGTAAATCCCTTCACGGCTTCGGTATCGTACTGGTCAAACTTCATATCTGATCGTTCGACACGAAGGACTGTTATTTCATTTCTTAGTCTATCTACTCGTGTTTTTGCTTCGTCGTCGTTTAAGATTCCTTTAGAATTGCTTAACGCAATTCCGGTTAATTCGTTTTCAAGTCTTTCAATCTGTCCGTCTTTAAGTTTAGCTTCACGATTTAACTCGTCAACGTTTTTATCCCACTCGTCGAAGACTAGTTCCTTAAATATCGCTATAACCCGTTTAGAGGGTTTTAGGAAGGCTAGAATCGCCTTAAACTGCTCGTGGGCCTGATCTACTCCTATCCGTTCCTGCTTCGTACAGGTTTCTTTATGGCATTCGTAACACAAATAATTCTTTGAACGACCTTTGGGATTACTTGAAGTCATTTCGTGGTTACAATTAGCACATTTAAGAATACCTTTAAGTGGAAAAATGCTACTGTCTTGGTGCTTTAACATACGTTTCTTTCCTAATACATTGTAGTACGCTAAATCCCAAACTTCTTGTTCCACTAATTTGACGTGATTTCCCCAATGATATTCTTTCCATTTTGGGCCGTACATATTGCCATAATAAAAGGTATTACCAAGAATTTCTTTTACTGTTTCACCGTCTGCTTCTTTACCATAAAACTTCTTATACCCCAAACTATTCAAATAATCCGCTAACGCTACTTTTGAATAAAAGCCGTTGGACGCTTTATCGAATAGAGATTTAATAATAGGACTTGTCTTACTATCAATTTGCGGTGCTTGTCCCCGTTTTTCGTGTCTATCTTTACCGGGTCGAAAATATCCTTTTGGACACTTAAACGGCCAAATACCGTTTCTAAACATAGTTAACATATTATCCTTAACCCTTGCGCCTTTTAGTTCATTATCTAATTGCGCTAAGGCAATCAAAATAGTCCGCATTGCCGTACCCATTGGGTCTGCTTGGGTTGCTTCCGTAGCAGATATTAAACCGACACCTTTCTTTGCTAAGACGGATATTGTAACTAACGCATCTTCCGTATTTCGGGAAAACCGATCCATTTTGTAGACTATTACTTGGGAAATGTTATTTTTCTTATTGGTACAGTATTCAAGAAGACTACGCATTTCGGGTCTGTTATAGGTAGTTTTAGCCGATACACCTTCTTCCGAATATGTTTTTACTACTTCAAGTCCGCTTCTTTCGGCATAACCCTGACACGTTTTTAACTGCGTTTCTAAACTGTTATTTTCGATCTGGCTTGGATCAGATACCCGGATATAAATAACTGCTCTAGGTTTTTCCATTGTTAGTTTTATTATAAATATCTGCTTGTTTCTTTGCTTGTAGTAAAGTTTGAAAAAACAAACATTTAAGAACTTCTGCTGTTTTTAAGTCTTGCGAAATTACTTCGTCCGGAAGATCGGCTACTAACTTACCTAGTTTCTTTCTAATTTGGGTTACGTTCATAGGAATAGAATTTTTGAAAGCCCTCGTAAAAACGAAGGTCCGATTCTATTCCTTGCTATTCAAATGCTGATTCTATGTTGAAGATGTAATCCTCTATATCCATTATCCGATTATTAAATTGCGTGTCAATTGTATCGAACTATGGCTTTTATTTACTATCGTTAACTTTAATTTACAGTCAAATTATTTGAATAGTTTATTTCGAAAAGTCTGTCAATTTCTTGAATGGTTTCCGGGGATAATTCAGGTGACGATTCACTTAAAGATCCCGTACGGCCCGCTAGAACTGTATTAGGAAGCCCTAACGCCGTCCTTTCACCTTCTATAGCAGTCTTTAGTATTCCGGCTAGAATAGCTAGTTCTTTAGCATTTGAAGTCTTGAATTCGTTTTTTACTAGCAATTGATCTAACTTATCCAATAAGTTACTAGCCAGATCTTGAATCTTTCGCCACGTCCTAATGTGTTTTGCGACTGTTTGGTTTATTAGTTCTACCCGGTTTTCGACAAAGGTTTCTTCGGCTAAATCGTATAGGTTTCGTCTACGTTGAAGCCAATTTTCGTTCTTGGCACGAAGACCCACTTCACTTTTACTAACACCGAATTTATCGGCTACGTCTTGATATGAAGGTATTCTTCCTTCGGAATCCGGGGTCAAGTAAAACTCTAGCGCGGATTCCCAGTTAATACCTTTCGGTCCGGGATTATCCATATCTCTATTTTACGCTTTTAACTAAGCTTTTTGAATCTGATTTATTCCTATTTAACGGTATTTATTATTGTTATCTAACTTATATAAAAAGTAGTAAAATACGGGTAGTGAAAAACTTTACTTATTTTGGAAATAGCGCATATTGTTATTCAAACTCGACGGCTATGTTATTGGCTTCGATTGGCGAAAGAATTGCGCCGTCTTTAATTGAAGTAGTGGGTGGTGTAGGTATTGGATCTTATGCTTTACCGGGAACAAATATCAGTTTTTTAAGTGGTTATTCCGGATTACCTGATAAGGCTATTAGTCGGGCATTAAAGACGTTAGGTTTTGAATTTAAGGAAGAAGCAAAAGAAAACCCTGATAATCCACCGTTTGAAGAAATTAAAACTATTTTGGAAACTTCACCTGTCGTCTTTGGTCCACTTGATATGGGCTATTTAACATACGACCCGGATCACGAACACCACTACGAAGTAGATCATTTCGTTTTAGTCTACGATATTAAGGGAAGTGAAGCGTTCCTTCACGATCCGGCAGGTTTTCCAAATGTATCTATTCCACTTGATAAATTAGCTTTAGCTTGGAAGGCAGAAAAGATCCAGTATAAGGAAGGATATTATCGTTATTGGACTTTACCAAAAAGAACAAGCAATCCCACGGAAGAAGAAGTATATAAACAATCAATAAAAAACTTCCAAGACATTTACCTTACGGGTGAAAAATACGCCAAGTTAAAAAATCGTGTTATAGATTACGACGCAATTATCTTAATGGCCGAAAATATCGATAAAGGATTATTAAAACCGTTCGGAATAGGAATGCTAACCGGATTTATTTTCCCACTAGGTGCTCGAAGGGCAAGTGACTTTTCCGATTTCTTTAGATCGCACAATCAAGAATTGTCTGAAATTAAAACCAATCAATCACGACTATTGGGAACTTGTCATACCCAAGCAGTAGCTGGTAATTGGAAAGAAGTAGTTAAGGGGCTTAAAGAATTTGCCGAATTAGAAAAACAGTTCAAAAGGATTTTACTAGAAACTAAATGATATGGATACTAACATTAGTCGTGAACTATTTACATTAGGTTTTAGCGCGTTTGCTGGTGCGTTTTTTGCGTATTTATTCACTAGAATTGCGGACTTCTTCTCGAAGGTATACCAAAGACAGGTTAAACACTATAACTCGTTAGTTAATCTTGATACACAATTAAATGAAATTGGGGGAATTATCAATGACGATCTGTATATAATTCCTGAATTTGTTAGAGTAATTTCTTCCGGCCATATCTACTTCAATAATCTTAGACCCTTGCCAATTGATAAAAGCCACTATGAAAATTTATACGATTTAGATTTAATAAACATTTTGTTTTCGTACAATTATGAACTAAGGAAAATTAACGACGATATAGATACTGTTTCTAGGGGATATGACAAGATAGAGTCGGCATTTACCCAGAAAAATATAACCCCAGAAGAGTATCTCTACAATTGTAAAAATTTAGCCGCCACATTGGTGGTACAAAAGTTATTTTTAACAAAACTCCAAGACAAAACCACAAGGCTAATTGCTCGAATAAGAATCGAAAGTAAAAATGATATGCCACTTGGAACAAAATTACAAAGTCTTTTCACTAAAACAAACGGGCCAAAAATAACAAAGGCAGAAATAGATACGGAATTAAAGAAATTGGAAAAGGAAATTGAAGAAACAAGGACTTCAAGTAGAATGGAAATTGATGAAACATTAAAAGAGGCCGGACTGTTGGATATAAAAAGATAATATGTTCTGGGAAAACTTTTGGCCTAACTTTTTCGCTAATTTAATTGTTGACGGCCTAATTGTAGGTGTTGTCTTTTTTGTCCTCGAAAGATACTTCAACACAAAGGATCGTAAAATCGAAGAAGAAAATCGGGAAAAACAAAGGAAGGAAAATTTACACATAGCCGTTAATATGCTGTGGGCTGAAATAGAACACAAT
>JBAYFX010000021.1:0-13856 GCA_041666965.1 Candidatus Shapirobacteria bacterium
CAACCGGGCTTAACAACAATTGGCCGCTTGACTTGCGGTAATGAGTTTCTTCGTAAACCAGGGCTTGTTTTTGCTACCGGGATACCTGAAGGCCCAGGAAAACTAAGTGATAAATATACTTTGAGTATTGGATCCAATGAAGCCCAGTTTGCCCTAGGTTGGCCATTTCTAAGTATAATGAATAACCGTACAAATGAATTTAATGACCTTTTAAGCGGATTGGAGTCATCGGGAAAGAAGATAGATTTAGTACTTTATTCTATGGGTGCACAAATGCTTGGAGCCTTAAAAGATCACGCGAGGGCTCTAAAAAGTTTAACAATAGTTAATCCGGGTATGGGAAAAGGAGGTTTTGCTAATAATGGAATCGCCAAAGCGTTTGGTGGGGCAGCTAGCTGGGTTTTTAACTTAACTTCTGTGGAGAATTTTAGAGAACAAGCAGACGTTGTGTTGGATCAACTTAACCGAGCAGACGTACCTGTAAATGTATTTATTGCTCAGCAAGACGAACTACTTAATCATAAATTAGCAATGGAAGTTTTTGGAGAGAGGGAGGGAGTAACGGTAATACCATTTGAGGGAGGGCACGAAATTACAGAAGCGACTCTGAGAGAAAAGATTGAAGAGACAAGAACTAGTACCGTAATATAATGTTTAGTAATATAATTAACTATGAACAATAAAGCATGGATGATAATTTTTGGACTTGTGGCAGTAATTGCGGTTTTAGGAATGGTAATTAGCTACCAGACCGGAGCCGAGAAACAAAATAAAGTAAAAGATTTAACACCAGTGGTGACGAATACCCCAGAAGAGACAATTATGGAAACGGTTACACCTCAACCTACAGTCGAAGTAACTCTTGCTCCCACTATAGAACCAACAGCCACAACAGCCCCTACCACAACACAGACTCCGGCACCAACTGCAAAGCCAACTTTCAGTATTATTAACCCGCGATTAAAAGTGTCGCTTGTTCCCATAATTACCAATACTCCTACTCCCCTGCCAAAGGTAACGCTGGGTGTGGAACTAAATAAATTGCCTTTAATTAAAATTAACCCTTAGATGGGTTTCGCCTGCGTCGGCGTTTAATTAAGAGAAAGAATATTAGAGCAATAAGCAGTAGACTAAAAATCCAAGAATAAACGGGGGTTTTGGTGACATTTTGACCCAAAACTTTACCCTCTGACTTAGCAAGTGGGTTACAAGTGAAGGTAAATTCGATATTTAATTTGAGTGTTTTACCCTGAAACTGATTACCGGCAGTAAGCGGTAAGGAGGACAGAAATGAGTAGTCGACACTGGTGTTGGGAGGCAATGTTCCAAGTGATGGCGAGGGGTTAGACAAAAGGGACGAAAGAGGACCTTTAAAGACCCAGTTCTGGGGAGTACCTACCGAAATTATCAGTTCCCGAGCCAACTGGTCTGATTTAGACAAATTGGACGCAGATAAGCCCACAAGGCAACTTGTGACCGGGTCGAGATTGACCAAACTAACTCGGGAGGGTGATGATTGAACATATCCCGGATAGATATTTGTTTCGGAAAATATTGGAGAAGAACCCGCGGTTGAACATAAGTTGTGGGAAGGTTCACAGGTAATGGTGAGAGGATTGGCGGCCAAGAGGGCTGGCGGTAAAGAAAAAAACATAATTAAAACCAGGAAAGTTTTCACAAGTAATAGATATGTTAACAATATGTATGAGTATTTACAGAGTTTAAAATATTAGTACGTGGGGGGTTTATAATAAAGATCTGTGGCAAAAATAATTGAAGTAACTGATTTAATCAAACGATATAAGAAAGCGACAACCAATGCGGTTGACGGAGTTAGCTTCGAGGTGGAAGAAGGTGAGTTTTTTACAATGCTCGGACCTAACGGCGCCGGGAAAACAACGACTATATCTGTACTAAATACCACATTGGATAAGACTAACGGAAGTGTTAAGGTGGGCGGGATGGAAATTGAGAAGAACCCGGCCGGTGTTAGAAAAATTATTGGGGTGATTTTTCAAAATCCTTCACTAGATTTAAACTTAACCGCGGAAGAAAATGTTAGGTTTCATGTGTTTATGTACGGATTATTCCCCTACCGAATAACTTACGGCCTAATGCCCCCTGATTATAAAAAGAAGGTTAAAGAGCTTTCGGAAATTTTGGGTATTGAGAAAGAAATACACCAGCCGGTAAAGACTTTTTCGGGAGGCATGAAGCGAAAACTGGAGATTGTTCGGGGGTTAATTCATCGGCCTAAACTGTTATTTTTAGACGAACCAACCACCGGCCTTGACCCGCAATCCCGAAAAAACTTGTGGAGTTATTTAAAAACAGTCCGGAAAAATGAAAATCTAACTTTGTTTTTAACTACCCATTATTTAGAAGAAGCTGAAGAATCGGACCGGATATGCATTATTGACGATGGGAAGATTGTCAGCTTGGGAACGCCATTGGATATTAAAAAAGATTTGATTGAGGAGTATTTGATATTGGACTCTGATAACAGAAAGGTTTTAAAAGAAGAGCTGGATCAAAGTAAATTGAAATACGTTGAGGAGGGAGCAATTAAAGTATGGGTAAAAGAAAACCAAATTCAGGATATTATTAGGAACCTTAAAACAAAATTGACGTCTATTCAAATCCATACGCCAACATTGGAAGAGGCTTATTTAGAAATTATTGATAAGGAAAATGAGAAAAACAATTAACGCTATTGCTGCTATTGCCATGAGGGACCTGATTAAACTTCTTCGGGACCGACCAAGATTGTTTATCTCCCTGATTTTTCCCCTATTATTTGTAGGTATTTTAGGAACCAGTTTAAACTCAAACTTATCGGCTGATGTGGGTTACAGTTTTTTGATTTTTGTATTTACCGGGGTAATTGGGCAAAACTTGTTTCAATCGACGGCCGCGGGAATTATTTCTTTGGTTGAGGATCGACAAAATGATTTTTCTCAGGCAATGTTTATTGCGCCGGTATCACGTCTGGCTATAATTTTGGGGAAAATACTAGGTGAATCGATGGTGGCAGTTGTTCAACTTTTAGGCATTGGGATTATGGGAATAGTTTTTCAAATTCCATTTAACGCAGGACAGCTGCTGGGGTTCTTACCGGCGATAATATTGGTATGTTTGGTGGGAGGATCTTTTGGACTTTTGGTGATGAGTAATCTGAGTAGCCAAAAACAGGTGAACCAGATATTTCCTCTATTGATATTCCCTCAATTTTTTTTAGCCGGAGTGTTTTCACCGATTAAAAACTTACCAATTTTTCTTTTAATACTATCCAGAATTTCACCGATGACTTACGCAGTAGATTTAATTAGAAGCATCTATTATTGGGGAAAACCGGAATATGGTAAGGTGGTCCTGCATAACCCGAGTATTAACCTACTAGTATTGGGCATTATGTTTTTGATGATGTTTACCACCGGAACCTACATGTTTGTTAAAAATGAAAGAAATAGGTAGCCTTATTAATACATTAAGCAGGATTTTGAAGCGGCAAGGTAACGGTAAAAACCGAACCGTGATTTGGTTTGCTTTTAACGCTAATCTTGCCTTGATGACGCTTAACAATTTCTGATGATATATAGAGTCCCAGACCTAACCCGGATGTTTGCGAGGCCTTGACCCCCCGATAAAATCGTTTGAAAAGGTGATGGCGATGGATAGGGCTTATTCCAATACCACGATCTTTGATGGCAATAACTACCAACTCGGATTTTACCTTGGTTGTAATGTTTACAGGATACATATTTGGGGAAAATTTAATTGCGTTAACCACCAAATTGACAATTACCTGGGAGAGCCGATGGGGGTCTCCATACAAGTTGGTATTATCCCCTAATTTCAAGTTGATTTGATTATGATGGTAAGCGTGGCGTAGATCATCAACTACACTACTAACCATTTGATTAAAATCGAAATTTTCAAAATTATAGTCAAGTTTTCCGGCGGTGATTTTATTTGAATCAAGTAAATCGGTTACCAGTTTAATCAGACGTTCGACCTGACCATTGAGGTGGGACATAAGATGGGCTGACTGTAAATCACCTTTCTCAACAAATATTTGTTCAAGAACTTGAGTATAGTTTTTGATACTGGTTATGGGAGTTTTGAGCTCGTGGGAGGCGATGCTCAAAAACTCATCTTTCTTTTGGGACATTCGTTTTTGGTGGTGAATATCGGTGCAAGTTCCAAACCATTGAACGGTGTGGCCTTGCGAATCTTTGAGGGGGTAAGCCCGGGCTAAAAACCAGCGATACTTTCCACTGGAGGACTTGAGCCTGAACTCAGACTGATAGCCAAGATTTAATTTCAATGATTTAAGCCACTGCCTGTGGGCTTGAGAATAATCATCCGGATGAATGATAGAACTCCAGTTCCGGGCCAAGGTTTTGGTTGAACTTAAGCCGGTATAGTCAAAGAAACGGCAATTATAATACAGGGGTAATCCGTTGGGGCCGGTAGTCCACACCAACTGGGGCATGGAATCAGCCATTTGTTGAAACGTCAGTGGAGAGATTTTTGAGATATGACCATTGGCTTTTTGTTTATAGCTTTTTGGTGACTTTGCGTCGATGGAATTTAGATTGAGACTCTGGACTGAAAACATGACAAATTTAAGATAACAAGATTAATCAGACCACACAATTGTTTTTACTGTAAGAAATTTGTAATATTCAACTTTTAGATTACACATGGTATGAGTAAGTGAGATTATTATTACTTTAATTTATATGTTGGTATAAGACATAATTATTCCCTGACATGATAGACCTGAGAGTAGAGTATAAAAGTGACAAACATTTAAGTTAAGTGCTGACTGATTTTATTTTTAAGTTCCTGAATTTCAAACGGCTTACACAGGAAATCGTTAGCTCCACACTTGACGGCTACCCGCTCAGTTTCCCGGTTGGCTGAAACAATAATAATGGGAATATGGCCTAGGGTAGGATTTTTTTTAAGCAGGCGGGTAGCCTGTTGGCCAGATAACCCGGGCATCCATAGATCTATAAGAATTAAGTCAGGTTGGTTTAAACGGACAAAAGCCAAAATATTGGTAGAGTCTTTTAAGGTAAAGACTTGGTAACCACTTAATTCAAGAACTAAGGAAATTGAATCCAATATGCCTTCGTCATCATCACAGATTAGAATTTTTGTCATTTTGGATTGAACTGATAACTGGCAAACTGAAAGTGAAAGTAGAACCTTTGCCTAAAGTACTAGTAAAACTTATTTTCCCCCGATGCCGGAGGATAATTTGACGGGATATAAACAGGCCAATTCCTAAACCAGAGTATTGTTTTTCAACCTGGGAAGTTCGGTAAAAACGTTCAAACACATGTTTTTTGTCAGAGACGCCAATGCCAATACCATAATCTTTAATGGAAACTTTGACATGAGAAGTGTCGGCTTTAATGTTAACCAATACCCGATTCGCAAGAGGAGAGTATTTGACGGCATTAGTTAACAAGTTAACAAATACCTGCTCCAGACGATGACGGTCTCCTTTAATTTTAATACCAGTAGTTCCGGTTAAGATTATAGTGTGCGAGGATGAAAAAGACTGGATGCTTTCAATTGATTCTTTAACCAGGTCATCGAAATCAAAAACAGACTCCGTGAACTGAAACCGACCCGACTGGATACGACTTAAGTCAAGAAGGTCGGAAATAAGGCGGTTTAGACGATCAATGTGAATGTTTTGTTTGACTAATATTGAATTTATTTGGTCGGATGAAAAAGTGGGGTAGGACTGCTTTAAGATTTGGGAGTAAGCCTTGATGCTGGCCAGTGGAGTTTTGAGCTCGTGGGAGGCGATGCTCAAAAACTCATCTTTGCGTTTTTCTAACTCGCGAAGATTAGTAATATCCCGGGTGACCATAATTATGGAGTTAACCTGGCGACGGGCCCCAAACTCAGGGGCTAAAATTGACTGGAAATAACGGCTGTCATAGGAAAAATCTATTGTCAAAGGCCTTTTGGTTTGAAACACCCGGTCAAGAGCCTGATTTAAACGGGTAGCCAGCCGGACACTGAAACCAACCTGGGAAAAGGTTTTTAAAAGAAAGAATTGGGGGGGCTGGCGGAAATGATTGATTACCGAAGGCGAAACATAGACGTACTGCTTTTGAGGATTGTGGATGGTAACCAAATCGACCATGGTTTCCGCAATAAGGCGGAAACGTTGTTCGCTTTCAGCCAGGCGTGATTCGGTAACCTTGCGGTTAGTAATGTCCATGTTGATACCAATCAGACTAGTGGGTTGTTTGGCGGCATTGTAAAAAACCTTTCCCCGGCCATATAACCAGTGGACGGTACCATCGGGCCAAATGGTACGAAACTCGGATTCAAACAAACCTGTAATAAGAGCATGACTGACAGCGTTTTCCGCCTTAGCCCGATCTTCGGGGTGTATTAGGTTAACCCAATGTTCGTAGGTTCCTTTAAATTGGCCACTTGGCAACCCGTAAATCTTTTCCAACTGGCGGGTCCACTTAGTTTGAGTGGAGCCAACAGTCCAGTCAAAGACACCGACCCGACTGGCCTGTTCGGTTAGATTTAACTTGATTTTTTGATCGAGCAATTGGCGGTTTTTGCGGCTTAAGCGAGCTTCGGAACGACGGCGCTGTATCAACTCCCTCTTTAATCTTTTTTGAGCTAATACCTCTTGGGTAACGTCGATTAACATCAGGGCAAAGGCAATAACCTTTTTGTTAATCACTATTGGGGATATTTCACCATTCCACCAAACCGGACCAGTGTCAAAACCAGTAAAAGCAAAGTTGTAAAAAGTGACACCACGATGGTTAGTGGCAGCTTTAGTAAAATAGTTTTCAAACCGGCTATTGACCAATCCGGGCAGTAAGTCAAATAGATTCTTGTCGATTAGGGAGGATGATTTGTGAGGGTGATCTAACATTTTTTGATAAACACGGTTGTGAGATAGAATTTTAAACGGGGATTGTGAGTCCAAAAGAGCAATACCGGCAGGAGCATGATCAAACATGCCCTGAAGTTGTTGATTGGCTAACTTAAGATACTGTTTGTGAGATTCGATTTCTTGAGTGTATTTTTTCTTGGCGGTAACGTCGCGGGCTACCAATACTTTTATGTTTACGCCTCTCCAAAGCATAGAAAACATATTGATATCTACCCAAAATTCCTGGCCGGTTAAGCTGGTGTACTTAGCTTCAATTGAGGTAAGTTTTTTATTTTTAAAAATTATGCTGGCTGAGGCAGGGGAAACTATTTTTGAGAAGAGCAACGGAGTGAAGTTTGACGGTGAATATTTTAGTTTTAATTTGAAAGCACGGTTGGTAAAAATTATTTCGTTTTCGGAGTTAAGAATGCAAATTAAATCTCGAGAACGGTAGGCGAGGGGAAAATCAAGAGGACTTAAATGTAAAGGGCGAGTATTTTGATTTTCTAAAAAAGTTGAAACTTGAGAATGGGGGTAGCGTCGAATTTTATTTTTATCGCCCCGCAAAGATCGAAAAGTTCCATTTTTATCCCAGAGGCGAAGTGTATTGGGGTGAACACCAAGAATCTTGCTTACCTGACCAATGGTTAATAATCCGGACTGAGTAAGTTTAGGGGTTAGCACTAAATCAGATTTTAGAATATCTAACAATTTCTAACAACCCTCAAAATGAGACTCAGCTTTGACTATTACATTATTATTATCGATTTATTACTTAATAACCCCGCCCGTTAACCTTTTGTTGATGACGGGCAGGGTACTGGAATTTAGCCCGATTCTAAGAATTTAGAGTGTCGGGCATTGTCGGCTCGTCTTCCGTGTTATCCGTGTCCCCTCCTTCACGGTTCATGCCAGGTTGATATTGGTTTTGCCTACCGGTTTGGCCGCCCTGATTTTTAGAGCGATTACCCTTATTGTTGTCCATTACTTTGATTAATGAATAACAGGATATTTAACCAAAACCGTATTAATCGAGAGCAAGAATTTGGGTACAAAAGGTAAAGAGAGGTAAAATTAGAAATGAGAATATCCAGATCGAAAATAGAGCAGTTTATTAACTGTCGGAGGTGTTTTTATTTAACAGTGGTACTTAAGGTTAAACAGCCAAGTAGCCCACCTTATACGCTAAACAGCGCGGTGGACAAACTACTAAAATCCGAATTTGATATTTTAAGAAAGAGCGGTGAGAGTCACCAACTTTTCCAGGATTATGGAATTAAGGCGGTACCATTTAACCACCCAGAACTGGAAAAATGGCGATTTAATTTCAGCGGAGTGACCAGAGTTGAGACAGAAAGCGGAATTGAAGTATTTGGGGCAGTAGACGATCTGTGGCTAATGGAGAATGGGGAAATTGCGGTAGTAGACTACAAGTCAACCGCTAAAGAAGGAGAGGTGGAACTGACAGATGCACCCTGGCATGACGGTTATCGAAGGCAAATTGAAGTTTATCAATGGTTGCTGAGAGGAAATGAGCTGAAAGTGTCTGATACCGGATATTTTGTTTATTGTAACGGAATTACAAACTTAGCCAGATTTGACGCAAAACTGGAATTCAAAATAAAAATTATTGACTACCAGGGAGATGACTCGTGGGTGGCTCCAACAGTGAGGGAAATGGCCCAAGTAATGAGTCTGGACCAAATTCCCCATCCGGGAAAAGACTGCGAATGGTGCCGGTACCGAAATAACGCGTCTAAATACGAGAGTATTGAATAATTGATTATTGTAATAGCCGGAAGTGTTGGTTAGAATTTGAACATGTTTCCCCTACTGCGGACTTACTTTAGATTTTTAGGGCGCTATCCTGGGTGGTTGGCGGTTTTTTGGGCAGCGTTAATTGGTTTCGCAATTACGGAAGGGTTTGAGCCCTATTTTTATAAACTACTAATTGATTCAATTGGAGTTAAAAGTGAGAGAGAAATTGTGATGATTGTGAGTGGACTAGGATTATTTAGATTAGGTGGACTATTGTTGAGTAATTTGTTTAGAGCAGCCGGAGACAGAGTGGTACTACCAGCATCAAGAGATTTAAGAGTTGCCGTTATTGAGAAAATTCATGAACTGGATTTTGCCTTTCATACATCAAGATCAACTGGGTCTTTGATTAGCATTATTAAAAGAGGTGACGGAGCTTTTTTTGATTTTTTCCAAAACATAAACATTAATACCGTAAGAATCGTCATTGAATTTAGTATTATGAGCGTAGTTTTATACCAGGTTAACCCAATGATTATGGCCATGATGATGACAGCGTTTGGGGGCGCACTAATTTTAACTAAAAGACTGGTTAGTTTAAACTTGACGGCTAGGAAAGAATTTAATGAGGCAGAAGATAAAATTTCAGAGATTATTGTCGACAACCTAATAAATTACGAGACGGTTAAGCTTTTTGCCCGCGAGAGTTGGGAAAGAAAAAGACTAAGTAAAAGTTTTATTAACTGGCTAAGTAAACTTTGGAGTTATGCCTTATCTTATAGAATAATTGACATAGTAGTAGGCGGACTGGGTAACCTGGGAGTGGTAGGAGCACTGGTAGTGGGACTAAGCTTAGTCAATAAGGGTGAAATTAGTACTGGCGATTATGTAATGGTAATTGGGTTTGTAACGAACTTTTATGGAAGGTTTTTTGAGCTGATTTACAACCTGAGAAGTGTAGCCAAAAACATGGTAGATATTCAGAAGTATTTTGGGGTGTTGGATGAAAAAATATTGGTGTCCGACCCAAAAAAGCCAATAGCAATTACCGGAAGAGTGGCGGGGGAAATTGAATTTAAGGGGATAAGTTTTAATTACCCGGAGAATAATAAGAGCGCGGTTTCCGAAATTGATTTGAAAATTGGAGCCGGACAATCGGTGGCACTTGTAGGATCATCGGGTGTTGGCAAAACCACTTTGGTTAAACTACTATTGAGGTTTTTTGACCCAACAAGCGGGGCAATCACTATTGACGGGGTTGATATTAGAAAGATTAAAAAAAGTCTACTGCGAGCGATGATGGGAGTAGTACCCCAGGAACCAATAATGTTTAACAACACCATTGGATACAATATTGCTTACGGTTTACCTAATGCCACAGCACGAGAAATAGTGGCGGCGGCTAGGATGGCCAACTTAGCCGACTTTATTGAGACATTACCCAAAAAGTATGAAACAAGTGTAGGCGAGCGAGGAGTAAAGTTGTCAGGTGGACAAAAACAACGACTAGCCATTGCCAGAATGATTCTGAAAAATCCGGATATTATTGTGTTTGACGAGGCCACCTCACAGCTGGATTCAGCGACGGAGAAATTAATACAAGACGCTTTTTGGCAAGCGGCCAAAAATAAAACGGCTATAGTTATTGCCCACAGATTGTCGACCATAATTAGGGCGGAAAAAATAGTAGTGATGGAAAAAGGCAGAATAGTTGAAGTGGGAACTCACAGACAACTTATTAGCAACAAAGGGGGACTTTATACTAACTTCTGGAAACTTCAGAGCTTAGCTACGGCAAAGTAACGATTCGGGTGGTTTTTTTACCATTTTTTTGGGTAAAACGGGCGGTAACAGTTAGCTTTTTTACTCCTTTGTGGGAAATACAGACCTTTTTGCTACAAGTACCTAAAAATAGTTGGCGCATAAGCAAATTGGTTTTAACTTTTGAAACTTGACCAAATATCCCCTGAGATTGGTTGTTACCAGTGTAATTAACTTCATAGTTAAAGGATTTGACGGTACTTAGATTTTTAAAATTTAGAGTAAGATAGGTCCGGGCGGGAGACAAGCGTACCACAAGATCGGGAACCGGAGCCACTTTTCCTTTAGGCTTGAGCACTGGAGACTGAGCCAAAGAGGAAGAAGAAACCAGAGTCAAAAACAGAAATGGTAACAATAAATACTTAAACATATTATGTTTTAATATACTCGATTTTGGCGTTTAAAGCACGCAGACGCTCGGCTAGTTTTTCATACCCACGCTCAATGTATTCAACACCCATTATGGTCGACTGACCAGTGGCCGTTAGGGCGGCTAAGGTGGCAGTAGCCCCAGCCCGAAGGTCACTAACCTCCAACTGAGCGGGAGACAGGTGAGAAGGACCGCAAATTTTAACACCATGAAAATACTCCGGCTTGTCGGACTCGGGATTAAAGTGATAATAAGCGGCAGGATCGGTAACCTGGGGATTAAAGAAAGTGGTTTTAACTCCCATTTTGTTTAAGGTGGCAATATGCTGAAATCGAGACGGGTAAATGCGTTCGACAACCGTACTGACTCCGACTGCTTGGCTGAGAACCAAGGAAAAAACTGCCTGCCAATCAGTCATGAAACCCGGTTCGGGGGCAGTTTCAATATTTATGGGTTTTAGGGGATTCACCCAGCTGACAGTAACTTCATCATAACCCCGATTTACCCGGGCACCCATGGTTTCAATGGTGGTTAAAAAGGTATTGATGGTTTGGGGATGGATTCTAAGAATGCTAACAGAGCCTTTGGTGGCCAAAGCGGCACAGGCAAAGGTTACTGCTTCATTACGGTCGGCAATCACCTGATGTTCAGTGCCAGTTAGGGAAGTCACACCCTGAATGCGGATGGTGGAAAGATTATTTGGGTCACGGGCGATGCGGGCACCCATGGAATTGAGCATGAGAATTAGATCGTCAATCTCGGGCTCTTGGGCACTATTTTCGAGAACCGTGTCACCAAGCGCCAGGGCGGCAGTCATAAGCACCACTTCGGTGACTGTATGGGACGGTTTGGGAAAAATATAATGGGTACCGGTAATCTTTTGAGCGCGAAAGGCTAGACTGTGGTCCGACTCCTCAACCGTAATACCCATTTGGCGATAACAATCAAAAAGACGATCGAGGGGGCGAGCACCAAGACGATCACCACCGGGGATGGGTACCAGAGCCTCACCAGTGCGGACTAAAAGTGGAGCGGCGAACATGAAAGAGGTTCGGGATTTTTCACCGGTACCGTTAGGAACTACCGAGTTTTTGAAGTTTGAGGCGGTGATTTCCAAACCGTGGGGACCCAGTTGGTTGACTTGGGCACCTAAGGACCGGGCGACACTAACCGTAATATGGACATCGGAAATATCAGGTAAATTGTATAGACTTGTAGACTGAGGCGATAACAAAGAAGCGATGATTTGTTTGAAAGAGGCGTTTTTAGCTCCTCGAATTGAAACTTCGCCGTTTAAAGGTAACCCTCCCTGGATTTGGTATCGGGACATGGTTTAGGTTAACATAAACTGTAATGAGCAAAACTAAGATAATCGCTACCATCGGACCCGCCAGCAATAGCCGAGAGTTATTGATTCAAATATGTCGTAAGGTTGATTTGGTGAGATTAAATTTGAAACATAACAGTGTAGAGTGGCACCAGAACACGATTAATCTAATAAAGGAAGTTTCAGAGGAAATAGGTAGGGATATCAAGATAATAGTAGACATACCAAACAGCGATATGCCCATTGAAGTAACCGGGTTTGATATGATTGCCGCTAGCTACATTAAAAAAGGGACCGAGATAAGTAAACTTAAAAAAAGAGCTCAAACAAAAGGATATCCCAAAACTATTATTGCCAAAATTGAAACCAAGGGCGCGGTGGACAACTTGGAGGACATAATACTGGCGGCTGACGGAATAATGGTGGCCAGAGGAGACTTAGGAAGAGCGATTGAGCCAGAACTGGTTAATATTTGGCAAAAAAGGATAATTGAAGTAGCGCGGGCTAGAGTTAAACCGGTAATTGTAGCCACAGAAATGCTAATGTCGATGTGTCAAAACTTAACACCAACCAGGGCCGAGGTGTCGGATGTGGCTAACGCGATTTTTGACGGGGCTGATTGTTTAATGCTGTCCAATGAAACAGCTATTGGCCAATACCCAGTTGAAAGCGCTCAAACTTTGAGGCGAATAGCTACCGCCAATGAGCAAAGTCAATATGAAAGGCGACTTGAACCCATAACCACTTCGCTAATGACTACTTTTTTAAAAGCGGCGGCGGATATTTTGAACCACAAAGAGATTGCTGGAGCAATTGTGTTTTCTAAAAGCGGAGCTTCAGCCTTAACTTTGAGTGGTTTTAGACCTCCGACACCAATTATTGGCATTAGCAATAACCCGGAAGCTCTAGCAATTATGTCTTTGGCGCGGGGGCTAAGTCCGGTTTTCTGGGACACTGATAGCAAACAAGGGTTTAGTTTAGGTAACCCGTTTTTTTTACAGTTGCTCAAAGAAAAGCATTTGGAACATAACAAGGAGTACCTGGTAATACACGGCCATAATTGGCTAGAAACAGGCACAATTAGCAATATGAGTTTAGTCCGATTTAACAGCTGATTGACAAAAAACGAATTTCCAGTTTAAATTACGATTACTGTAGTATTTACAAGTTTAAAAAATTTATGAAAACCGAAAACCAATCTAGCTGGGTAACACCATTTTTAGTATTAACCTTATTTACGGCCGTATTTTCTGCCTATTCGTTTATTAAAATACAGGCATTAGAAAAGTCGGTGGGAACAGGAAATTTGGCAGCCCAACCAAGTGGTGAGGCCAATGCCCCAGCGGCAGAACCTACCCCCAACCTAGCAGCTATGCCCGCAGTAACCGACAAAGACCATATTAGAGGTAACAAAAACGCGGCGATAGTTTTAGTAGAGTACTCGGATTACGAATGTCCATTTTGTAAAAATTTCCACTCGACCATGCAACAAGTGGCTAAAGATTACGGCAATAAAGTCGCTTGGGTTTACCGACACTACCCACTCCCCTTCCATACTAATGCCCAGATGGAAGCTGAAGCGGCTGAGTGCGTGGCTGACGTAGGAGGGAACGATAAGTTTTGGCAATATACCGACTTGGTTTACTCCA
>JBAYFX010000022.1:0-13528 GCA_041666965.1 Candidatus Shapirobacteria bacterium
CAGGTGATTTTAATACTTCTTACCGAGTGGTGGCTGACGGTTACGGAAACATTCATTACGCCCAAGTTCATCGTTCGCAAGAAAGAAGAGGTGCTAAGAAAATTCAGGCTTGGGAATATGATGATCGCTTACCTTTATTTGAATACAGTCTAGTGGGAGATGATTATGGCACTTTATTGGTTCACCCCCGAAGTCCATTATTTCTTGACAGTGTAGAAATTGTGTCAAATATAGCCAGGGGCGGAGAAAGAATATTGCTAGATGGGAAACCGGTGGAAGAAAAAATTAATAGACAGGTGTTAAGTGACCATGGTATTGACCCAAACAATCCAGAACCTCCGACTTACGTACTTGAAAAATCGGCTGAAGTGGGGAGGTTGGTTCGGGCTAGTTACCCCTACACAGGTGTTGACTGGATTCAAGACAAGTCGGGATCATGTAAATTTTTAGAAGCAAATAACAGCCCGGCACTTAACCCAAATGCTTTGGGATTATCGGATTCTAGTACGGGTCAAGAAAGGATATTAGAAATGATAAGAAGAATTGCGGCGGGTAGTGGGAAATAAATTGATAGAAAAACAGAATCGGGCGTGATATGGTTAAGTGAAAAAATGAATTTAAAAAAATATATTCGTGAAGTTCCTAATTGGCCGATAACTGGAGTAAATTTCAAAGACATTACCACCATTCTTCAAAACCCGGAAGTTTTTAAATACGTGATTGATAAGATGATAGAACCGTTTTTGGGGAAGCAGATTGACAAAATTGTAGCCATTGACGCTCGGGGATTTTTGTTGGCAACTCCGATTGCTTATAATTTGGGTTGTGGGGTGTGTTTGGTGAGAAAAAAGGGTAAGTTGCCCTACACTACAATCGAAAAAAGTTACCAAAAGGAATATGGTCCCGACGTAATGACCATGCACGCGGACACGATTAAACCGGGTGAAAAAGTGCTTATGGTTGATGATTTGCTGGCAACCGGAGGGACGGTGGAGGCAGCGGCAAGTATGGTGGAAGAACTGGGAGGAGAAATTGCGGGCATGACATTTATTATTGATTTACCGTTTTTGGGCGGGAGTAAAAAGCTTGGGAGATATAAGTTAAATAGTTTAGTTAGCTATGAGTCTGAATAAGAGCGTGATTGGGATTATTGGGGGGAGTGGGTTGGACGACCCCAATATTTTAACGAAACAAGAGGAAGTTGAAATTGAAACTCCATACGGCAGCCCGTCGTCTAAACTAAAAACCGGGGAAATTGGAGGGAAAAAGGTGGTAATTCTTTCGAGGCACGGCAGAGAGCACGGTGTTCCACCAATGCTAGTGCCATACAGAGCTAATATTTGGGCCCTAAAATCAGTGGGATGTAGCCAGATAATGGCCACTACCGCCTGCGGTTCTTTGAAGGAGGAGATGCGACCTGGGGAGCTAGTTTTTATTGACCAATTTATTGACTTTACCAAACAGCGAAAAAGTACTTTTTTTGAAGACAAAGTAGTTCACACTCCTATGGCCAATCCGTTTGATGAGGGGTTGAGGCAGGTGTTAATTGAAACAGCAAAGGAGTTGGGGTTTCCTTACCACCCAAAAGGCACCATGGTGACAATTGAGGGACCACGGTTTTCAACTAAAGCCGAATCATTGATGTACCAGAAATGGGGAGCGGATTTGATAAATATGTCGACGGTGCCGGAGGTGGTGCTGGCGCGCGAAGTTCAAATCCCCTATCAATCGATTGCCATGGTGACTGATTATGATTGTTGGCGAGAGAACGAAGAATCAGTAACTTTTGAGCTAATACTAAAGAGGATGAAAGAAAATTCCGAAAAAGTAAAAACACTGCTAATTAATACTGTGGGAAAGATTGAGTAATGTTGTCCTATCCCCTACCCTGTTTTCGCGAGTGGAGTGGAAAACTAAATGGTTAATAGTTTTTGGGCTATTTCGGAGGTAGGTTCGGAAGCATCAATTACCTTATCTACCAGATTAGCGTTGAAAACTTTTGTTTGGTACTCCATCATGCCTGGTAACCATTGACTTAAATCGGTATAACCCTCATTTTTTGCCCTGTTTTCGTTTCTTTTTTGAAGTTCGGAGAGTGAAAGATTTAATTGAACAATCTTGAAACCGTTTATTTTGGCTTGTTGTAAATCATTTAATGTGAAGTAGTCAGTGTTAGTAAAAAAGATTATGTTGGGATTTAATAAAACTTGATTAATAATTTTTGGAGCTAAGACCTGGTGTTTGTATTTTGTGTTGGTGGGATATTGGCCATTATTTAGTGCTGTGAGTTCTTCGTCCATTTCACTAATGGGGTGGGTAGATGAGGAGCGTAAATACTTAATTAAGGTGGTTTTACCGGTAAGAGAGGCACCAATTACAATTAGTTTCATGGTCAAGTTTAGCAAAAGAGGGAGATTCTTCGTCTCCCGAAAGCTTTCGGGGTCCTCAGAATGACAAAAAAATTAATTGACAGTGGAGTCGATGTTTTTATCTAAAAACTTACCGGAGGCGATGATGGCCTTAAGAATTAGGTGGATACGCTCGAGGGACTCGGCATAAGTTATGTTTTGGGAAATATTGGGAAAATAATGAAAGATTTCATTGCGACCGTATTTCCAAGCATTCCAAAGGTTTTCAGCCAATTCTTCCCCTTCTGGGTCAATTTCGGCCAGTTTTTGAAAAATGGAAAAACGCTTATAACGCAGGGAAGGATTGAGGGTTTTGCCGACCCGGAAACGGTCGGACTGGTAGGTGTATTTATCGATTAGGCCGACCCGGAAAAAGAACTCCTTTAAAAAGCCCTCATAGGCTTTGGCCGCTGGGGCAACAATAAAGGAAAAGTCACTGATCTTGTCGATGGTTTTAAGGCGGGAAAAAATGATTTCAATGTCAGCAATAAGGAGGTCTTGCTGGGGGGAAAGATAGTGCTTGGCACTCCGAAGAAGGGTGAAATCGAGCGTCATAAATTAAGAAAAAATAGACCCAAATAGAGTAAATTGCAAGCAAAAAAGATGATTACGTAATATTTTAAATGAGTAAGAGGCAGTTGTTTGGGCTCCCGGGCAAATAGCCAGGCTTGAAGGTGGGCGGGGCGGAACTTCCAATCCTCATAAACATCCAAAAACAGATGGAGGTTAATAGCCAGAGTTAAACTTTGAACAAACAGGTTTGAGGTGGAGGAAAAAATGAAAAAGGACAAAATGGTTATGACGGTATGGCCAAAAAAATGGTGAAAAATTAAATTGTCGTGTGTAGGACCGTGGACCCGGATTAGATGTAATAAGTTTTTAAACCGGCGTTGGTTCCAAAACTCAAGGGCTTGCTGGGAAACTGACTGAGCGGGAGCACGGACCAACCAATAAATGAGATGATCGACATCTGGAATTAAAACCCCTAGTATGAAACCGAGGGTAATGAAGGGAAAGGTAAACCAAGGACGTTGGCGGAGAACTAAAAGTAAGGTGGAGGCTACCAGAAGGGGCAGCAAAACCTTTAAATAGTTTTTCGAAATTAGAACCACATTTAAATATTAGCAGGTATCAAGGTTATGGATAAACTTGAGAATATTGACTGTAGTCATCCTGAGTGAAACGAAGTATCTGGGTTAAGGGAAGGAGATCCTTCGCCCGAAAACTTTCGGACTCAAGATGACAGACCGGGGGGTTATTCGTAGCGGAGGGCTTCGATGGGTGAGAGTTTGGAGGCGCGGCGGGCGGGGGCAACACCAAAGACAACCCCGACAATAAAGGAAACACCGAATGCCAGAATAATCGAATTAAGTGAAACGCGGGCCGGAAAGAAAGGACTAATAGCCAGAGTACCCAGAGACCCAAGAATTATGCCGATAATGCCTCCAATTCCGGAAAGAATGATGGCTTCAAACAAAAATTGTAAGAGGATGGCCCGAGGGTAGGCTCCAATGGCCTTGCGCAAACCGATTTCCCGGGTACGCTCGGTAACGGTAACCAACATGATATTCATGATGCCGATACCGCCTACCAAAAGTGAAATGGCGGCAATGCCGGATAAACCGGCGGTTAGAATATTTAGAATGGAATTAATGGAGCCAATGATTTGACTTTGGTCGAAAACAGAAAAGGAGTCTTCGTCTTTAAACCGTTTGGACAAACTGGTTTCAATCATTTTTTTACCGGCCTCAAGGTCAGTAGTGCTGTTGATTTTGATTTGAAAGGACTGAATGGCTTCACGGCCAGTTAGACGCTGGGAGGTAATTAGAGGAATGTAGATGAAAGAATCAAAATTGGGCCCACCGAATCCCCCACCGATTTTATTAAGTACGCCAATTACTTTCATGGTGCGGCCGCCGACAATGAGTTTACGATTTAAGGCCGGAGCGGCTCCAAACAAGTCAAGTTTTAGTTGGTGACCGATCACAGCCACATTGCTGGCTTTATCATTTTCCTGGGAAGTAAACCAGCGGCCATTACCAGCAGCTGGAGTTTGGTTGCGGGCGACGGCGTAATCAGCACTAGTGCCTAAAATGTTGGTATCTACCGAGTTTTTTAGGTATTTGATGGTGGTTGGTGATTGACTGACGGGGATAATGTAGCCGGCGGTTGTTTTAAGATCCCGTTTGAGGCGGTTCCAATCAGAGACGGTGAAACTGGTGGCCAAGAAACTGGCTCCACCATTATTATTAAAACCGCCATTGCGATTGAATACCTGGCCCGGGGCCACAAACAAAATGTTTGATCCGAGTGACTCGAATTGGCTAACGACATAGGCTTTTAAACCATTACCGATGGAGACTAAAAGAATGACGGAGGTGACGCCAATAATGACACCAAGCGAGGTTAAGAAGGTCCGGCTTTTATTTTTGAAAATGGAGCGGATGCTGCTTTTGAGAAGATCTTCAAGACTGGGTTTGAAATGGAGCGGGTTATTCATTGAATTTGACCGTCTTTAATAACAATTATTTTTTTGGCTTGGCGGGCGAGGTCTTGATCGTGGGTGACAAAAACGATAGTCCGCTTTTCCTTGTCGTGTAAATAACGAAAAATATCCATGATTTCAATTCCTGATTTACTGTCGAGGTTACCGGTCGGTTCGTCGGCCAAAATAATTTTGGGATTATTAACCAGGGCCCGGGCGATGGCAACACGTTGCTGTTGGCCACCTGAGAGTTGGCCGGGAGTGTTTTTAAGTTTATCGGCTAGGCCGACTTTAGTAAGCATGGTTACTGCTAAATTGGTCCACTCGGTTTTAGGAACATCGGAATAAAGCAGGGGCAAAATGACATTTTCCAGGGCGCTGGTTTTGGGGAGGAGATTAAATTGCTGGAAGACAAAGCCTAAAGTTTGGTTTCTTAACTGAGCTAACTCGTGTTCTTTGAGCGAAGATATGTCAGCACCTTCCAGCAGGATTTCACCGCTGGTGGGATTATCTAAAAGACCGACTAAGTGCATTAGCGTGGACTTGCCGGAACCTGAGGGACCAGTGATGGAGACAAAGTCTTGTTGATTTATTTTGAGGTTGACGTCCTTTAGAGCGTAAAACTCATTGCCATTATTACCGTAGGTTTTGGTAATGTGGCGTAACTCCAAGATAGCCGGGAGTTTACTCTGATTGACGGATGACAACTTGGTCATTGACGGTGAGCCCCTCGGTTATCTCAACGCGCTCGTCGGTCTCGAGCCCGAGAGTAACCGGGGTTTTGGTAAGCTTACGGGAGGAATCGGTGGTCCAGACAAAATTGGCATCATTTTCAACAATGAGTGCTGTTAGGGGGACAGTTAGGGCCTTTTGGTTGGTGGCTAAAGTAATAGTAGCGTCCCCGGTTAGCCCCAGACGGTATTTTAAATTGTCGTTTTTAAGTTCACTTAAAGCAAAACGGACTTCGTAGACAATGTTACTGACACCGGCAATGGGAGAAAATGAGACGTAATCGAGGGTGGCGGGGATGGAATCATCGGGGTAGCTGTCAATAGAAATGGTGGCAGGCAAGCCGACGCTGACCTGACTTAGGTCTTCTTGGTCTAACTCGGAGCGGAAATAAACAGACCCAGGGTCAACTACCTGGAAGGTATCGGTGGGGCTGACGTTTACACCCCCAAAAGGCTGGTCGACTTGAGTAACGATGCCGGCAATGGGTGATGAAATTACGGCTAATTGTTTGCTTAACTCGGTTAACTCATAGCCAATAACGGCGTTATTGAGAGTATTTTGATTGCGCTCTAAAATGCGCTTAATTTCGTCGGTTAACAAATATTTGTCTTTGGTTTCTTGATAATTGGCCTCCGTGTCCAGAAACGTGCTTAGAGAGGAGCGATAGTTGTTGGCTTCGCGCTCGAGTTGTTTTTGGAGCTGACGGCGGTCGAGAGTGGCGAGGGCCTGGTAACGTTTGACTCTATCCCCGACTTTGACCCCAACCCAAGATAAGAGTCCGGGAGCAGTAAAGCGCAGATTGGCTTTGGAGAGGGCGTCGACCGAACCGGCCAGACGTAAGGTTTGAGCAATGGGCTGATATTTGGGGGTAACCAGCTGGTCAGTTTGAGGATTATAGGAGGTGGCGCTGACCTGACGCGTTTGGCGGATATAGAAAAAGGTGACAACGCCTAACGCCAGAATTGAAATGAAAATGAAGAGTTTTTTGGACATAAATTAGCCTGTAATTGTCCGCTATTTAGCGTCATTTGTCAACATTTCGGAGCTGTTTTAATTTCCACATGAACAATTTGGCCCTAGATTTGACCGTACCTTGGGTTTGATCGCTGACAAACAGGCGGGCGGTTTCGAGTACGAGGCGCGGCTGACTTTTGGCCAGACGGATGTAGAGGGGGCGGTGCTCCCAATCATTTAGTTCTCCGGCTAGCTGGAGGCCGTAGGCCTGGTACTCATTTTTAATATATTTTTTGCGCTTGGCTAAAGTATCTTTGAATTTCAAAAGTGTCAGAGCGATGGGCTGAGGAGTGTCTTTGCGCATAATCTATTTTAGTACCAAGTGAGCGGGTTAACCCAACCTGATAATTCGCTCTGGGTGGGAACATAGCCTAAAAACTCCAAATCATCTCCTAGGGGTACGCCAAAATGAAGATGTTTGCGTTCGTTGTCGGTGTCGCGACTGTAACCATCCCCAAGATATCCAATAATTTGGTTTGGAGTAACAACTGTATTTAGAGGCAACAGATTTGCCGTACGTAAATGACCATAAACTACGTTATATTGAGCATTGTCAATGGAATGTTTGATAATGGTAAGACCACCGTAACCGGAGACCCAACCCGAGTATGCGACGGTACCGTGGGTTATGGCGTGGACGGGAACATCTCCCACAATATCTCCAAACTCAATATCGAGGGCGGTGTGGTAACCGGTGAAGACTTCAGGAGAAACTGGAGAGTTTTGGGGAGTTACATAGGTACCGAAATTCTTTTTGGTGATGCGGGATTTCATGTCGGATACCGGAGGATAAAGGGAAAGAGTGGGGGTTGGTAAGGGACTTGTTGGTTGGGAAATAATAGGGGCTGGGGCAGAACGGGAGGAAGTGAGCTGGGGTAAAAGAACTAGAGCTAGGAGAGGCAGGAGGATTAAAAGAAACCGCATAGACAAAATTATAAATAATAGCCAATGGACGGGTGTTAGAATCAAGTGTGAAAATGAGCAAGAAGTGGGTGGGAATTAGTGGAATTATATTGGCTGGGGTATTGGCACTAGCGGCCAACCAGCCGTGGAATACGGTAACTGAGGTGATTGACGGGGACACTTTTAGAATGGCCAACGGACAAAGGGTGCGATTGTTGGCGGTGGACGCACCGGAATTGGAATTTTGCGGAGGAACTGAGGCTAAGGAACTACTGGAAAAGAGTGTGTTAGGTAAAAAAATAATACTGGAGGAAGTTAGAGCTGATTATATGGGGCGGGTATTGGCACTAGTAGTTAGTGAAGGGAAAAATGTAAACGAGGTGCTAATTAAAAGTGGTTGGGGCAGGTGGGACAGGACCAAAAGCCGGATGGGGCCAAATATGGAGAAATTTTCCGATTTGGCTCAGCAGAATAAGAGTGGAATTTGGGGCAAATGCCGGCAAACTACTAAGCCAGACTGTTTAATTAAGGGAAACGTAGAGAAGGAAAACCAACCCGGCCAAAAATCCCGAATGTTTTATTTCTTTCCGGGGTGTAGTGAATACGAGAGAACAGTGGTGGAAAGAGAGTTGGGGGAAGATTGGTACTGCTCTGAGGCAGAGGCCAGAGCGGCAGGATACGCAAAAGGAACAAATTGCTACGGGAAGGTGTGGAAGTAAAAACCCAACCGGGGATAGATATTGGATGACAGATCTTAGATTTTGGATTAATAATTAAACCCTTACCCTGCCCTTTCCCTTGAAGAAGGGCAAGGGGAGAAAATGACAAAACAAGAACTAGGAGGGGGTTTGGTAGAATTGGGGGGTGAACACACAAGAATTATTTGACCGGGGGTTAGCGATTAACCAAATGCTTGAGATGAGAAGAGAGGCGTTAATGGAAATTGCGGCCAACGGTGGTGATGGCAGACACACTAGAGGCGAGGATTACTTAGCGCAGATCAAAGCACGAGGAATTATTGTGCCCGCAGAAATAAGATACGTGGAACAAATGGGTAAAGAAAGAATGAACAAAGATTTACTTGACCGGGTTTCTACGGAAACGGGAGAGATTGTGACTTATGAGCATGCTTTGGAGACTATGAGACAAGTACGAAATAATGGGCTTAGGGTGACGGTGGCATTTGGCCATTTTGATATAGGGACTAAGGGGCACGAACTGGCATTAGCTGAATCAGTCCGGGCGACAACCGCGTGGGGGGATTTGTTTGTGTTGGTAGGTGGAGACGAGGTAGTGCGGGCTAGAAAAGGACCTAACCGGCCGTATGTGCCCCACCAACAACGAATGGAATTTGTAGCTAGCCAACCGGGAGTAAAGTGGGTGGTGCCAATTATGCCCAGATTTAGAAAAATTGAGGACTTACCGGGCTGTTACGCTCAAATACACCGACACTTAGGTTTTGGAAGGAGGGTTCATTTTAGTATAATTGGAGACAGGGAAGAGACAATTTCAAGGTATTTAGACCAGTGTAATGAGGCGGGTATTACTTTGCTTTATTCCGAAGCTCCCCGAATTACATCGGCGACCCTTGAAGGCGCGCGGTGGAATTTATGATACAAAAGTCTGGAAAGATGAGATATAATTGACCTATGTGGAACGAGGCACCCTATGATTATTCGGTTGAATTGAGCCCAATTAATGGGTTGTTTAATCTAGTTACATTGAATAGGTACAATTTGGTTGTTCTTAAAGCTTTTGGTTATTTAGACATATCCGGAGATATTTTTAATGAAGAACCATGGCAACGGGTACAAAGAACTAAGCTACCGGTGCAGATCGATAAAAAAACTAAGAGGTGGTACAACGTGGGTTATCGGATAGTGCCTAAAGTTAAATAGAAAAATACGGGGTGGACCTGGGGGGAATTGAACCCCCAATATACCCATGCGAAGGGTACGTTATACCGTTTAACTACAGGCCCGATGTGAACGACTTATTGTAACAAGAAAATATACCGACCCACCAAAGTCGGGTAAACAATTTGACAAAACGAAACCTTAACCCCACCTTTTCTCCTTCGGGAATACTCAGGACAAGCCTTGATCCTCCTTGGCGTCGCTTCGGCCGGGCGAAGTAGGATGACAGAGGGATCAGGAGGACAAAAGTGATGATGTAAACCAACTATACAATTTTGTTGGGTAGTAACTCGTAGATTTTATCTAGCTCAAGCTTAATTGACGGGAGGTCATTTTTAGCAGTTAAATACAAAAGTGAATAGTCAATATCGGAATAATGATGAATTATTTTATCCCTGGTTTTTGCCATTAAAGACCATTCGACTTGATGATGTTTGTTCGTAAAATCGGCTGATAATTGTTTGACCGCTTCACCAATTACTTCAAAGCTACGACAAAAAGCTCTTTGCAAAACGGGGTTTTTGGAAAAGTCAGGTTCGGAAACAATCGCTGTTTGATCGAGAAGAAAATTAACTTCTTCAATAATGTCTTCTAAAAACAATTGATCAGATTTGGGCATATTTTATTTCGTTTTTTATAAACTTGTAGAGGCGTTTTTGGGCTCCATCAAATGTAGTGACGTCGACGGCTCTGTTAAAAAGCTTTTCAAAATAATCAATAAAATTGACAATACTCCGGACGCTTTTTTTTTGAGGTAGAAAATCAATTAGGAGGTCAATGTCACTGTTGGACAATTGATTACCGCGAGCATAGGAGCCAAAAAGACCAATGCGGTTTATGCCAAGCTGGCGAATATAATCTCGGTTAGAAGAAAGTTGATTAAGAATTTGGCTTTGATTAAGAATGGTGACCATTAAGTATGTTGATAGATAATTCACTTATTATTTTATCAATATTTGCGTAAATTATCTCTTTTTCGGTGGGAGAAAACGGTTGTAAAACATAGGACTCGACGGGGATGGTGGGATTGCGGCCAATACCGATGCGGTAGCGCCAGAATTCCTGAGTACCGAGCTGCTCAATGGTTGACTCAACGCCGTGGTGCCCTGCGGGACCCCGGTTAAACTGTAACTTCCACTCCCCTACCCCAAGATCCAGATCATCGTGAATAACGTAGAGATTGGCGGGAGGAATTTTGTAAAAATTAACCAGTTTTTGAATTGAAAACCCGGATAAATTCATGTAGGAGTCGGGGTAGGCCAAAAGGGTAGCTCCACTTCCCTGCCCTATTTGGGCAATATACGCGCCCAAACTTTTTTTTAGGGAAAAAGATAAATTTAAGCGCTTGGCTAACTCGAAAACAGTATTTTTACCTACGTTATGGCGGGTATGTTCGTATTTGGCGCCAGGATTCCCTAGACCAATAATTAATTTCATAGTTTATTGTAACTTAAACTAAAAGATGTAGTATGTCTACTAAAGAAATATAGGGATATATAAAGATATAGCATGTAATAGATAGATTTATTGCGATATTACAGGCATTAATTAATTTCTAATTATTGTTAGCACTCACGCGCTTTGATTGCTAACTAACTACTTTTGGTTTAAGAGTGTAGTGAAACCATCTTCGCTAATTATTTTGATTCCCAGCTTTTTGGCTGCCACAAACTTGGTTGAAGTGGACTCAGTTTCATTGGTTATTAGATAATTGGTGGAAGAACTAACTTGGGATTGAACTTCGCCTCCTTCAGAGACGATTAACTTTTCGATGTTGGCACGCGATTGAGACAAAGAACCAGTGATGGCGAATTTAAGACCGAGTAGTTTTTGACCGGTGGATGGGGGTTGGATCAACTTAACTTTGGCTAAAATTGAGTTAATGACCGGGGTCCGAACCTGGACACCCGTGACGATTTTTTGGGCAATAACTTCCTTAAAGCCAAAAACCGAGGCAATTTGGGGGACAGTTAAGCTGAGTAATTTTTGGGGAGTGTTGTAACCGGCGGTTATTAACAAATCGATCCGTTTGCGGCTGAAGTGAGGGATATTTGAGGCGTCAAAGACTTCGGAGAGGGTAAGGCGGCGCTTGGCTTGGATTTGGGAAACGATATTGGTGCCTGACTTAAGCCCCAGCCCCTCAAGATTAACAAAATCAGCGATTTTTAAATCATAGAAATCTCCGGGTAGATTTAAAAGATCAACATCATGGAGTTTGATTATAGTTTTGTCGGAAATCCCTTTTATATCGAGCGTTTGACAAAAGAGACGCAGAATTCCCAGAACCTGAGCGGGACAGGAAATTAAGTTAGGACACTTAAGAAATTTGTGTTCAAAAACAAGTGGGGTGTGGCAGACGGGGCAAGTGGCAGGTGGAGTAACGTGCCCGTTGGTTACTTTTTGGATTACTTCTTCAACGTGAGGAATAACATCTCCCCGGCGACTAATTTGAACAATATCACCAATATTAAGATCTTTTTCTTCAACTAGCGTTACATTTGAGAGGGAAATGTTGGTGATAACTGCCCCCGAGACAGTAACCGGTTCGATTTGGGCCACCGGGGTGATATTTCCCAGGGGGCCGACTTGCCAGGTGACGGCCAAAATGCGGGACTGGTTATTCTCGGCGGGAAATTTGTAGGCAACCTGACCTTTGGGGCGGTTATCAAGGACCCCAAGTTTAGTTTGAAGTTCCAGGTCATTAATTTTGATAACTAAGCCGTCAATTTCAAAGGGATGGCGGGACCGGTTTTCAAAATATTTGTTATATATTGCTTCAATTTCGGATAGATTATTGACCAAATTAGTTTCCACCGTGGTTAATCCAAGTTTTTGAGCTAATTCGACTTTTTGAAGCTCCGAGGTTAAGGGGTAATTTTGAGAAACTAAATCGACAACAACCAAAGAACAATACTCGGAGTAAAGACCATCAAGACGCTGAGTTAAACCCGAGGCGGCATTACGAGGATTGCTGTATGGCTCCGCGGAAACTTTATTGAGGCGGGGAAAATCGGCGCTGGTGACGACAATTTCGGCGCGAATAGAGCCGGTGAAACCGCCCAGATTATTTTTGAAGTAATTCATTTTGACTACATTTTGGGTGACCAAATCCCCTACTCTACCATCGCCTCGGGTGATGGCTTGAGAAAGTACTCCATTTTTATAAATTAATTCTAAAGATAAACCGTCGCATTTGGGTTGGATTACAAACTGAGTATCGGGAGAGATTTTTTTAAGACAAAAATATTTTTCTAAATCGGCGGGGGTATTAACCTTGTTTTGGGAATACATGGGCAACAGGTGTTTAACCTTGGGAAAACCGGTGGCAAAATTAGGGGTACCTACCAGGGAAAAAAGACGGTGATAAGGATTAATTTGGCGCAAGACAGCTTCAAGAGTGTCGTAAGTATGGTCGTCCATTATTGGCTTACCGGTGGTGTAATAAGCCTTTTTGGCTTCAATTAAGAGCTCTCCGAGTTGCTCGGGGCTCAATTGGTCCAGATTAAGGTTATCTAATTGATAGCGCATGGTTTATTTTACTTGGTAGTACCCTATTTGGTAAAAACAGTTTTATTGAGACGGGAATGTGTAATAAAAACGTAAGAAAAGTGTTATAATAGATACATATATGACTGAACAAATAGTGCAAACAGATTTTGCTTCGACTGTTACAAATATTTGTCCAATTGTGGGAATACCTGAAATGAGAGAGTTGGCAGAATGCGGCGAGGGGTGTGATGGAACGGTGTGTGTATTAAGAAAAGTAACCAAACCTCAGAAAGAAGCTAAGCAGTAGAATATACAAAGTTATATATTTAAAAAAATATGGCAGAAGGAATGTTTAGTCATGCATCACTTATGGACGCTTTAGGGATGGGCAGAAAAGCGGATGGGAGAGAGCCGGAGATTAGACAGGGAAAATTAGGTGAGTCAGCAGTTAAAGTGAGTCATGTTTGTTTGTGGTTTGATGCTCCGGAAATGAGAATAATTCATGGTTGTCCTAATTCTTGTGACGGAACCAGATGCCGCAATGTTACGGTAAGCAGGGTTTAGGCGGAAGAGAGACAGTA
>JBAYFX010000023.1:0-13436 GCA_041666965.1 Candidatus Shapirobacteria bacterium
AGGAACTTGAATCCTTAACCTTCCCCTTACCAAGGGGATGCTCTACCAACTGAGCTATCCAGGCAACACTGGTATTGTAACAAAAGCTTCCCAATTGGTTAATTGATATAATTCCTTGTCCAAGCTGGAGGGTGGGCAGGACGGTAATGCGCTAGTCTTGAAAACTAGTGGGAGTAATCCCTAACAGGTTCGACCCCTGTACCCTCCGCTTATTTTATTCTTGACCGTCTTCTTTATTTTTTCTTGTTGGTGATTGAGTTTGAATGACCCCATCACAAACCACCATTCCCGCTACCCCAACCACCAATGATCCTAATACTCGAACAACAGGGGGAGCCGCGACCAGCATTTTGTCAGCTACAGTCCCCGTCACAATAAATGCAGCTACATCATAAGGAAGTCTACCTAAAACTTCTGGACCATTCCAATCATGCAAAATAGACAAATTCCCGACTCTGCCCCTTACCCAATCAAGCCCATTACTAACTTTACTACAATCAAAAACTTCAATTGTTTGTTTCATTACGCAGAATTATCTCATAATATTACAAAATAATCAATATAGGACGTACGTAACCCAAATATACTTAAAATATACACCTTCTTTTCTTTTATATATACTAGTCTTAATGAGTCCAACACAAAAGTTTATTCGTGGCTTCGGTCACGCCAGTAGAGGTATCGGTTTTGCCTTTGGCCAGCGCAACATGAAAATTCACGTTGCCGCTACTATCGGAGTTTTATTGTTTTCTGCCCTACTTCCCCTCTCCCTTACTGAATGGTTTATCGTATTAATTCTTGTTGGTCTGGTCTGGACCGCCGAAATACTCAATACTGCCATTGAATGCTTGGCAAATGTGGTCAGAGACTCCAACAAGCTCTCCTATCAAGCCACTCGGGACGCTCGCGATCTAGCCGCCGGTGCTGTCTTAACCACGTCTATTGTCGCCGCCCTTATTGGACTAATAATCTTTGTACCCAAACTCCTTTAATTTGTTACCCGTCGCGCTTTAATCTATAATTATCTATTGATATTTTCTTGCCAGTCACCGTCTTTCTTATTATTGGTTAAACCACTGCCTCATGAATATCCAAATAGTTGGAGATAATTATACTGTTTCTACTCGAACCCGCTTTTTAATTGATACCAAAATCAACCTCAGACTGGAAAAGCTATTAGCCTCAATCCCGGAAGAGTTAAAAATTGCTCAACTTAAAATCACTAAAAACAAGCTCGGAAGTTTTGATGTTAATTTTGACATGAATCTCCCCGGCAAAGAACATATTTACGCCGAAACTTCTCACGTCAGACTAAGTAGTGCCTTAATCGATCTTGAGCAACAATTAGAAAAACAGATTAAACGATATAAACAAACGCTAGCCAACTACTCCCTTTCCTAGTCGCTTCCCGGTATATTAAAGTGTGATTTCTTTATTAGTACCTCTTTATTATCAACTCCTTTCAGCCTACCGACCCCAGCCCTTAACTCCCTCGGTGGCTATAACCCAACAGGTAATGGTAGGAGCTAACACCCCTTCTCCCCTACCCACCTCCACCCCAGTTCCAATTAAAACCTCAATAGGTTCTGTTTTAGGCACCTCAATTACTTCCCCCTCTCCTACACCCACCCCCAAGTTACCCGCTATCGGTGGCGAGGAACCAGTCCTCACCATCGCCCTTTTGGGTGATTCCATGATAGATACCCTAGGTACGGGTGCCCCCGCTCTCCAAAATGCCCTAGCTCGCTACTATCCAGGTCGCAAGTTCCGCATCTTTAACTATGGAGTTGGTGCCTCCCACATTGAATATGCTCTTTACCGCCTAACTCAAGATTATGATTATGATGGTCAACACTATCCTTCACTCATTTCCCGTAAGCCCGATATTATTATCATTGAATCTTTTGCCTACAATAATTTTGGCAATACCCAAGAAGGCATTGACCGCCAATGGCTCAATCTCGGGGCTATTACCACTACTATCCGTGAAAAACTGCCAAATACAAAAATTATTTTAGCTGCTGTTCCCGCCCCCAACTCCCAAAACTTTGCCTCAGGCGCCCCAGGCATCAATCTCAATGTTCTGGATCAGCAGGAAAAAACTAAAACCATCAAAATCTATCTCCAAAACTTGGTTAACTTCGCCACTTCTCAAAAATATCCTCTGGCCAATGCTTACACCCCCAGCCTCACCGCCCAGGATGAAGGTTTGCCTGATTTAATTTCAGAAACCGATCATCTTCATCTCTCAGATCTTGGCCTCCAGTTTTTATCCGACACCATTGCCTCAACTCTTCATGATAAAAAAATTATTCAATAAGTGTTACCTTTTGTAGATTGTCGGCAGTTATTGTACAATACCCCCATGGCTGGCTCAAAATCTAAAAAAACACCCCGTATTTTAATTGCTCTTTTGTGCTCCGAATGCGGTGCTCAAAATTATCTAACCGAAAAGAATAAAACCAATACCCCTGACAAGCTCAAATTCAACAAATACTGCCGCTGGTGTAAGAAAATCACCGAACACAAAGAATCCACCAAACTCAAATAATGGTCGTTCCTACATTTTTGGTTCCCGCCCTCGAAAATATCTATATCTCCCCCTCTGAACTATGTAATCTTCACTGTAAAGATTGCTACACCCAAAAAACGCGTCCTTTATTAACTGAAGCAACCATCACCAGTTTTATTGCCCGTTATCAATCTTTTTTAGCTACAAACCAGCTAACACTAAAGTCAATTCTCTTTTGCGGTGGTGAAGTCTTTACTCTTAAGTGGTTTATTCCCCTAGTTAACTCTCTTCTGTCCCAAAAAATATTTATTACCGTTATAACCAACGGTACTATCAATCACTTGTCCCAAATTTCTGATCCTCAAAATTGTCAGCTCATCGTTTCCCTTGACGGTCCCAAGTCTGTTCACGACCAAAATCGCGGTTTAGGGAATTTTCAAAAATCGCTTTCGTTTGTTAAAAATGCCCTAAAGTTCGGCTTCCCAACTGAAATTTTCTATTTGGTTACTAAAGATTCTTACCCGTTTATTGATACATTTTCCAATTATTTATCTAAAAAACTAGCGCACCAGAGCACTGGCGAACTTAAAATAACCTATCTTACTGACCGCCTTGGTTCTCTAACTCAAGCCCAAGTGTTAAATATTAAACGTAATTACCCCACTTATCCCAACCGCCGTTTCGGATGTTTCCAACTCTCACTTCAAGCAGACGCTCAATTCTACGGTTGTTGCGAGTCAAACCAGCCCTTGGGAACTCTCAACGATCCTCTAAATGTCATCGTTTCCAATTTCACCCAATCGCTTTCTCCTTGCCTGTCCTGTCCTCAAACTTTGGTTAGCCAAAAATCGTCACAAGCTTTAAGGCGCTGTTTTGGCTGCTGCCAACCCAACTACCTCTGTGGCTACACTAAAGAATTTAACCAACCTAACTGCCACTTAGTTGTACAATCTCTCCATGACGCCTCTTGAAACCCGCCAACAATTACTTAAACTACTCCGCCATTATTTCTGGGACCAGAGTTTTGTTGAAGTCGATTGCCCCATTCTCTACCCCTCTCTCCCTCTTGAGCCAAATATTTACTCACTATCTACTAAATGGTGCTATCAACAACGTAATTTATTTTTAGCCACTTCCCCAGAAACCACTCTCAAACAGGTTTTAGCTACCCAAAAAGTCAATTGTTTTTCCCTGGGAAAATCTTTTCGGGACCTGGAAGCCAGTGGCCCCACCCACCAACCGGAATTTACCATGCTCGAGTGGTATGAAATAGGTATTGATTATTTAACCCTCACCTCATCGGTTGAAAACCTAATTATTGCATTAGCCAAAAACTTCGCTTCTTATCCCACTCTTAATTATCAGTCAACCCACTTTGACTTAACTCCCCCCTGGCCAAAAGTTACTCTTACCGATCTGTTTTTGAAATATGCTCATTCTCCCCTACCCGCCTCCGAGCCCGACCTAAATCAAATGTTTCTCAACTTAATTGAGCCAAACTTACCTCAAAATACTCCACTATTTATCACCGACTTTCCTAGCTTTATGTCTCCTCTGGCAGCACCTCAGCTTCAAAATCCTGCCCTGTCCCAACGTTTCGAGCTTTACTTTGGCTCAATGGAGCTCGCCAACGGCTGCTCAGAAAACACTTCCACCTCACTAATTACCAATAGCTTTAACGCCGAGGCTCAAAATCGCCAAAAACTCAAGCTCCCAACTCATCCTCCAAATTTCGATTTTGCCAAAACTAGCTCACTTCTTCCCCCAAGTGCCGGTGTCGGACTGGGCTTTGATCGATTGCTCATGCTTTTAACCAACTCAGATTCAATTGATCAGGTGGTCTATCAACCGTTATAATATAGCCATGACCCAAGACCAAACCAAACCGCCAGTTCCTAATCCTTCCCAAACATCAAAGCCTTTTACGCCTCCGCTTAAGCCTAATTTTCCCGGTTTAAACCAGTTCAAAACCCCAAACTTCAATAAAAAACCGATGATGGGCAATAACGCCTTCCGTAATCAAAATCGTGGTTCTGGTGGCAAATAACCTTACTTCTTTAAAGGTAAAATCTCTCCCTTACCGCCCAAGTTCAGCACCGACACCAGTTCTCCATTGGCCGGTAAAACAAACTTAGTTGATGGGCCGCCTAGCACTTGGGCTGCCACGTCCAATCTTTTTAGTTTTTCCGCTCGCTCAGTAAAGTTAATCTCTGCTGCTTTGGCCACTACTTCAATTGCCTTTGCGTCCGCCTCCGATCTCATTTTCTTAGCCAACGCCTCACCTTCCGCTTCCAAAATCGCAGATTGTTTTTTACCCTCCGCTTCCAAAATCCTGGCCCTCTTTTCCCTCTCTGCCTTCATCTGTTGACTCATAGCGTCAGTGATGTCAGTCGGTGGGTCTATCTTTTGTAGCTCAACCTTAGTCACTTTTACTCCCCAAGCATTAGTCGATTCGTCCAGAACCTGGCGCAACGATGCGTTAATACTGTCTCTGGCAGTTAAAGTCTCGTCCAAGGTTTTGTCCCCAATTAAGTTTCTTAAATTTGTTTGGGCTAAAGTTGTCGCCGCATAATCAAAATCCTCTATTTCAAATTCGGCTTTAACCGGGTCAACCACTTTGTAGTAAATTACGGCGTCCACAATTACTGTTACATTATCTTTAGTAATCACTTTTTGGGGTTGAACATTCATTACCCTCTCTCGCATGTCCACAATAATCATCGAATCTAAAAACGGCATAAGTAGTACTACTCCCGAATCAGCCGCCGCATGATACTTTCCCAATCTAATCACTAATCCCTTTTCATATTGTTTAATAATCCGAAAGCTTCGGAGTAATGCAATAACCGCAATTCCAAAAATTATCATCAAAATTGTGCTTCCAAAAGTCATATGTATTTAATTTATAAATCTTTAATATTCTAACTAAATAATAGTATTACTGGCATTGGTAATTAACCGTCAACACTGGGGCTTTAGTAACATCATCTGTATATTCAGATGAGTAAAAGCTGGCACTTCTCCCATCATCTTCCCAAAACAGCATTCCCTCATTGCCATGTTTTTCCTCCACCCAGTAGCTAATAATACTTTTTACATCAATCATGTTACTTCCCCAATTCTTTAATTGGTAGTTAACAACTGGAGTCCCCATATAATCATCATTGGCTTGCTTGGCTCCTTTTATTGTCCAAGCAATTGATTGATTGGCCTTTTCCCAATTTACTGACTCATCAATCACCTTTCCCAATGGTGCTATTTTATAAATCGGGTTGCCATTATTCGGATACCAGCTGTTAATAAATATTTTTAACTGAGCACTAGTTATTCTTGCCCCCTGAGGAATTTGAGTCAAATCAAACCATTCGATTGTCCGGTATTGAGGGTAAGTAGCACTTACTTTTAATATCTTACTTAACCATGGAGATGAATCATCAGCCCGGGCAACGTTAAAAATATAGCTATCTTTTTGATCTGTTTGGCTAATTACCACAGTTCCCGTTGTTCCAATTTCGCACCCACCGCTTGGTGTCGGAGCTGGCAAAGTAACCCCCAAACTTGGTGTAGGAGCAACCGTCACACTTGGTTCTGGAGTCACAGATGGTTCAGGAGTCAGGGTTGGCTCTGGTGTAACTGATGGGTAAGTCACTCCAATAACAATATTTTGTTTAACCGAGTAAGTCCTCCGGCCAAACTTATCACTAGTTTTGTAAACCACTAAATGTTCTCCAAAGTTTTCATTTCCGGTATACCAAACATAAGAGTTACTACTGGTTTTATTTCCCTCACTCCAAGCCCAACCCTCCTTTCTAACCCCGTCAATGTACAAATCTCCAGCAACAGTGTCCGCCCCGTCGTCGGTGTAACCAACACTAATGTTAACCAAATTAGTCACCCCTACTCCCTGGTTACTAATAATATTTACACTTGGCCGTAAATTAGGATATTCACCAGCGACCATTATTGTCTGACTTACTTCCCTTACGGTCCCATCTTTGGCTTTAACTTTTACATATACATAATTCCAACTATTTTTTGTTAGTTTATTCCAATCATAATTAGCCTCATAGTAGCCATCGCCATTTAAGCTCATTGCTTGGTATATCCCCCCCGAACCCACTTTAAAACTCACTTCACTTATCTCTTTTTCGGTCACGATTTTGGCTTTTACCGGTACCTGTTCTAAAATTTTTCCATATCCCGAATCTCCGTCATAAAATCCCGGACTAACAATGGTTATCATTATATTTTTTGCCTTACCAAATCCGGAAAACAGTCGTCCATTATCTTCCGAAATCAGAGCCAAACTATTGGCTTTTCCCAAATCTCCCGCTGATAGTTGGTCAAATTGGTCTAACTTATCAGTCAATTGGTAAAAAGCATGAACATGTCCTGATAACACCGTGTTTATGTCATATTTTTTCATTAAATCCCTTAACTTAGTTGAATTTTCATCACTCAAAACCCATTTTGGAGCGCTACATACTCCCCCATTACAACTCAACCATTTCGGAGTAATAAACGGAAAGTGCTGAAGCAAAGCAATATTTTTTCGGCCTTTGTTGCTTGCCATGTTTGCTTCCAATTTAGACCAATCAATTGCCACTGTATTAGCCGGAGGTGAGCCCACAAAATACCAATTATTAATCTCTGCAACTCCATAATTTTCATATCCAAAAGTCCCATAGGTAATACCATTGCTAGTTTGGTAATCATGGTTCCCAGGAATATAAAAATGTTGCTTTATCAATCTAGCTACTTCGTCAAAATATATCTGTAAATCACTTTTTTTAGACACAAAATCAGCCAAATCACCAGTGTTTATCGACAATCCAATTGTATTTGTTAACTTATTGGTCCAATCCACCCAATTACGTAAATTAGTTTTTTGTCCCACGTGGTTCGAATCATCAGCTACATGAGTATCGGTTATTTGAAAAAATGTATCCCCCGCCGCACTGGCTCCACTGCTAAATATTACAAATAAACTTACTATCAATAAGCACAGTTTTTTCATGGCCCATTATAGCACTTTGATATATTAATTTATTTCAAACTTTTTTTACTTTCAAACTAACTCCTTCCACCATTTCCACTTCAATCTTTTCCTTCTCATAAATAACTTCACTTGCCACTGCCCGCCAGTCTTCGTCTTCCAGCCGTACCATTCCAGCTGTGTCTGGAGTAATAGTTCTAATCACTACTCCTTTTTTGCCAATCAACTTATCAATATTAGTATGCTTTGTAGCCACAATTAACTTACTCCGAATTACTTGTCTGCCAAATGCTATATATAATCCGCTTAGTACTGTGGCTAATGCCAGACTTAAATAAATTCCCCCACCTATTATTCCGGCAAACCCCGAAATTACCAAAATACTTCCTAAAAGCACCAAGTCAAATCCCATCTGGACTCCGGCCAATAGTTCCAAAACAGCTAACATTAATCCAATAATAACCATAACTTGCGGCGCACTCATAGCCAATTATACTACCTAACCCGTGGTCTCATTTCAGCCACCCGTCTCAAAAAAGTATCTTTACCTCTAGCTTTAGCCTCTGGACTCATCATCGTGGTATAAAATACTCTAACTTCTGGGGGAACAACATATCTTCCGCCCTGTATTGCTAAAAACCCCGGAATTTCTTTCATCGCCTTTTTCATATCCAATTGTACCACTTCTATAGGACGCTTTTCACCGCCTCCACCATTACCCTTCCTTCATAGTACTGTCCCAATTCACTTTCCCAACTAGGGCTAGTTATGTTTACTACCGGTTCCACTCCCCTTCCCTCAATCGGCTGTCCGTCATCCCGCAAAGTTAACCGGTGAACTAAAAATATGCTATAAATTTCGTTTTCCGCCAGCTGATTTTTCAAAGAAAATACTCGTTCTACCGTTCCCCAGCCCTTACTTTTTGTTCCCACCAAAATCCCGGCATTAAATTTTTTAATTGCCCCGGCCATCACTTCTGCCGTCGACTGGGTTTGGCCGTTTATTAACACCACTACTTTTTTGTATTGAACCAAACCCGGCAGCCAACCGGTTTTAGTTAGGTAGTCTTCCTTTTTCCCTTTCAAAAAAAACTGATATCCCAGCGTGTCGTTACCCACAAATGGCCCCAGGAAATAACTTAACCCATCAATTGCCCCCCCAACATTGTCCCGCAAGTCCACAATCAATCCGTTTAACCCTTTCTTACCCTTATACTTCTCTGTTACCGCCACCAATTCATTAAAACTGTTTGGCGAAAATTTACTCCATTTCAAGTAAAGCACTCCCCCCTCAAGCTCCCGGCTAACAATAGTTGGGTCAAGTGAATAGGTGTCGTAACGTTGTCGGTTGCCTTCATCGCCCAAGACTTCTACCGCTCTCTTGGCCGCTTCCAATTTTTCTTTTGATGCCGTGTCCGATTTAGGCGCCAACTCTTTTTCCAACTTTTCATAAGCACTTTTTACCTCCTGGGGCTTTGCTTCTTTGGCCACTCCCAAATCTTTGTAATAATTATTCTCCGTTTTATTATTTACATTATCCGCCAGTGCCTTTTCGTCCTTTTTCAAATACAACCGGCTTCGATTGGCCGGTTCCAAGCTCGCCAGCACACTGTCGGCCAACGTAGTCACAAATTCTTTTTTCTTGGCCTCATCTTCGTACAAATCCAATGTTTCTCTAATCACTTTTTTAGTCGCCTCTTTTCCCTCACCACTCGCCGGTACTGCCCGCCCGGTAATTTTCTCAATCAAGCTGGTTACCAATTTGTTCCACTCCTCGTCGCCTAAATTATTCCAATAATTTTTCCGAGTTACTTCCTCCACTTCCGTCCAAAATTTTAAGTATTTATTCTCTTGACTAGTTTCTTGTTTAATCCCTTCTCCACTTATGTTTTGCTTTTCCCCCAAAACGTACCCCGTAGCGCCAACAATCCCTACCACCAAAACCAGCCCCACCACCCACCCCCAATTTTTATTAAATTTATTCTTCACATTACCATCTTAGGTAATTAACATCCACACATCAACCCCAAGTTTCCACACTTAAATAGGCTCATTTAATTCCGCCGCAATTTGCCAATTATTTTTGCCATTAGCCTTTCCCCGTCTCACATATTCTTCGTAAATTACCTTGTCTTCAAATAGTTTTGTTTCCTCTTCCTCCAACTTTAAATAAAAATAATTATTCGTATTTTTAAGATAATGAGCCGAATTTTGGGTTACTAAAAATACAACTCTTGGAGCCATTCGCAACCCCGTCGCCGGTGCCTCTTTACCTATTTTCCCCTCAAGTACCCGCTCCACCGCTCTCGCCTTATGCGGTTTGTCGGCCATAAATTGATGAAATATTACTCTTCCAATTGAATCCCCCACTCCCTGGGTAATCGCTGTCCTAGGAATTCGTTTTATAATTTTATTTAAATAACCCCATTCCTCCAGGTAATGCTTCTTAATTTCCTCCCATTGTAACTGGGTTACCCCCAAGTAATCTGAGGGCACCTTAGACTTTAATTCTTTTTCAAATTCAGTCTTTAGCTTTTTTAAATCATATATCTGTTTCTCTGCTGCCAAATTTCTAAATATCATACTGACTCTTCTTTCTTCGGGTCTTAAAAAACCGGTTATATTTTGAATCAGAGTTAAGTCATTTAAAGTTACTACCTGGTCAGGCGAAAATGGGTCATACCCTGGCTCATTAAATCCTCCATGTCCGTCACTCCCCACTCCCCAGTCCTGAGCCGCTACAATCAACTTATTCGTTTTATTTCTAAATCCTTCCAATATCTCTTTCGTTGATTTTTTCAAAGACATTGGAGATATCAATTTCTTTCTGTTTTTCAATAAGTACTTCCACATCGTCCACTGTTCCTCCCTGTAAGTGTAAGGTATTCTTTTTTCCCAGCCTATCAATTGTCTGTCTGCCTCAAGCGATTCTTTTGTCCAACCATAATCGTCCAAAGTAACCACTTTACTAATCATTTTTAATATCCGTTTTAACTCCATTGAGTCAATCCCAATTGTTTTTATTAACTTTAAAGCTTCCTTTTCGCTTTTTAGTAAATTGGGTAATAGTCCCCAAAGCATACGCAATGACATAGTTGTAGCCCCAGTCGCCGTTCCCTTAACCACCCTCTGATATCTTTCTCTCAATGTTTTAAATAAATACAAGTTAGTCAACAGTGCTACCGCTGTCATCTGAGCCCTATTTTTGACAATAATTACTTTTTTTCCGGGAGCCAGCGCCACCTCCACCGCCCGCATTAAACTAGCAATTTCACCATCTTGCTTGGTAATTGGTATCAAACTTACCGTTTCCCTTCTCCCCCGCCATTCATTGGTGCTTTCCCTCTCGACTACCCCCTTGGGTATATCCCATCCCAATTTTTTCCATTGTTCATTAATTTGGTAATTCAAAGAGTCTAGTTTCTCATTGGTCTTCTTATTAATCTTTCCCTTTACCACCTTTCCCCACTCTTCTTTCCAGTTAGCCATCAGTCTGTTTATATCAGAACTCATCTGCCTGATTGTATCACTAATTACAAACTTTGTTTTGTGTTTTTAGGTGCCATTACCACTGCCAAAAAGGTAGTTAATGGCACCGAAGCCAATACTCCAATACTACCCACCAGCATTCTAATTAGTTCTTCACTTACCATTTCCAAATTTACCAACTCTCCCCAACTCCGGTTAGCCCCCACAAATAACATCAGAAGCGGTATTGAAGCCGCCGCATATACCAAAATTAACGTGTTTATCATTGAAGCAATATGATCCCTACCCACCCTCATCGCCCTTAAAAATAGCTCCCCAGGTTTAATACTTTTTGATAATTCCTTCATCTGAAATACCATCGCCACTTGCGACACGGTCACATCATCAATCACTCCCACCAACCCCAAAATCATCCCCGAAAGTAATAGTCCCCTCATATCCAAATTAAGTCCCAACATTCCTCCCACAAAACCCGCCTCTTCGCTAGCATATCCGGTCAAATTAGCCCAAGAGGCAAACAATATTGATAAACCCCCGGCCATTATTAAGGTAAACATTGTCCCCACCAGTGCCACCATTGTTTTTCTATTAAATCCATGCGACATAAAAAACGTCACGGGCAGTATCATCAAAGCCGAAATTATCGACCACAGCAATGGATCTTTACCGGCAATGAGAGCAGGCAATAATACTTTAAACACTACCGCAAACGACAATACCAAGCCCATTATCGACGTCCCCCCCTGCCAACCGCCCACAATCAAAGCCAACGCCACAAAAATTACCGCCAGCCACACCAAAGCCTCAGTTCGGTCATAGTCCACAATTTGATATTTTCCCCCTGATTGGGGTATTTCTTCCACAACCAATTTCTGCCCGACTTTATATCTTTGTAGGTTCGCTAATGGTATATCACCGTTTTCAATCTCCACTTTTACATTTTGTCCAATTACTACTTCCAGCCTCTGATACAAATGTTTTTCCCCAGCGGTTACCATTTCCCTCTCCTCAATAATTCGCACCACCCTCCCTTTTTCCACCGCCTCCACCCCGCCAGCCATCCCCAAACTTAAAAACAGTATCACCATTACCATTCTTAGCCCTTTCATAGTTATAATTCTACCAATGAGTTTAAGCTCTAAACTATTTCAAATTGCCAAAACCCCTCTGGGAGACATGATTGTTGGTCTAATATTTTCCCATTTCAGCAACATTCTTCCCGTCAATCGGGTCAAAGATACCGCCCACTGCCTAGCTTTCTGGCACCCTAAGCCTTTTTGGGAAAAGCACATTGTCATCGTACCCAAAAAGGCCATTAAATCTCTCTCTGATTTAAAAACTGGCGATGAATTTTATTTAAAGGAAGTCATGTTAACTGCCAGTACTATTGTAACTGAGCTTAATTGGAACGACTTACCCGATGGTTATTCCCTCACTCTAAATGGTGGTAGTCGCCAGGAAATCAACCAAATCCATTTTCATCTCCACTCCGGCCCACACCTTACAAGTTAGTCAGTCAACTTTTTTATTTTTTCCCTAATTTCCCCCATAAGTACTTCCACAATCGATTCCACATGGTCCCCTTCTCCAACTTCATACAACTTTACCCAATCCGGTTTCAGCACTGCCTCCGGTAAAATTCCGTCCCCACCGTCCTGTCCCGACACATACGCCGTCACTTTTTCTCTCAAATTAAACATTTCCACTATGCCAGGTTCCGCATACCACTGTTGTAAATAAACAGCCATCTGGGCAAACGAAGCGCTATCCCTCATCAAGTCAGAGAACTTCTCTTCTTTGGAATTTGGAATCGGGTTAAGCACTCCTCCTACCGAATATATATGACAAATTTTATTCGGATGCTTACTAAGGTAGACCATTGCCAATCCTGCCCCGGCACTAATTCCTACCAGCGCCACTCTTTTCCCTTTTCCTACATCTTTTGTTATCAACTCATCAAGCTCCAAAAGCATTTTTTCCAAAGATCTCCCTTTTTCCAACCACTCCGGGTCATACAAATTAGCTCCTAAAATTTTGGCCATCATTTTATTAGCAAAGTCAGGCAAATCCGCCATACCTTGAATCACCAGCACTTCTACATTACTTCTTTTATTCATGAGCCTATTCTACCAATACTCTATAAACCTCAGCGAACCATCTCACTTGCCATCATCGCCATATCTTGAACCATAACTACCTTTACTCCCGTTCTTTCTCTCGCATCAGGCATTATTGGGGTTTCTTTCCCGTCAAACATGTTTTAAATTTTAAATTTTTTAAGGTTTACCTGCCTCAAATTCCCAAAATTTTCGGAACGTAAGCAGGCCCGTATGGATTCGCCCCGCCACAGCGGGGTTGGAGACCTCTTGGCTCCTAACTAAGCAGGCCCGTATGGATTCGCCCCGCCACAGCGGGGTTGGAGACCTCTTGGCTCCTAACT
>JBAYFX010000024.1:0-13410 GCA_041666965.1 Candidatus Shapirobacteria bacterium
CGAAAAGGATATTACCACAATCGTTAGGTTTATTAAAGCGTCGCGTTTGGGCCAGGTGATGTTTTTAAATTCAGCGACGACTTCGCGCAGAAACTTAAGGACTTTGGACATGAGGGTATTATATATTAAAGTCGTTAGTTATAAAGATTGTGACTAGTACAATATTTTGAAATCGGAATCAGTGCGATGTACTATAGTGTATATGGGAGAAGACAGCCAAGAGGGTGGTAATTCAAGAAGAAGGTTTCTAATGAGTTTGCCTCCAGCTTTGGCATTAGGGGCAGCGGGTTTGGCCGTTAACCAATCGCAGGAAACCGGCCAGAATAGCTTTGAATTAGTTAATTTTTCGGTGGGGTCTGTGAAGATTGCCGGACTAAAAACAGAGCATGACAGGGACAGCTTGGAGATACATCAGCAAGAGATAGAGAGATATGTACAACAGTACGGTTTAATAATTCCGGAATACTTTCCTCCCGAATATGAAAACTTAACTGGGGTACCTTTAGTGGGTGGGACTATTAAGAGTTATGAAAAACGGAACGCCTTATTTACATGGTTGAGCCAGACCGGTTTAAATCAAAGTTGCGGTAGAGTAATGGTTTTAGATCCGGCTTGTGGTTCTGAATTTATAGCTTCGTTTGTGAAAGGGGCGGTAGCGACTGGGTTAGGGGGTGGTGCGGTGGCTGTTAAAACGAATGACGAGTTTAGTAATTTGGAAGGTAACACTAAAAATAATGTAAGCAGGAGAAAATTTTTAAAAGTAATGGCGCAATTAGCAGTAATCGGAACTAGTACAGTTGAGCTTTCAAATGGTTATATGGCCGTGGAAAATGATATGAGAAGGGTGATGGTTGCGGAAAAGTTAACATGGCTTGGTGAAATTTTAGAACCGGGAATAAGGCCATTGTTAATATACCCCGGAACTCATATGAATAAGATTATTTACTATTCGCAAAATCACCAGGAAAGACAGGCCAGACTGGAGGTATACCACCAGTATTTGGGAGAGCCTGCGTTTAATAACTTAATGGCTTGGCGATATTGGGAGAGGGGTGAGCAGGGTGGCTGGAAAAGAGTTGGAAAGAGTAGTGGGTAAATAATGTGTTCATAGGTTTTGGGAAAATTTGAGAGGGAAAGGGGAGGAATTGATATAAAAACTTCTAGTTGACGGGCGCTATGGGTGGTGGGTATTATGTGTTCTATTCGCTATTTGTAGCGTTAAGCTTAATTATTAATAAATTAGCCCATGCTTTGCCCATATTGTGGATTTGATGAAAGTAATGTTTTGGAGAGCCGGGATGCGCTTGAGGGTAAGGCGACCCGCCGTCGGCGGGAATGTGTTAAGTGTGTTAAGAGATTTACGACGTATGAGAAGGTGGAAACAATTAATTTGAAAGTGGTTAAAAAAGACGGGCGGATGGAGGACTATCGTCGAGAAAAGTTGGAGAAGTGTTTTGAGAAGGCGTGTTGGAAACTAACAGCTGAGGAACGCAGTAAGTTAATTGACGAGGTGGAAATGAGACTTTTGAATTGGGAGAGTGTAGAAATACCGAGCCGGGAAATTGGTAAGTTGGTGATGGAGAAACTGCGCGATGTGGACCCAGTGGCTTACATTCGGTTTGCGACCATATACCAAAACGTAAAAACTGTAGACGAGTTTGAAACATTAATTAGTAGTTACAAAAAAGAAAAGTAAAAAAATGGACAGTCAAAATTTAAAAACTTATCCATTGGTAACCGGAGAATCGGTGCCAATACTGTCCGACAATGCCCGTTATATTGCGGAGACCAGGTACTCGATGAAAAATGAAGCGGGAGAAACGCTGGAGAAAGTCGGGGATATTTTTTGGCGGGTGGCGTACAACGTGGCTTTGGGTGACGCTAAATTTGGAGCCAGTGAGGCGCAGGTGGAGAGTAGGGCCAGGGAAATATATAGATTGTTGGCTGCCCAAAAGTTTTTTCCTAACACACCGTGTTTGGTTAACGCTGGAAAAGCTCATCAACAACTATCGGCTTGTTTTGTTTTGCCAATAGATGACTCGATGGTTTCAATTATGAAGACCATGACGGATATGGCTATGATACATAAGAGTGGAGGCGGGACCGGGTTTTCCTTTTCACGCTTAAGACCGAGTGGAGATTATATTTCAACATCGGGAGGAACTACTGTGGGGCCGGTGTCATTTATGCAGGCATACAACGACGTGACGGGGCAGGTGAAGCAGGGCGGCGTGCGACGGGGAGCGAACATGGGGATGCTGTCTGTAGATCATCCTGACGTGTTGAGGTTTGCCGTAGTAAAACTGGACGAGTATTCACTAACTAACTTTAACATTTCCCTGGCAATTACGAACTCGTTTATGGAACGGGTGGAGCTAGATGGTGCTTTTTGTGAGGATGAGAGCATTCCGGAGTCAGTGGTTGAGGAAATAAGAGAAGCACAAGGTTTAAGAGATGTAGATGTTAGGCTACGGAAGGTTGAGGAGGGGGTAAAAAAGTTATATGAGTGGGCTCGGGCGACAAAAGAAGGAGAAGGATATGGGCTGGTTAATCCCAGAAACGGAGAAGTAACCATGAAATTGAATGCACGCAAGGTTTTTAATTTAATAACCCGATTGGCTTGGCAGTATGGGGACCCAGGACTGGTGTTTATTGACCGGATGAATGAGGTAACCAGTAACCCAGTGCCAAAACTAGGGAGAATTGAGGCAACTAATCCGTGTGGAGAGCAGCCGTTACTGCCATATGATGCGTGTAATTTGGGGAGTATAAATTTGGCACAGTTTGTTAAGGCGAGTGATGTGAATCAAGCCGTAAATGAGATTGCCACGTCCCTCGAAAGCAATCGGCGTCCTCGCAATGACGGGCCAGTGGATTGGGAAGGACTGGGGGAAGCGGTTAAACTGGGAATTCACTTTTTGGACAACGTGGTAGAAATAAATGAATTTCCGGTACCGGAAATTAGGGAAACTGTGTCTAAATACCGAAGAGTGGGACTGGGGGTGATGGGATTTGCGGACGCACTCTACAAACTAGGCGTAAGGTATGACTCGGAGGCGGGAGAAGAGTGGGCTCACAAGTTTATGAAATTTGTGAGGGAGAAAGCCAGAGAGGCGACGGTTGAATTAGGCAAGACCCGGGGAACTTTTCCCTCGTGGGAAGAAAGTGAATATGCCGGGACTGATTATAGGCCAAGGAATATGGCCTTAACAACCATAGCTCCTACGGGCACCATTTCGATGATTGCTGACACCAGTTCCGGAATTGAGCCGGCGTTTGGACTGGGGTACCAAAAGAATACGGTCGAGGGAAAAGTGTTGTACATTGTTAACCCTGTGCTGGTGGAAGACTTGAAAAAACGAGGAATTTATAGTGAGGAAATACTGGCCAGTATTGTGAAAAACGAAGGTAAGTTGACTGGGCTTGAGCAAATACCCCAAGATTTAATAGAAATATACCGGACGGCACTAGAAATTAGCCCGGAGTGGCACGTGCGACTACAAGCAGCGTTTCAGAAATATACTGACAACGCGGTGAGTAAAACAATTAATTTTCCACGGGAGGCGACAGTTGAGGAAGTGAGAAAGGCGTATTTGTTGGCTTATAAACTCGGAACCAAGGGAATTACTATATATAGAAGCGGCAGTCGGGAGAAGGAAGTAATTCAACAGGTGAAAACTGAGGAAAAGGCCGTTGCTGCTCCTACTTTGGCGGCTAAAAAGAAGACACCGGAGGCGGCACGAGGGGTACGCTTACGAAAGTCGTGTGATGCGGGTAAAGTTTATACTTCGGTATTTTTTGAAGAAGGGGACGGACCGGTTGAGGTGTTTGTAAATTTAGGTAAATCAGGGGGTTATATGGCAGGGGCGGCAGAAGTAACCGGACGGTTGGCATCGCTGGCGCTTAAATACGGAGCGGAATTGGATGAAGTAGCAGACGAGTTGGTGGGGATAAGTTGCGGGCAAAAAGTAGGGTTGGGGACAATGGCGACGCTGTCGATGTTTGACGCTGTTGGTAAGTCACTTTTAGAAATATCGAGAGGCGAACAGTTGTCGATGTTTGAGGAGGAGAAAGCAAAAATTGAAATTCCTGGCGCACAAGAAGCGACCAAAGAGGTGGCTGTAGCCGAACCCATGGGGACCAGAGTATTGGCCGAAATTCGGGAGAGACAGGCAGAAGGGGAGAGCAAATTTGTAGGCTGCCCGGATTGTGGTAGCCCGTTATATGCCCTAGAGGGTTGTTTGAAATGTAGTAACGCTTATTGTGGTTACTCTAAATGCTCATGAGTGTAGTGACAAAAATGGGGGACAAGGGGCAGACGGGAATTGGAGGGAAAAAGGTATACAAGGATGACATATTAATAGAAGCATTGGGACAAATTGATGAACTGCAAGCGATCTTACAAATAATAGCCGTTAATATTAATGTTACCTATGTTAAGGGAATTATTAATAAGATGACGAAAGATTTGTGGGCCATAATGGGTTGGTTGGGAACAGGTAAGCAAAGTATCAATTTGGATCAAGATATTAGAGAAATGGAAACTCAAATAAAAAAAATGGAAGAGGAGCTTGGGGAAATAAATGAGTTTTTAGTATTTGAAAAGCAGGGGGCTGTTTACTTAAACTGGGCCCGGACGGTGGCCCGACGGGTGGAAAGACGGGTAGTGAGTTTGAGCCAAACAAGAGAGGTAGATAAAAACATATTAATTTGGTTTAATCGGTTATCTGATTATTTGTTTACCTTAGGGAGGTACGCGGGGGAGAAGTTGTAAGTTTTTTGAATTGGGTGGAATTCCCAAGCAGTGCCGCTACGGTGACAGCCCGACCAATGCAAATCTTTCGAGCAAAGAGTAAATATGTATCAGTCACATGAATGTATTGGTGTTACTCCTGTGATTAGCGCCCAAAAAAGCAATTTGCAGGAAGCGACAATGGCTGTTCGGGAAAATCAGAAGGGGGTAGCATTGGTTGATAATGTAAATCATTATGAATTTGTAGTAACCCGTGAAAGAGGACCAGAATTGGGAGTAGACATAAGAGAAAAATTAGGACAATTGGAAAATTTGGGGATGGAAGCGATGATAGATTTGTTTGATAGAGGATGTAAATGGGTTTTTTGGATTAGCCCCAAAGGAGGAATAAGTAATTATCCTCAATCGAGATTTTGTTTATTAAGAATTGGGGAAATTGACAATGGTATACGTTTAAGCGGCTGGGGAATAAAGGCACCCGTCCATACCGGAGAAGAGTGCTTGACTATTGCTAAGGCCCAGATGAAGTTAGGGTGTGAAACGCCGGGGTTGGTTTTTTGCTTTGATGATTTAAGATCAACTCCTTTGGGGTTTAAAAAAGGAGATGATGAAGTGTTTGAGGTGATGCGACAAACAGTAGATATGCCTGAAGTGTGGGATTCAATAGAAAACGGTGACGTTCAACGGAGTCAAAAAGAAATGGAAGCAGTGGTTGGTGAAGAATTGGCAAAATTACCAAATGAGGTGAGAATGGCCATGAGTGATTATCAGTTCCAATACTGGCTGGAAACCAGGTTGGCTCAGAGAAATATTTATTTGGAGGCAGGGGGGAATCATGGGGGGTCGGTGTTGGGAGGAATGGGGGTTGGAGGGGGAGTGTTTAACCAAATATTTGGAATGACAACTATTGTTGGAGAATTGGATTCAAGACTGGTGGAATGTAAAAACTGCCATAAGGTTTATATGAAAAAGAAGGGAGAGTGTCCAGCTTGTAAAAGCTAAAAAGATTAACGGGAATTTAATCTAATTCACACAGAGGGCGAGGAAAATATGATTTGTGACAAGGTTCAACGAGTTTGACGGGCGGATTAATAAAGTTGAGCCGTTGGTGCCGAAAGATAAGGCGGGGGGCTGGAAAGGGCCTGGTGGAGAACTGGGAATTAGGGAGGTTAAGAAAGAGCCAGAAAGTAGTCGAGGGGTATGGGGCTATTTTAATGAGATAAGCTGGGTAGTGGAGGAACTTGAGGTAATTAAAGACTGGTGGCCACACACTACCCAAATTCTAGTCGACGACGATTGGATTCGTACCAGTTGGATTATTGAAAGAGGTCAATTTGTAATGAATGATGACTTAAGACCAGAGTTGAGGGTTATTGGGGAGTGGTTTAACGGAGCTAATAGAGTGGAAGTAAACCGACAAACGGACGCGTTGGAAATTTGCGGCGCGGTGGGTTTGATGGTGGCTTGGGAAGAGGAGGGAAGAGTGGGAGTGGCGGTGATGAGAAGACTTCAAGATGAAATGCCTAGTGCTACTGTGGGAATTGGCATTGAAAATGGTAGTCTTAGCTGGGTAATGATGGAGGGGTTAAACGATGAGGGGCAAAGAATTCGAAACTGGTGGAATTTGGGCGATATGGGTTGAGGTTAACAAAATTATAGATTAGAATTAACTAATGAAAAACATAATTATGGTAGCTGGGTTGTTAATCGCGGCAGTGTTTTTACTGCCGTTTAGATTAGTTAACTGGGGCAAGGTAGCCTGGCAGCCGGCGGAAACGGTGACAGTGACTGGAGAAGCAAAAACCCAGGTGGCTAATCAATTGGCAACATTCACTGCCGGAATTGACGTAATAAATAACGATAAAAATGAGGCAACAAAAGAGATTAATACTAAAATGGAGGAATTAGTAAAAGCAGCCAAAGACTTTGGAATTGAAGAAAAAGATATAACAACCCAGAATTTAAGCTATTATCAGCAGGAGGAAAGTTATTATGAGGGGGGAGTTCAGAAATTTCGAAAAGGACAGTGGCGGGTGAGCAGTTCGATTGAAATGAAACTGCGAAATATTGAAAAAGCGACGGAATTGGCAGGAATTTTGGCTAACAGTGGGGCAAACAATGTCTACGGACCAAATTTTCAATTGGATGACACTGGAGAGGCGGAAAATGGATTGTTTGACGGGGCCATGACTCAGGCTAAGGCTAAAGCGGAAATTGCGGCTAAGGCGGCCGGGAGGAGCTTGGGGAAGGTAATAAGTGTGAGCGAGGGAATTCAAAACGGAACGGTTGTTCCGATGTATCGGTCGATGGCAGAGGGCGGGGGCGGCGGAACACCAATGGAACCGGGAAGCGGGACGGTGTATAAAACTGTAACTGTAGTCTATGAACTGAGGTAATGCTATAATCGGCGCATGAATAGAGAGGAAGCAGTTCGTTTAAGAAGAGCGGTGTTTCGTCGAGAAAAGGTAATTAGCTTGGTTGAGGGGGCGGGAAATATGGTTATAATCGGTGGAGCGACGGCAGGGTACGCTTTTTGGGCAGTGGGAAGAACGGACTTGGCAGCTGCTCTGGGAATGGGGGTGGCGGCGGTAACTGGAGTGATGGGTTGTAGGCAATACAGAAAGCAGATAGGTGGGTAAAGAATATCGGTATAAAAAATGATTGGGACACATGTCTATAAGGATCAATCAGAGGGTGAAATAGTAAATGGAAATATGGGAGCTAGAAGAGTACAATTTGGTGCTTTTAAAAGTAGTTAATGGGAGAAAACATAGGTTCAATGACAAGTGAAAATTAATAAAATAAACTCTTTTTGGTTAATTTTAAATAACGTTTGCAACAATCGTTGTCAATTTTGTTATTTAAAAGAAGCAAAGTTAGAGGGAACTAGTGAAATGAGTTTAGGATATGCTCGGGATTTGGCTGAAAAAATGAAAAAAGCGGGTGCGAGTAATTGCATATTAATTGGTGGGGAACCGACGTTGTATAAAGATTTAGTAAAATTGATTGAGACTTTAAAGCATTTAGAGATTGACGCAACTTTGGTTACTAACGGAAGAAGGTTGTCTAATGTTGACTATACAAAAAATATAATTCACGCTGGGTTAGATAGGGTAGTGGTTTCAGTAGAAGGTTGGGATAAGGAAAGTCATAATTTGATTACCGGAGCCCGGAGTTTTAAAGAAACAGAAGTTGGGATTAAAAACGCTTTAAATTTAGGAATTAAAACCGAAACCTTAACCACCATATCAACCTTAAATTGTAATAATTTGGAGGGAATATACAGATTGCTTACTTCTTGGGGTGTGAAAACTATTGATTTTAATTTTGCTATTCCCCAGCTGAATGAAAAATCACAAGCTGAATGGACTTATACACCAAATTTGGCTAAAGCTGTTGAAAACGTAGAAAAGTTGTATTTAAAAGTGATAAGTGAAGGCAGGGGGCAGTTGGGCATTACTGGGACAGTACCTTTATGCTTATTTAATCAAAAAATTGTTGAGGAATTAATGGATAAAGGTTGGGTAAATTTTGGTTGCCATATGTATTGGGGGACAGGGATTGCCTTTGATGGTAGTGGTAGTATTTTGCCTTGCACTCATTTTGCTGGATATGGAATTGGAGAGAAAAATATTAATGTTGAAGGGAAGTCTAAGGTAACAGATTTTGTTAAGTTTTCTAACAGTGGTTTAGCATATAAATTTAGGAAAAAATTGTTCAAATATCCGACAAAAAAATGTGTTGAGTGTAAATATTGGGGTTATTGTGTTGGCGGATGTCCCTTATTGTGGCTAGACAAAAATCCAGATGATATAATCTCTTAAATGACTGCGGGAAATCCAATAGAAGTACTAACAAACAGAAAAGTTTCTACGAATTTACCTAAGGTAGAACCTGGTTTACGGCCACTTTTTAAAGCACGCAAACATCAAGAAAATATAGGATGTGACTGTCGAGGTTACAAGGACGATTAATCACCGCATAATAGTCGGGTGATATAGAGTGTGTGATTGTTGGATGACCAGAAAGCCGATAAATTAGGAGAATGATTTTGACCGATAGGGATATTAAGACTAGGGTGAAGACTGATTTGGGAATTGAACCGTTTGAGGCAAGTTGCGTTCAGCCCTCTAGCTATGATCTTCACCTAATGAGTGAAGTATTGGTCTTTGATAACTATCAGGCATCGGAGATTGATGTTCGACAAAAAATTGACGTAACAAGGAAGGTGAATATTGAAGACAGTGGTTTTGTGGTTCACCCTGGTGAATTTATTTTAGGTTCGACGACTGAAAAATTTAAAATTCCCTTGGACTTGGCTGGAAAGTTGGAGGGGAAAAGTTCATTGGGGCGGCTAGGGTTACTGATTCACGCTACAGCGGGATTTGTGGACCCCGGTTTTGAGGGACAACTTACTTTTGAAATAACAAATGTTTCCCGGTTGCCAATTAGAATTTATGGAGGAATGAAAGTGGCCCAAATATGTTTTTTAACCATGAGTGGTGTGGTGGAAATTGGATATGGAGATAAAAGACTTGGGAGTAAGTATGGGGGGCAGTTGGGGCCAACTCCTAGTATGGGTTACTTGAATTTTGTGAAAGATGAAAGTTAAATTATTGTCATACACTAAGAACGCTCAGCAGGTATGTGCGGCGGCAATTCGCCAGTGTTATTCACCGATTGGGGCTAAGGAATTAACCCGACGCCAGAGTCAGGAGGAAATTAAAAAACTGATTGAAATGGTGTTAGGTTCTGGACACACTTCAACACTTGAGCACGCCAGTTTTACTTTTGCTGTTGAAGGGGTAAGCCGGGTAACGGAAATTCAGTTAATTCGGCACCGATTGGCATCATTTTCAATTCAATCGGGAAGGTATTTAAAAAGGGGAGGGGCGAAATATGTAATACCCAAAGAAGTGGCGGTTAACAAAGAAATTTTAAAAAAGTGGAAAAAGATTTTGGTGGAAGTAAACAAATTATATTTGGAGGCTACCGAGGCGGGGATAAAGGCTGAGGACGCTCGGTATTTACAACCCCAGTCACTTGAGACAAAAATAGCATTTACCATGAACGCCCGAGAGCTTCTACACTTTTTTGAAAAAAGATTGTGCCTGAGAGCTCAGTGGGAGATAAGGGAGATGGCGGGGGAAATGTTTAAACTGGTTCGGAGTAAAGCACCTCTGATTTTTGCCCACGCGGGAGCAACGTGCCTTACTCAAAAAATGTGCTGGGAGGGGAAGATGAGCTGCGGCAGGTATGAAAAAATACCGGGAGCAGTGTTACAATCTCGAATAACTCAAAATGGAAAGGGGTAAATTCGTGGCTGTTTATGGGGCTAACAATTTAGGTAAGTCAACGGCCCTGAAAGGCTTGGAGGAAAGACTGAAGTGTGATGGGTGGACGGTTTTGAGGGTTAAATATCCAGATTACAGTTTACCCAAAGGAATAAGAATTAACGCATATTTGAGGTTAGGTAATCCGGAGGGATTGACGGCAGACCAGGCACAGGATTTATACGCTCAAAATAGGTGGGAAAGACAGCCAGCTTTGTTGGCGGATTTGGGTCGAGGAGTGACAGTGCTGGCGGAAGATTATGTGGGGACAGGTATGTGTTGGGGGCAGGCATTAGGGGTAACGCTAAAAAAACTAATTGATTATAATCAAGGATTATTGAAACCGGATTTGGCAATATTACTTGACGGAAATAGGTTTGTTAGCGGAATTGAACCAGGTCATAAACTTGAATCAGATAGCCAAAAGTGGAATGAAGTGAGAAGATTACATCAGGAATTGGCGATGAGGGAAAGATGGTATGTGGTGGGGGCTAACCAGGAGCCGAGTAAAGTAGTTGATGATTTAATGATGGTGTTTGATGGTGTGCTGGTGGGGTACGAAGGTCCAAAGCCGTTTTGTTTTGATTTACCAAGAATTAGAGGGGTATCGGTAGGAAGTGTGGAGAAAAATTTGTCTTGTTTTCGAGAGGTATGTACTCGACCTTGGGCGGATTGTAATTACAGAATTAAAGGGTTGGGGGATCAGAATGAGTGGAGAAGATGTGCCGATAAGCCAAGGCGGAAGCTCGATTAAGAGGTAATATCGATGGTAGCGTAGATGATAAATAGATCAAAATAGTGTAAAATCCGCGGGTGAATTCAAATAATAGAGAAAATGGAACTAATGGGGCATTTTTTCAAATGGAGGACTTTAGAAGTGAAATAGGGGAGTTGCCTAATTATCGCTTAAGGGCAAGACAAGGTGATCTTCGGTACAAAGGAGATGGATGGAGGCGTGTTGTTACTTTTGTTCCAGATGTTGACGGTTTTTTTACTTGGGGGAATAAGATGGAATTACTGGTAGCCCAGATGACAGATGAAGCGTTAAAAATTGGAGTTGATGGGTGGCGGGTAACAGAAGAAACGAGTGGGGGGTTAAGGGGCCAGATAAGTGATTATGTTTATAATCACTGGGATCCGTCGTTGAGGGGTGCGGAAATGGTTTTACATGATCAATTGGAATTAAAGAGGGGAGAATGGTTAGTAGATAATTTAGTTGATGTGGCCAATAAAGATGGTTGGGTTGTCCATAATCCAGGGAACATTGAACCTTATGGCGGCAGATCTGCTCCTTTTCAGGATATACAAGAATTGATCGGAAAATTTGGTATCGACGCTGTTTTAGAAAGAATTATTTTATTCAAACGTCCAAGAATGTTATTGGCGGGGTTAAGGGCTGCTGGAGTGTTTGCTCCTGAATTGTCGTTTTATGAAATTGGTCGCAAAGCAGAGATTAGTCAGGAAACGATGTTTGCAAATTTGAAAATGGGAGTAAGAGAACTGAAACGATCTCTTTTGGGTAGTAGTAACGAGAAACCCGTTGATATGCTTGACTTAGTTGGAGCGGTTGATCGAGCCTTAAAAGGCTTGAGTTTATTAAAAACGGATAATGGATTATTGGACAGTAGTGCTATTCGGGTGGTGGTGTGGAAAATGTTGGGACAATTAACAGAAGTTGATAAAGATCGATTTTGGCAGCAATTAACGGATAGGGAAAAAGAAGTACTTGATGTGGTTTTAAATCTAAAAGACGAAGATGGAAATTTATTGTGCTTAGATAATGTTGGCAGAAAATTGGGCGTAAGCACTTGTGTGGCATATTCTGTTTTGGAAATTGCTGATAGGATTTTGACGGGAAAAGATAAGAGGTTGGTAGGTTGGGACGGAACTGTAATGCTACATAGAGCATATCCTGTACCAATTATTGAGATATTACCCCAGGTGGAAAAAAGATGGGGAGAAATTATGAATAAATTGACTTTGACGCAACAGGAGGTAATGAATTTCTTGAGATACCCGGACCAAAAGGGAAGGTATCCTGTCCTGAGTGACATTGAAGCAAGGTTTGGTGACCAGTCAACAAATTGGTTGATGTATTTACGTGGTTTGAGAGCAAAATTATCTAACATTATTAAGGTAGTTGGATTAGAATAATAAAATGGATAAAATTGTAGATTTAATTGTTTTGGAAGAAGAGAGGCAGGGGAGGGAGGCGACCTTAATACCATCTGAGAACTTTACTTACCCGGAAGTGCTCGACGCTTTAGGCAGTTGTTTGACCAATAAATACGCCGAAGGGTACCCCGGGAAACGGTATTATCAGGGGAACAGAATAATTGACCAGATTGAGCAAATAGCAATTGAGCGAACCAAGAAACTGTTTGGGGTGGAGATGGCTAACGTTCAGGCTTATTCCGGGTCGCCGGCTAATGCGGCAATATTAATGGCCTTGGCCAACCCCGGTGAAAAAATTGCCGGGTTGAAATTATCGGCTGGGGGCCACTTGACCCACGGTCATCCAAAAGTGACTTTTTCGGGACATTATTATCAGAGTATTCAGTTTGACGTGGACCAAGAGGGGAGAATTGATTATGAGGAGGTGAGCAAACTGATTGAAGCAGAAAAACCAAAGGTGTTAATGGTAGGGTCAACAGCATACCCCTGGGTTATTGACTGGGAGAAATTTGGAATGATGGCCCAGTCAGTTGGGGCGTGGCTGGTGGCTGATATATCTCATTTGTCGGGGTTGATTGCCGGAGGGCAGCACCCAAGTCCGGTGCCTTTTGCTCATGTAATTATGAGTACAACTCATAAAATGTTGCGGGGGCCAAGGGGGGCGGTGATTGGAGTGACAGCTAAAGGTTTGGCCAAAGATGGCGAATTGAGTAAAAAAATAGACAGAGCGGTTTTCCCAGGACTGCAGGGGGGACCGCACATAAATAATATTGCCGGTATCGCTATTGCTATGAAAAAGGCAATGAGGCCGGAGTACAAAGAATATGCCCAAAAAGTAGTGGTGAACGCCAAGTTTTTGGCTGAGGGATTAAAAAGTGCAGGACTAAAAGTATGGGGAACTGAAAATCATTTAATAGTAGTGGGAGTAGGGGAAGGGAGAGGAAGAGAAGTGGCGGAGGCGCTGGAAAAAGAGGGAATAATAGTAAATGCTAACACTGTACCTCATGACCCGGCGGGTCCATTTAAACCATCGGGAATACGAGTAGGGACACCGGCAATGACTGTAAAGGGATGGGGAGAAGAGGAGTGGAGGGAAGTGGCGGGGAGAATAGCGATGAAGATTAATTCTGGCTGAAGCGGCTGATAAGA
>JBAYFX010000025.1:0-12707 GCA_041666965.1 Candidatus Shapirobacteria bacterium
AAGAGCGTAGGCAGGCCCGTATGGAGTTGAACCATAAATAAAGGTTTTGGAGACCTCTGTGATACCATTTCACTACGGGCCTAAAAGACTATCTCTAAGTTGCCATTTTAAGTCATTTTTTGCTTTTCCGCCAGCTTTTAGGTAACTTTCTCGCCTTCTTGCATCTCTCTCATTTATATAACACTCAAAATATACGAGTTTTAAGGGTCTTCTATTTACTGTTGACTTTACCAATCCATTTTTATGTTCCAAGTATCGTAATTTTATGTTTGAAGTATAGCCCGTATAAATATTTCCATCCTTAATACTTTGTAATATGTACACGTAATACATTAATCCATTCTACTAAGGATTCGCCCCGCCACAGCGGGGTTGGAGATCTCTGTGACCCCGCCGCCGCGGGACGGGCCTAGGCAAGCAATTTTACCTTATTTGTTCCCACTCATAAATCCCCCTACTCTTTCCCTCTTTTCTTTTTCTTTCTCTCCCCTTACTATTAATTCATGAAACTACCTTCTCTTTTTAACATTTCCGTTCTCGCTTTCGTTATTTCTGTTTTTTCCCTCTCCTTTCTTCAAGTTGGTTTACAACTCAATTCATCCTCTCAAGTACTAGGCCAAACCACTCAAACCAAATCCATTGTCGCTACCCGCACTGTTCCCTGTAGCGCCCTTGAGACTTTTTACAAAGACTACTGTCCTACCAAAAACATTTCCCCTATTCCTACAACTTCAGTTTGTAAAACCGGAGTTAGTAGTTTTTCAGTAGACAAAGTCTGTAACACAGGTTATTTAGTAGCCTACTATGGTTGTTACGACGGTTTTTCCGGAACCTTAGGTGATGGTAAAACTTGTTACGCTTCAGATATGTGGCAAATTCTGGCCGACAAAGCCTGCTACAACCGTTCTTCCTGCTCTGTCAGGCCAACTTACGCTCCAACTCCCACTCTTGCCCCTTACCCAACCATGGCTCCTTGGCCTACTACCGGTTATGTCACGCCGACTCCCCCAATAGTCCAAATATCCATTGTCCCCACTAACAAAATAATTCAACCAACCTACAGCATTCAGCCAACTTCCGGCTACCAGCCTCCATACAACGGTCGCTAAACCTACTCAAAACTTTAAAACCCCGCAAAATGCGGGGTTTTTTGTACTTTCTCAATATTTTTTGAAGTGGACCCAAGGGGACTCGAACCCCTGACCTTCCCCATGCCATGGGGACGCGCTACCAACTACGCTATGGGCCCAGTGTCTTTGATTATAACCATTAGTTCACCCTACTTCAATCCTTCCACCATTGCCTCAATAATATATTTGTCCTCGGGTTAAAAACTCCAAGTACTCTCATACTCTTATCCAAACTTTCCACTCTTGCCAGCTCACCAATCGGAGACACCAATGTTATCCCTCTATATTTTTCTACATTAGCATAAGCCATACCTAAAGCCAATTGATACTCCCAAAATCCAACTAACGCTTGTTCACAATAATCTGGAACAAAAGTTCTCCTGACCATCCTTCCCAATTCCCCTATTAACCCGGGAACTATGGGTAAAGAAACCCGGTTTGTTCTAAGAAGCACCGGTGAATTTACCTCTCTAAACTCACCCAATCCCCCGTCCCAAATGTCCACTTTTGATACATATTTTCCCATTTGCCCGATTTTAACACATATAAACTAAGTATTAATAATACTAATCAGTTACCAGTTTAAGCTAGTTTTCAAGTTTTTTTATCTCACCCATTTCCCCACTCGCCAACAACTTTTCTCACCTCTGGGCTTTTTGGATCTAACCAATCAGTCTGTCGAACCATAACCGAGGACCATTCTGCAACTTCCGCCTTCCCCCATTCATGACCGTAATATTCACCTGTTTTTTTGCTAAAACCAACTCTGCCATAAACTTTCACACCCTCACCATTCTCTACCAACATGAATTCCCAAGGTTCAGTCCCGACCATTACAAATAATGAACCAATCCTTAATTCTCCTAAATGTTTAGTATTTAATTCAACAATTGCCATTTACCGGATTTTAACATACCCATATCTTGTCTATAATTAACCCACTATGCCAATAACCAAAGCTATTGTTCCTTGTGGTGGTTTCTCCACTCGCTTCCTACCTACTGTTAAAACCTACGCCAAACAACTGGTTCCCATTCTTAATCGGCCACAAATTCATTGGGTTTTAGAAGAACTTGTTGGTGCTGGAATTACCGATATTTTAATAATTCACCGGGAAAATGAAGAGTCCCTAGTTAAACATTTTTCGCCTGACATTGAGTTAAACAAATACCTGGAATCCACTGGTAAACAATCAGCTATGGCCGGACTTGATAATATTTTATCCCACGCCCACCTCACTTTCCGCCCTCAAACCAAAGCTCACCCTTATGGTAACGGAGTTCCTCTTCTCATCGGTAAAGATTTTGTCGGCTCCGATCCTTTTCTTTATATGTGGGGAGACGATTTAACCATTGAGGACAATCCTGGTGCTTTTCTAAAAAGTGCCATGGCCCTCTTTAATCAATACCAACCAGCCATGGTTGAATGTGTTCAAGCAGTCCCTTGGGAAGAAGTTCACAAATACGGCACGGTTAAATATATTGATGATCCTAAATACCCCAACCGAATTAACGGTCTGGTTGAAAAAGTTCCCCGGGACCAAGCTCCCAGCAATATAATTCAAGCTGGTCGGTTTGTTTGTACTCAAAAAGTTATCGAAGCGCTCGAAAAAACCTCCGTTAGAGCCGGTGAATTATGGTTAGCCGATGCTGTTAATTGGCTCTCCCAAAACGATGTAGTAATAACCCACAATTACCAAGAGAACAACGCCCTCTGGCACACCACTGGAGATCCTTTAAATTGGTTTAAAGCCAATCTATTACTAGCCAAAACCCATCCCGATTTCTCCTCAGCTTTAGCCCCCTAGCATCTCCTACCCATTTGCTCTTCCCCAATTCCGCCGCTCACCCGGCACACCATATAACCGTTGTACTAAACAACCTCCTATTACTCTTGCCACCGCAATATTTACTAACTCTCCGTAGCTTTCCGCTCTTGCTATTAATGCTATGGCGGTATGGTGGTGCTCCCGTGCCAACTCAAAATTACCATTTGCTCGGAATACTAGTTCACACATCAAATGTCCTAACCCATGATAACCATCAGGAACTGGCACCCTGTTGGCTTGGTTATTAATTTCTCTTCTGGACGGTTGAAAATTTTCTCCACCAATAACAAAAGACGTCCCTCTGGCAGATTTGGGTATTACATGATGTCTTTTTAATTTATCCTCTGTTACCCCGTAAAGTTCTATCGCACCCTCAGTCATAGCTTGTTTTAATGTTATTCTTGGTCCATACCTAACTTTATCTTCTTTTCTCAATCTACATTATTAATAAAATTATTGGCTACTTCTTTCAACCCATATCTTTAATTCTTACTTTCTTGTTAGACTATTATTACCGCTAAATTCTGAGTGCAATTAGCGTTATAAATAACCCGAAGTCCGCCTGTGGCAGATTAAATAATGTGTTTACCTAACAAGTAACTTTGACTTCTACCCCACTTCGTCCTATAATACCCTTCAATTACACATTAGCAGGTGGAATATGAAAACAAAATTACTTTTAGTCCTGTTTGCTTTATTGTTTGTCGCCGTCTCCCCTATTTTGGCCGAAGACGAAATCCGTAAGCTCGAAGTCAACCTTAAAGCCAAGGGCATGACCCAGCTTAATTGGTACGATAATTTGGATAGTTCCAATATTATTTTTGCCCCTGGTGACAAATTCCAACTTCAGGTCACCGTCAAAAACTTGGGTAACCGTAACCAAACTTGGGTTCAGTTAACTCCCAAGCTACCTGCTTCTGTTACCTCCGATTCTTCACTTAGCTTCAATATCCCCCAGATTGCGGCCAATCAGGATTACCAAAAAACAGTTACTTTAACTGTGGCAGATAAAAGCAAGATCCAAAAGATTCTAGCTAAAAACGATTTAAACGTAACTGCTAAGTCCGAAGTCGGTACTCAAGCAACCGACAGCTTATATTTCTATACCGGTAACGGTACTTTGGGTACTGGTTCAACCTCAGTTGGTTCTACCTCCCCCACTCTGCCTAAAACCGGACCTGAAGGTATGCTCTTAGGAACTCTCCTAAGCTTAGGTGGCGCCTTTGGCGCTTTCCGCTTGCGCAAAGCCGCTCGTGGTTACTAAACAGTAATACGAGTTAAATTAACTCTCAATCCCCCCGAAAATTCGGGGGGATTTTTGTTTTAGGTAACCCTCTGCTCCTTACACATACTCATTTCTTCTCCTTTCTTTAATCTCTTTCTACATTATTCAGTTATTCATAAACAGTATATACAAACTGTTTTCTTTATAGGCTTATTATTAATTACAAATATAATATTGACCTATAGTTTTTATAACACTTTCAAATATTCCCTATCTTATCTTTATACACTATCCTTAGATATTTTAAAGATTGGTGATTGGAGATTAACTATTTGTATTAGTATCCTATAACTTGACAAATGGTAAAAGAGATATATAATATAGGTCAGATCATTAACAACCAGTGTTTGAAACCAAAAGAGAATAAGGAGTTGGGTGGCTCCTCGTCATTTCAACCCCTTATCTCTTTTGGCTTTAAGCCAAAAAAAACCAATGATTCAAATAACCGTCAAAACCGTAAGCAGACTCTGCCTATCTTTTGGCGGTTATTTTTTTAATCGCCAAGCAGGAATCTAATTTCTAGACATCGCGTCTAGCCAATTGGACAGCCTGCCCGCCATAATGCGAAATTTATTTCGCTTTAGGCGTGGCTCTTTTACAGTTTGCTTGCTTTGATTGGTAAAAGTAATTTTGCCAATCTTCTCTCTCAATTGTTGGTAAAGGCAAAGGCAACCTTCTTTTGGAGTAGGAAGACCCAATCTAGCGGATAATCTATTTGTCCCCTAGCCTGGGTTTTTCTACATCATAAGGGAGGTAAAGGAAATGGTCACTATCACGGTATCTGAGTTCTGGATCGGACTGCTCTTGGCTGCGGCTCTCGGCGCTGCTATCCACGATTTTATCTGGACCACACTGGTCTCGGATGAACGCGCGGAACGGCACTTCGAAAAGGCTTCGACCAAGCAGCACTTGCTCTGGCTCGGCGCGGGCGTCTTGTTCGTTGTCGCAGTCATTGGCTGGATGTACTAGGAGGTTCACATGAAGAAGTTTGCTACGTTCGTGCTAATCGCCCTGATCGCTTTGCTGCTCGCTAGCTGCACTGGAGGATTCACTTCCCCCGGAGCTGCCCGACAGCAAGCACCGACCCCGCAAGCGACCCTCGCGCCCGCCGCGCCCGACTGCCCGACCTGCGACCAGCAGGAAACCCCCGCGCCCGCCCCGACCAGCCCGGTCGACGACGGCTCTGGCGAGTTTCGCTGCACCCACGTCAACCCCGGTCGGTTCATGCTTCGCCCCGGCGAATCCGCAAATGGCGGCCACATCATCATTGGCAAGCAGGATTTCCTGTACGTCGATGACAAGATCGTGGTCGTCACCAACGACAGCTCCGAGAATGTGGAGATCGACAGCACCGACGGCGTCGGCGTCTGTAACTCCACGGACAAGGGGTTGACGGTGGACATGCGGTTCCGCGAGGGCTGCGACCCTGACGGCTGCGGCGCTGTGCTCTGGGTGAAGATCACCGATTCCGGCATCGCCGAGGAGGTGGTCCAGAAGCCCAAGGGCTAGACGCCAAAGCCGCCCACTTGGTCGGAAAGTACGCGCAAGCGCAACTACCGACCAGTGGGGGTCAGGGAAAAAAACAAAAGAGAGAGAAAGCAAGCAAACGAGGGACATCCGTAAATCCGCCCAAAAGGCGAGAATAACGGATCTGATGAGCCGGTGTAATTCCGGCGAATCCAAATTTAACAAACACTATGACCAAAATAATTGAACTAATCAAATATGGGTTAATTGCCTTAGCCCTTTTAGTTGTCGGATTCCAGTATGTGGGCGCTTACCAAACCCAAATCCGCAACCAGGCTTTTGACGGCTGTGCCGCTCAAACCTTTTACCAAAATGAGTTTGACGATGCCGAAGGCCGTCACATCACTAATCGTGAACCCCAAAAAACACTTTACGAAAAGTGTTTAATCGACAAAGGCATTAAAGCTGGAAAGTAAACTACCTCACTTTCATCAGATACAGGTTTTCTGTGCCATATACATAGTAGTTGGCTACTAGCTCCAATCTCTCAGGATGTGTCAGTGCCCAATCTCTTGCTTGTCGGTATGCTTCTAAATTAATTCCATAAAAAGGTGCCGGTTCATAAGTGCTATCAGGTACTAATACTGCGTCATACTCCCCCACCAGCCCCTCTATCTCATTTTCACTCTGAAACCTTTCTCTGGATCCTACTGAACCCGGCTCAAACGCATCCGTCCCCATAATTTCTTTGTACATGCCCAAATTATTGTCATTAATTTCTTCACGGTTTATAAGTACCAACACACTAATTTTATGACCCTTATCCACCGCCATTTTTTCCAAATCATTAATTATAAATTTTTGAGGCCACTCCTCACTTTTGGGACTTCTCACTGGATAATCATCAATTCCTATCCACTCTACATCACCCGCTACAAATGTTGGAGTCGCCACTACCCATGGCTTACGAATCGGAAAACCAAATGAATTATTAATATACATCCATCCCATCCAAATAACCAAAATCCAACTTATCCAAATCTTCACTCTCCCCATTTCTTTTAAGCCCATTACAAGCGTAATAGCTACTATAGGAAGCATGGGCAAAGTAAATCGAAAGTCTTTATTTTTTATGATTGTAAATATTACATAGTTAACTAACCCAAAAAAAATTAAAAAGCTAATTTTTCTAAACTTTCCTTTTTTACACACACCCAAAACCCCCAACCAAATCAGTGTTGGAATCGGTGATACTTGATGAAGCAGCATTAAGCGAAAATAATGTATCCATGTTTGCCAGTCACCCAAATTCATCGGGTCAGTTAGTTTCTCCCCTGTTCCTGCTAACCCGGTCAAATAGTTAATTATATTTTCCTTGTTAACCAACCACCACCAACCAACCAATCCTAAATACAACACGCCATAAACTGCCAAATTTCTAAATATCTTTATTTCATCTTTCTTAAACCAAGCATAAATTACCCAAACCACCATTGGAAAAAAGTATATAAACCCATTAATTTTGGTCAATGATGCTCCCATCAAGCAAAGTAGCCACACCAATCCCCATTTAAATTCAATTAAATATTTTGATTTCACCAAACTCCACAATCCCCACACTACCCAGCCACTTAGTGCCAAATCTAAAAGCATGTTTCTGGAAATATCGTAAACCACAGGCATAAAAGAAAACAAAACCGTTACCCCTAAAGCTAACTTCTCATCTTTGTAAATTTCCAAAATAAGCTTAAACAGTCCGACTAATACAAAAACCAGAACGATGCTATTTACGAAAGTAATTTGGGCAACTCCAACCCCAAAAAGTAACGACCATACTCCTCCCAATAAATAAACCAACGGCGGATATCCCCCAAATGCCTTAACTAAATCTCCAAACCCTCCCCAAAATTCCCCACTCATCCACTGATTGGCCAGAACCACACTTCGAATATGTGCTGCCTGGTCCCAAGCCGGCGGCGCTTTATCCCACGCCAACCATATTATATTGGCCACTAAATGAAGGACGCATATTGTAATTAATCCCCAAAAAACATTTTTAGATTTAATCCCCAACATCTCACTTTTAGTATAGACTAATACTGTGACCAAATTGTCCCGGTATCACTGGTTTTACCCGCTAATTTTACTTCTAATCACCCTCTTTTTGGTCTACCGCAATTACACTCCGGGAACTTTTTTAACCGGCTGGGACACCCTTCATCCTGAATTTGACTTTAAACTAAATTTTCAGCGCCTATTTTTCGGTGTCTGGCGCGCCGATCAGGGTCTGGGTGCTATTTCCGGCCATTCCGCCATGGCCGATCTGCCCCGCGTTTTTATTCTCTGGCTATTTCATTTTATTTTGCCCCTTTCCCTTCTTCGCTACTCCTATGTTTTTCTCTGTTTAATAGTTGGCCCCTTGGCGTTTTACTATTTAATTCGCCAGCTCCTACCCCGCCACCCCGGTGTTGCCCTTATTTCCTCTCTGGTTTACCTTTTTAATTTCGGCACCCTTCAACAATTCTATGTCCCTTTTGAAATGTTTCCCACTCAATGGGCTCTCTTGCCTCTATTAATTCTTGTCACTATCCGCTGCCTTCAACACCCCTCACGGCGCCATCTTCTGGTTTTTTTTCTAGTTAACCTTTTAGCTACTCCTCAAGCCTACGCCGCCCACCTCTGGTATCCCTTCTTTGGACTAATGGCAATTTTCTTTTTTCTTTGGTCTAAAACCAATCGCCGTCCGTTCAAATACCCTCTTATTCTAATATTGTTAACCCTTGCCGCCAACAGCTTTTGGCTATTACCCAATTTATATTTTGCTGCCTCCAATTCCCTCACGCCCCAACTCCATAAAGCCAATCGTCTCCACTCTCAGGAATTTTTAGAACGTAATCGGGAAACCGGCACACTGGCTCAAACCTCCCTAATTAAAGGCTTTTACTTTAATTGGGATTCTTTTGATTTTACTAACAACCGACCAGATAAACTCATGCCTCAGTGGTCCCGCCACAGTTCTCTTTTTGACGTTAAATTAATCGGCAACCTAATTTTCTTGGGAGCCTTTATTGGATTAATCTCAGTCTTACTTCGTGGTCATCCGCTTTTCTTGCCACTTTCTCCATTTTTCATTATTCCTTTTGTCCTGTTGGCCAACAACGTGCCGCTTTTTCGCAATATTTTCGACTATCTTCTTACTCTGCCACTCCTTTCTGAAGTATTCCGTTTTATTTTTACCAAAATGTCAATTCTTTATACATTTGGCTTAAGTTTATTTTTTGCCTATTTTACTTACTTACTCTTTCTGGTGAAACCTTCCCCAAATTTCAAAAAAAGGTTTGGCATTATTATGTCTGTCTCTCTGCTTATCTATTGTTTCCCCTTCTTTCAGGGCCAACTCATCTCTCCTCTAGTCAGGCAATCCATCCCAGCCCAATACCTCAAACTCTATCAGGCTACCCGCCACTTACCCCCGGGTATCGCCCTTACCCTCCCCCTCCATCAATCAAGTGGTTGGCAGTATTATGATTGGAATTATCAAGGTTCCGGTTTTATTTGGTTTGGCCTCCCCTTTGGAACGCTTGACCGAGATTCCGACCGCTGGGCTCAAACTAACGAAGAAGCTTACCGTGAATTTTATTATTCCTTATATAGTAGCAACCCTTCCCAGTTTCTTTTAAATCTTAAAAAATACAACATTTCTTATCTTCTCTGGGACTCCAGTAACATTGCTACCACCTCAAAAAACCAAACTCAGGTAACTCTTGCTCCAGAAATAGAAACTTTACTCCTTTCTCTTGCCTCTCAAAACCAAATCACCTCCGTTTTTAATTCCGGTTCCCTCCATCTCTATCAACTCAACCCCACACCGTCACAAGTTATTGTTCAGAACTTGAAAACCAACGTCAGTCCTACCTATTCCCGCCACTATCAAGATTCTGCTTTTACTGGGACTAATTACTTCACCAAAAACGAACCCACTTCCGACTACTATCCATTTCGAAATATTCTATCCCACACCGACCGTCTCAACCTCCAACAGTTTCGAATTACCAATTCAGACAGCATTTGGAAACTAACTAATCTAGCCACCAATTCTCAAATTCAACTTGAACCCTACCGCCTCTACAACAATTCTGCTTTATCTGGTCTTATTACGAACCCCCTCATAAAAGCCTCCTCAAATTACATCACCTTTTCTTCATTTAACACTACCAATGGTGTGGAAATTAAATTACCCCAAATGGATCACTCCCAATCATTTATTATTGGCGTTAAATCTAAATATGTTAAGGGTATTCCCCTCCGCCTTTGTCTTTATAATTATTCTTCCAATCTTTGTAGTTTTGAAGACGAGTTAACTAAAAACTCTCAGTTTGGATGGGACTACTTTTTAGTGCCTCCCATGGACAGTTTTGCCGGTTACAATCTTAATTTAAATGCTATTTCCTATAATTTCCGCTCCAGTCTTTCTTTAGTTTCTGATATTCAAATTTTTAAGCTTGATTATTCTTTACTAAACACTCCCTCTTCGTTTGCCAGCCAACCACCTGAACCCCCAATACCCCAGGAATACCAGCTGATTTGGCCAAATAATAGCTTAGTGAAAATCAATAACCCTAACTTCAAATCTCACCTCCTCTTTTTCCAATCCTACTCCCCTGATTGGCTAGCCTTTTATTTCAATGGCGCTACTCCGGTGTTTCTAAATAACCACGTGTTAATTAACAACTGGGCCAACGGCTGGGAACTACCCCCACAACTATCGCACCAGCGCACTAACGGACTTAATATCTATATCCTCTTCTGGCCCCAGCTTTTACAATTTTTAGGTTTTATTTTAATTCCACTCACCTTTCTTTTAATACGTAAAACCAGATTTGACAACTAGTCGTTAAATACATACTATATATATACGTCCTGTTAATATTTAGCCCAATCTGTGCTACAATATTATCACTAGATTACCAATAAAAATATAACTATGAGTCGTAGAATAAACACCCTTCTTGGCTCAGCTGCTACCGCAGCTGCCACCCTAGCTATCTTATCGTCCCCCGATGCTGCCGCCCAAACCCTCCCTCCGGTTTGCCATCTTACTCAAAATAGAAATGTTTGCACTTTACCTCAAGAAACCTCATCCAAACTTAACCAATTTTTAGTAGACCAGCAACCTTCGTCCAAAGAAAACACTTATCCTGACAGTCTCGCCTTATCTATCTTTGAAAATGATTTTACTGCTCCCCCAAATTCAACAGTAGTTATTACCAGTAATGGAACAACTTATAGATTGTTTGTAAATGAATACGAGGGAATAAGCGAAGTCTGGGCTACAGTTCAAATGCCAGGAATTTCTCAGGAGTCCCTACCAATTCCTGTTTCTCGCACTGACAAAGACAATGAAATTGGACCAGTGTTAGCCCAAGTTGTTTCCATTCAAACCACTGAAGGTCCCCGTGAATTAATTTTAGCCACATCTTTAGCAAAACGGCCTGAGGATGGTTCCCAATACATTCGAATTTTTGGCGCAATTGATCCCGATGATTTTGATATTAATAAAGTTAATTTTAGCAGTTATGGGTTAGAGGATTTTTATAATGTATATGAGTTAATTAGTTTTGAACCGGGTATTGATGGTTTAGATCCCACCAAAACCCACCAGGTAATCAATTTGGTATACTCTGCCCCTGTCCGTTATGCGGATGGTCATAGTGAAACTCATACTATAACAAAAGGCTATGATCCCGAAACCCAAAAGTGGGGCTTATCCTACTACATCCAAGAGAACCGTCGTGTTTACTTACCTTTTATTGACAGTTCTCGAACCGCCGGAGAAACTCATATCACCAACTCACCACCCATTACTCGAAAACACAATCTAAAACCTCACACCTCTCCTAATTTAAACCAATTCCAACGTAGCCCCTAAAAAATAGTTTTCTTATCCCGCCTCTTGTCCGTGAACATACACATCCTATACATATTTTATATTGTATGATATATTACGTGTTATGACCCGAAAAGAAATCGTTTGCCGTTTAGCCGCTGTGGCTTTAACAGTAGCCATCACCGCCGGTGTACCTGGTGCTCGTGCCGCTACCCCCCAACCCCCAGTCCCCGCCTCTCTTAAAAACCCTGATTCTCCTCCAATTCCAAATGTATTATTACCTAATGGTTCAAAACCAGCAGATGAAGAAATCACCTGCCTTGACCCACTATTCCAAACAGAACCAAGCGGAGATTCCAGAACCACCCTAGCCTGTACTATTGATAGTCCAGAAACCGGAAGAAAAGCTTTTTATAATATCTGTGTTGAGCCCCCAAACTCCGAAACACCCTGCTCAGTTCAAAGAATATCTGATTGGATTCCAACCACATCAAATAACCCGACCGGTACTACAATAGCCGTAGATCTGGTTGGTTTAAGTGCAACACAAGCAATTGTAGGCATTAAAGAATCGGATGCTATTATTGGCAAAATAGCATTGGCAATTATTAACAGCAACGGTTCAATTTCGCCCACATCTACGATTGTATCTTCAACCGAAAACGACCAACTAGTCGTCGACCCAGTTCAGTCAGACGGGGAAATTACTGGTTCTTTAATATTTGATTCCCCACGTACCGCCGATGATTTTATTTGTACCCCAATCTCCCAAAACGAAGCAGTTCTAAATTGCCAAGCCTATAGTTCTGGAGAAAGTGAAATCACTTTCAACACTCCAAAAGTAGCCTTTATTGATACCCCGACACAACTATCCGCTACCATTGTTTCCGGTGGCGACCATTCCGTCGCTTGTACAGAAATTTTAGGTGGTGACGCTTCACTCGCTTCCTGGATCCCATTAGTTTCCGATAAACCACAACGGTTTTTTCAACCAAATCCCTTTACCGTCTGTACCGTAGCCAAAACAAACGACAACACTCCAACTCGTTTTATCCAAGCTATGACATTCGACAGCGCCGGTAGATTCGATCTCCGCCTCACCGCCAATGG
>JBAYFX010000026.1:0-12676 GCA_041666965.1 Candidatus Shapirobacteria bacterium
AGTTATTAGTGTTGGTTCTGAGTATATTTCCGATTACGGCACCAAAAAAACTTCACCCTGCGCTACGGGTGACACTGTCATTTACCGCGAATGGGGTGGCAAAGAGTATAAAGAGGACCAAGAGGACCTGCTCCTTCTCAAGTTCGAAGACATTATGGCAGTCATTAAGTAAATTACAAATTATTACTATATACATTAAATACACTAACTATGGCCAAACAAATTAAATTCTCAGCCGATGCCCGCCAGTCTTTGCTTCAGGGTATCAACATTTTAGCTAACGCTGTTGTTACTACTTTAGGACCCAAGGGTCGCAATGTTGCCATTGATAAAAAATGGGGTGCCCCCAATGTTATCCACGATGGTGTTACTGTTGCCAAAGAAATTGAATTAAAAGACCCGTTTGCCAACATGGGTGCCCAGCTTTTAAAGGAGGCTGCTTCTAAAACCAACGACATCGCCGGAGACGGTACTACTACCGCAACTCTTCTGGCTCAGGCTATTGCCAATAAAGGTTTACAAAATGTCACCGCCGGTTCTAATCCCATGATCATCCGTAAGGGTTTAGAAAAAGGTCTGGCTGCCATTTTAGCTGAACTCGACGCCATGAAAAAAAGTATCAATATTAAAGATAATGACGAAATTGAAAATGTCGCCACCATTTCTGCTGGTGACTCCGTTATCGGTAAAAAAATCGCCGAAGCCGTAATCAAAGTCGGCCGTGACGGGTTAATCACTGCCGAAGAGGGTAAGGGGTTGGTTATTGAAACCAAAGAAACTTCCGGTATGGAATTCGACCAGGGTTTTCTTTCGCCCTATTTTGCTACCAATACCGAAGCCATGGAGTCAGTTATCGATAGTCCCTATATTATTATTACTGACAAGAAAATCAGCTCCATTCAAGATATTCTGCCTTTCTTGGAAAAACTGGTTAAGCTCACTAAAAACTTTGTTATCATTGCCGAAGATGTTGACGGTGAAGCTTTAACCACCCTGGTTCTAAATAAACTTCGGGGTACCTTTAACGCTTTAGCGGTTAAGGCTCCGGGTTTTGGAGACCGCCGCAAAGCCATGTTAGAAGACATTGCTGTCTTAACTGGCGGTAGAGTCATTTCAGACGAAGTTGGTGCCAAGTTTGACACCGCCGAACCAACCGAGTTTTGTGGCCGGGCCGACTCAGTCACTGCCGACAAAGACAAAACTCGAATCTTGGGTGGCGCTGGTTCAAAAGAAGATGTTAAAGCCCGTGTGGCTCAACTTCGAGCTCAAATGGACAAAACCACTTCCGAATATGACAATAAAAACTTCCAGGAACGTATCGCCAAACTAATTGGTGGAGCCATTGTTTTGGAAGTTGGTGGAGCCACTGAAGTAGAAATGAAAGAGCGTCTCGAGCGGGTTAAAGACGCCATTGATGCTACAAAGGCTGCCGTTGAGGAGGGGATTCTGCCCGGTGGTGGCATAGCCCTTTTGAAGGCTGCATCAGTACTGGACCAAATTAAAGGAGATAGCGACGAGGAACAGGTGGGAATTAATATTCTCAAGTTTGCTCTTGAACAGCCAATCCGAAGATTAGCTGAAAATTCCGGTGAAGATGGTGGTTATATTCTCAATAAAATCCGGGACGCCATGAAGGCCGATCCCAAATCTGATTATGGCTACAATGCCGCAACCGGAGAGTTTGGTTCCATGATTAAGTTTGGCATTCTTGACCCCGCCAAAGTAACCAAATCGGCCCTAATCAACGCTGTTTCAGTGGGTACCATGATTCTCACCACTGATGTACTTATCACCGATATGCCGGAAAAAGCTAAAGGTCCAGGCATGCCTCCTGGTGGTATGGGTGGCATGGGCGGTATGGACGACATGATGTGATGAAATCATCCGCCTATGGTGGATAATCTTTGTCATTCTGATCCCGAAAGCTTTCGGGAGAAGAATCTCATTTGTCTTTTTAAACCCCGCTTCGGCGGGGTTTAATGTTTTTCTTTCCAAAATCTTTTCACCCAATCAATCGATTCTTGCTGATATTTCTCTCCCGAGTTTATAAGTGTCTCTACATCCTCTGGTGAAAAAAATCTGTACTCACTAATTTCACTAGCTTGTGGGATAATTTTCTGATTCTCGTATTTAGCGTAGTAGCAATAGGTAAAGTTTTTCTCGTTTGACAATACCGTTAACATTTTTCCGGCATATTCTAACTTAGTATCAAAACCCAACTCCTCAACTAATTCTCTGTGGGCCACTGTTTCAGGGTCCATGCCTTTGCCAATGTGTCCAGCCACGCTCACAATCCAGTATCCTGGTAATAACTTTTTGGTCATATTACGTTTCTGAAGCAATACTTTCTTGTCATTATCGTAAATCACAATCGCAACATCTCTGTGATAAATATTTGGGTTGGAATTCGCCTCACTTCTGGAAACTTGGCCAATCACTTCATCTTTTTCATTAACTAAATCCAGTATTTCATCCATGGGTTATTATAACTTTAGTTTATGTTTTCTTTCTTACTCTCACTTTTTACCCTGCCTTTTTCATCACCTGCTACTAACCTTCCCGTTGCCGCCGTTGTCCCCCACCACGATATTGTCGCCTCCACTCGGCTAAAATCCCTCAAAACCATTGCCCGTCTGCGTCCTAAAACCAAAACCATAATTTTAATTGGTCCTGACCATTTTTCCGTAAATCAGCGCCAGCGTTCTTATTCCAACCAAAATTGGACCCTAAATAAGGGTCAAATTAACTTTGCTACACCTCTTTTGCCTCGCCTCAGTCCACTTCTATCTCTTCAAAACGGTGTGGTTAAAAACGATCACACAGTTTTTAATTTATTGGGGGATATTAAAGCCACTTTTCCCCAAGCCTCCCTTTTTCCCATACTTCTTGGCCAACAGGTTCCTCTTACCTCTCTTAACAGTTTAGTCTCTACAATTTCTGAAGTTTGTCAAAAGGATTGTCTGCTGTTGGTTTCCGTTGATTTTTCCCATTATCTACCCTGGGCTTTGGCCGATGTTCATGACCAAAAAACGCTCTATACGCTTTCTACTCAAAATCATTTAGATGTTCCTGCTTTGGAAGTCGACAGTCAGCAATCACTTTATGTATTAATGAAATTCTCTGGCCTCAAATCCTCAACTAACTTTCATTTATTGGCGCACACTAATTCAACTAAGTTAGCAGGATTGCGAGACACTGAATCCACCTCTCATGTTATGGGTTATTACTCCCCATCATCGGCTAACTCTTACCACCCTCCCCGCCCGTTTACTTTTACTTTTTCACCCACACTTGAGCGCAAACTCAACCAAACCAGTTTAGGCGACCGGTTTTTTTACGGCGTTGACCAATTTAATCCGTCGCTAAATTTGCCACTCACACTGCCCAAAAACATGATTGTTGCCGGCGCTCAAACCAAAGCTGGTACCCATTTGGTTTTTTTACCTTATAAACTAGTTAAGGGTCAATATTTTCTCCTAACCGGAGATTCCAAAACCAAAGAATTATATAAGTTCTTTTCTTCCCTAAAGCTCCCATTTTCTGCCACCACTGATACTTTTAGTGGTACACTTTTTTATGACTCGTACCCTTCTTCCACCACAAGAAAATAACCCCGAATTAGTCCCCCCAGCCCAACCTACCGTTAACCCTCTTTGGTTAATTGTTGCCCTGCTTACGATTCTTGTTGTAGCTTCCTTGGCTCTAGCCTACAACTTTTACCGTCAGTCTCAGGGTTTACCTGTTCCTTCCATTTCCCCCACTCCCACTGTTCCCGTTGTTACCCCAACTATTCCGGTCCTCTCACTTGTTCCTAGTCCCGTCACTCCTGTTTCTGAATCCATCAGTTGGAATTCTTCGCCCGTCACTCACCCGGCTTTAGATATTTTTAAATCTCTAAACCAGGAAAACACCTCTGAATACACCCCTTCCAAGGCAAAGTATTACCAGGTTGCCACTTTACCTCAAGGCCAAAAACTAGTTCTGGCTTACGTTCCCACTCAGGGAATGGGAGAGTTTGACACCATTCTTCGGGTGGTTGTCGACGGACCCCGTAACTTCTTAGTACCAACTCCTGATTCCCAAAATTACTTTGATAACTTGCTTGACGGTAATAAAATATCCACCTGGACCTACCAAATACCGGAGCTAAACCCTCCCGAACGGTTATTTACCACAGATGATCTTAAAGGTGATTATAAAATGAGCTATACCACAACAGACAAATTTGAGTCTCTTCCTTCCCCTCAATTGGTCCAAGACTTTCCCACTGGTGCCCTTTATTACACCAAAAACCAGGTATCTGGAAAACCCTCAGGAATTTTTGGTTTAAATTATTATTTCCGTCTCAAGGACAATACACTTGTTAGATACATCCCAACTGTCCCCGGTATGAACGATGATCAAAAACCAAACATTACTTGGGAGGACAGGTCGGAAAACTCTACAAGTTTCAATACCCGTTTGATTGGTGGTTGCGGGTCTGAGAGTAGGAATGACAATTATTCCCTTTCGCCAGAATTTATCTCCCAAAAAGTTCATTCCGGGTATATGTTCAACGAAAGTCAACCGCAATACGAAGTCTTTCAGGTTACCGATCCAAACCACCCGCTTGTTGGGCAACTTTACAACAACTACAAAGTCGGCAGGGAGTCTGAACCTGGTTTCCTAAATATTAATGATTTTGCCAAACAGCATAACCATTTTATTTGGAAAGACAAAATGGGTAACTACTTGTTGTTTATTAGTGCCAATTACCAACCCATGGCCGAATGTGGCAAGCCAGTGATTTATCTTTATCCTCAAGTGCCAACCCAAGTATCTGTAAAAGTCGGCGCCAAAATCACTCAAAGTGAGCCACTTTATTCAAGTATTGGTTGGCAGGTTCTGGCTCAACCCGACGGTTCTCTAAATTATCAAGGTCAAAACTATCCTTACCTCTTCTGGGAAGGCCAAGGCAATGGGCTTTATCCTGACTATCGGGATCAAGGTTTTGTGGTGGCTCAACAAGATTTAATTGCTACTGTTAACCGCCACCTCCGGCTTCTCGGGTTAAACCAAAAAGAATCAGCTGACTTCATGGAGTTTTGGCAACCCCGTCTACCCTCCACTCCCTTTGTTCGACTGACTTGGTTAGGAACTGCTGACATGAACCGCCTGGCTCCTCTTAAGGTATCTCCCAGGCCCGACACTACCATTAGATTATTTTTAGAGTTTGAAGGTTTAGACTCACCTATCACTCTTAAACCCCAAAAATTATCAGCTCCCAAGCGCACCGGTTTTACCTTGGTTGAATGGGGCGGGCTCCTTTTCAAGTAATTGATTTTATGGCCTCGGGGCTTTAACCTTGGTCCATGAAATATGTCTACTTTTTTTCCAAAGTCCAAACTGAGGGTGACGCCACCCAAAAATTCTTACTTGGTGGCAAAGGTGCCAATCTTGCCGAAATGTCCAACCTCGGTTTGCCTGTCCCTCCCGGTTTTACCTTAACTACCGAAGTTTGCCGTTCCTATTATGAAAACAACCTCACTCTTCCCGAGTCTTTAAAGGGTGAGGTAACCAGCGCCATCAGTCAACTTGAAACCATCACCGGCAAAAAATTTGGTGACCCTCAAAATCCACTTTTGGTCTCTGTTCGCTCCGGCGCCGCAGCTTCCATGCCCGGCATGATGGACACTATTTTAAATTTAGGCTTAAACCCCGAGGTGGTTGATGGTTTGGTCAAGTCGACCGATAATCCCCGTTTTGCTGCCGATTCTTACCGCCGTTTTATTCAAATGTATAGCAATGTAGTTGAAGGTATTGATCATGAAATGTTTGAGCACCGTCTTTCTGAGGTCAAATCCCGCCATGGTCTTCACGCTGATACTGAGTTGGATGCCAGTCACTGGCAGGAAGTCATTAAAAGTTATTTAGAACTTTTCAAAATTGAAAAGAACCGTGAGTTTCCCACCAATCCTACCGATCAACTCTGGGGAGCCATCACCGCCGTTTTTAAATCTTGGAACAATCAGCGGGCCATCACCTACCGTCTTTTAAACAAAATTGATGAAACTAAAATTTTTGGCACCGCCGTCAATGTCCAATCCATGGTCTTTGGCAATTTAGGTACCGATTCCGGAACGGGCGTGGCTTTTACCCGTAATCCCAGTACCGGTGAGTCAGCCCCTTACGGTGAATACTTAATGAATGCCCAGGGCGAAGACGTTGTTGCTGGTATCCGTACCCCCAAGCCCCTCGTTTCTTTAAAAGAAGATAACGAAACAATCTATCTTGAATTGCTTTCAATTTTCCAAAAATTGGAGAATCATTATCGGGACATGCAAGACGTTGAGTTCACCATCGAAAATGGTGTCCTCTACATTCTCCAAACCCGTTCAGGCAAGCGCACTGCTCCGGCTATGGTCAAAATCGCCATCGACTTAGTCTCAGAAGGCAAAATTACTAAGTCCGAGGCTATTGCCCGGCTAGACGCCGGTAAACTCGATGGTTTGCTTCACCCCACTCTCGACCCTAAAGCTAAGTCTGGTTTTACACTATTAGCCCGTGGGCTTCCGGCTTCTCCTGGCGCTGCTACCGGTTCCATTGTCTTTACCCCCGAGGCGGCTGTTGAAGCCGTGGAAACTGGTAAAAAAGTAATCCTCGTCCGTCAGGAAACCAGTCCTGAGGATATTGCCGGTATGAATGCCGCTCAAGGCATCCTGACAGCGCGTGGTGGCATGACCTCACACGCTGCCGTTGTGGCCCGCGGCATGGGTAAAAGCTGTGTCTCGGGTGCGGAAGGCATTATTGTTTCCGCCACTGCTAAAGTCTTAAAAGTTAACGATGTCATTTACCAGGAAGGGGAGGTAATAACGCTGGACGGGTCCACCGGAGAAGTATTTTTGGGAGAAATTCCTACACTGCCTGCGTCTCTTGGAGGCGATTTTGGCACTATTCTAACCTGGGCCAAAGAAATAAAAACTCTCGGGGTTCGGGCTAATGCCGATACTCCCCGCGACGCCCAAACCGCCCGCGATTTTGGTGCCCAGGGCATTGGTCTGTGCCGTACCGAGCACATGTTTTTTGAAGCCGACCGGATTTTTGCTGTCCGACAAATGATTCTGTCAGACACGCTTGAGGGCAGGCAAGCGGCCCTCGATAAAATTTTCCCCATGCAGAAAAACGACTTTAAGCAGTTGTTTGAAATCATGGCTGGGTTACCGGTCAAAATTCGCCTACTCGATCCGCCTCTCCATGAGTTTTTGCCAACTGCCGCCGCAGACATTGAAGCTCTCGCTGTAGAGCTCCAGGTTACTCCGGAAAAGTTAACCGAGAAAGTTGCCTCACTTCACGAATTTAACCCCATGATGGGCCACCGTGGTTGCCGCCTCGGAATTACTTTCCCCGAAATTTATCAAATGCAAGTTCGGGCCATAGCCAGTGCCGCTTGTGAAGTCATTAAATCAGGCAGTACCATTACTCCAGAAATCATGATTCCGCTTGTTGGCCATGTGGCTGAACTGATTTGGTTAAAAGAGCGCTTGGTTCCGGTAATTGAGGCTACTATCAAGGAATTTGGAGTTACCATGAATTACGAAATTGGTACTATGATTGAAATCCCCCGCGCGGCAGTTACCGCCGACGCAATTGCCTCAGAGGCTGACTTTTTCTCTTTTGGCACCAATGACTTAACTCAAATGACTTTTGGATTTTCTCGCGATGACGCTGGTAAGTTTCTTAAAGATTATGTAGCCGAAAAGATTCTCCCCATCGATCCTTTTCAGAGTTTGGATATTAATGGTGTTGGTGCCCTAATGAAGTTGTCAGTTGAATTAGGCCGTAAAGCCAAACCCGAGCTTCATGTGGGCATTTGTGGCGAGCAAGGAGGGGATCCAGATACTATAAAGTATTGTCACGACATTGGTCTAAATTATGTATCGTGTTCTCCTTTTAGAGTCCCAATAGCCATTGTGGCCGCCGCCCAGGCATCTTTGGTAAAATAGGTCACGTCCCGGTAGTAAAGCGGTTATACAGCGGTCTGCAAAACCGTATAGGCGGGTTCGACTCCCGCCCGGGACTCACTCTTCAATCATGTTAAAAATGGGGTTATAGTAAAGCATGGCTAAAACAATCCAAGAACTTCAGGAATTAATGGTAGCTCAACTAAAAAGGCGTGGTTTTTATCCCAAAGATGACAAAGAAGTTTTATTGCGGTTAGGCGAAGAAGTCGGTGAAGTTTTTGAAGCCATTCGCGAACAGCAAAGCATCAAAGACCTAAGTCATGAAATTGTCGATGTCTTTTGGAATCTACTTAGACTTTGTGAATTAAAAAATATTGATTTGGAAAAAGCGTTTTTGGAAAAACACCAAGAAAATGAGCAGCGTCCCTTAGTCAAAGAAGTTACCGACATTTCCGAAAACGCCTAAGTCAGGCTTAATTAAAACTACTCACTCGCGACTCACTCGACTCTTTTACCTTCTCTGACAAACCTTTCTTTCCAGTTAGGTTTATCGACTTTAAATCTAATATCAACTCTTAAAGATGTATCGTTCCAACCTGTGTACATAAACACGCTCACGCAATAATCACCGGTCTTGGGATTAGAGTCATAATACCCATAAGGTTGAGGAAACATCTCAATAACTTTTTTTGGTGTTAGATCGGTTTGAATATCAATTTGCAGCTCTGGATATTTGTACTTAAAATCTCCTACCAATTCGAAGTACGGTCCAGTCTCTCTTGCTTCTGGTACAACAAAATACCAGTTGTCATTAGTGGGATAGGTGATTACCTCAGAACTTTTGGCTAACTTATTGATTAATCTATCAAATTCCCCAAATTCTATAATTTTGGGGTGAATGTTTATTCCGGCATGGTCAAGAGAAACAATGTGCCCCCTTAATCTTTGATAAAGTAAATCAAAATTCAGCTGGTAGTAGCTTGTGTTTGGCCATTTAACTTTTAAGTATTGACCAAATTTGTCTTCAAGTATATCTAATTCTGGTCCTGTGGATTTGATTTCTTTCTTATCGGTTTTTTTCAAATTAAAACCCACCTCCATTTTCCCCACCCAAAATTGGTCGCTGTCTTTTTCTTCGTCATCAAAGCTGACAGTTGGATTTAGAACATCTTTCTGAGTTTCAAATACGATTGTTGGCTTGTCTGCTCTATTGTTAGGTTTTATTGCACAATCTACTAAGATTTTTTGCAAATACTCAAGTTTCTCTGTTGTTTCTGGAACAACTATTTTAATAACTTTAACCATTCCTGATTTTACCCCTTGCTATAATTTTTTATGTCTTCCGAAAAAGTAAGTTCGAAATCAGTCGCCCGCGAATCTGTTTTAAATCATTTAAACCAGTGTTATTCACTTAACTCACCTCAAGTCTTTGTGTTAATTGAAGGTGGTACCAGCTCAGCTGTTTGGAAATTTAAAAATGGGTCCAGTCAGTGGATGATAAAAGTTTTTGGCCTCGAGGAAGGTCCACTTGACAGGATCCGGGACGAAGCCAACCTTTTTCGTTATCTAAATGATCGTGGAATTCACACACCAGTCCTGCTCCCGGGTAAAGATAATTCTGATGTCAGCCTTCTTAATTATCACGGTATGGAATTTGCAGTTTTTGTTATGCGTTTTGAAAACCTTCGCATGGCCTCACCTTCAACTGTCACCCAGCAAGAACTTCAGGTAATTTCTCGTGATATTGCCCGTATGCATTTGGTCCTTGAAAGTTATCCGGGTCTTAAGGCTATGCCTGACGTTTCTCCCTGGGAAGAAAAGGAAACGGCGAATAGGGCAATTGACCTAGTCCTGAGTTCTTCTTCTGTCCGTCAATTTAACCCACCTCAACTAAAAGATTTTGACGAAGTTGATAACAAAATGCAGTCTTATCTTAACTCCCACGCTGAGCCTGCTCCGTTAACCCGCTCGCTAATTCACTCTGATTTGTCCCTGGAGCATGCTCAATTTTTACCAGACGACAATGTCTATTTTTTTGATTTTTCCGACCGCAAGTCCGGCACGGTAATCGAAGAAATTGCCACCTTTTTGGCCTGTCTTTATCAATGGGAGGATATTAGTTTTAACCGTTGGGAAGAGCTTAAATCTTGGGTTTTGGAGGGTTATCAATCAGTTTTTCCTCTTACCAAAGATGACCTCTTGGCTCTAAATAGGTTTATTATTATCCGATTGCTGGGTGCTAACAACTATTTAGCCCAACTGGCCAAAGATGAAGAAAATGTTCACGTAGACAATTGGATCAGAAGGGGATATCAACTCGGTGATTACTTACTAAAAAATAATTAATTAAACGTGTTTATTCCCTCTTGTTTTTGTTGACACATGTCCTCGACCTCTCGGAGGCATGGAAACTAATCCGACATTTTTCGAACTGTCAAAATCAAACACCACCCGTTTATAAGTGATTTTATTTTCATCATAAAATTTGGAAATTTCCTCAAGTAGTGCCTCTCGCCCTAGCTTTTTTGTATTGTCCCAAAAGTTGCAGCAGGGGATTAAAATTGTCGGTCTGGCTTTGGCTGATTCTGCTACCGGTCTTGTTGCCTGGTCTGGATGTAACCCAACAATTAAGTCATAGTAGCCAGCCATTTCCGCCAGGTATTCTTCTTTCCTCCCGGGTACTCCTACTAGTGTCCATCCTCTGGGGTCCACCACTTCGGCTTCATAGTTGTATTTTTTCCTAAGATTTCGGGTGAGCATTCCTTGGCCTCCGGCTACGTCGGCAATGTATTTAATTTTGTTACCAAAAGTTTTGTAAATATATTGGGCCACTACGTCAAACCTTTCCGGCGCTCCATGAAAGTTGTGGCCACCAGCTTTACCCCCAAGAGTGCTCATAGATTTTCTTTAATCCATGTCTCCATGTCTTCATTACCCGTGTAAATAATCGGCTTTTCTCCCTCTTTCACCTCATCCCACAGTTTCCACGCCAGTTCCATCTCCTCATCATTAAGCTGCCCTCTTTCTTTAGTTATAGCGTTTTTAGCCCTTCTTCTTTTTAATTCTTCCTCGTCAACTTTTATATAGATTAATTTTGCTTCAACCCCCAAACTTTCGGCAATGTCTCGAGCCGTTTGCCTCTCCTTAAATGGCAGGTTACCACAGTCAAAAATCACGTTCTTTCCTGCTTTCAGTTTTGTTTTTATTGTCTCGTATGCTTCCGAATATGCCTGGTTCCAGTCGTCTTGAGTCGGATGCCCCTCCCGCCACATATTTTCTCTCTCCATTATTGTGTCCACTGACGCCACCTCCCACCCAAATCTCTCAACTAACTTGCGCGTTAGTGTCGTTTTTCCCGAGTAGGGCAGACCTGTGGTGAAATAAAGCCGGTTATTAGGCATAACCGATTGTACCACTTTACCAATTAATACCTTTTTACCTTAAAACTTCTTTCTCTAAACCAAAAAATCCCGCTTTCCATATCCTCAATAATTGCCTCCACATCATCAAACGGTTCTGTCAGTTTTTCAATTTCGGTTTTACTCATCCATTGGTTCTTACCGCCTTCAAAGTTTTCTTGAAGTTCACCCTTAAGTTCAGTTGCCTTAAAGGTAACAAACACCTTATCTTCTAGTACCGTACCGTCTTCTGCTAGGTCTGTTTTGTGCTCAATCCCAACCAACTCACACTTACCCTTCAACCCCGTTTCCTCTCCAAGTTCCCTTAACGCTGTTTCTTCAAATTTTTCACCCCAACGTATTTTGCCAGTTACAAATCCCCAGAAGCCAAAATAGGGCTGTTTTAATCTCTGTTGCATTAAATATTTAGTTTGCCCATTTTCATTTTTTACACCAATTATTAAAACACCTATTTTAGGTTGCCTTTCCACTTCCGTGGCCTCCGTATCGAATCTGTTAGCATATTCCTTCCCCTTAGTAGTTAAACAGTACTTTCCTTTTTCTGTTTTACTAACCAGACCTAGGTCAGTCAGTTGTCTTAGGTGAAAACTAAACAAATCTGTGCCAATGTCCATTTTTTTTAATTCGGAAAAACTGGCTTGTTGGACAAACAATAATTCGCATAAAACTTTGGACTGAATTGGGTGAATATCTGTTTTGTTCATTGGCTTATTTTCTCACTCTTAATATTTCAATCAAGTGAAGTTGAATTCACCTCATCTTTTTATCTGGCCCCTTTTCCACTTAGTACCGCCGGTATAGTTAAGGCAATGATTTTTAAATCTACTTTCATACTGGCTCTCTCCCCATAAGTTTCTTCCATTAAAATCCTTTCCTCTAAATCTTTTATATCTTTCCTTCCAAATATTCCATAAAAACCTGTGACACCCGGTTTAACTCCGCTTTTTAACAATCTGACGTATCGCTCCCATAAATTTCCATCTAATGTTAGAGCATTATTTTGGTCCGCCACACTCAATGGTCTAATTCCTACCATCGACCATTCACCCGTTAACACTTGCCAAAATTGTGGCAATTCGTCTAAACTCGTTCTCCTTATTATGCGTCCCATGGGAAGAATTCTTGGGTCGGAGTTTATTTGTGCTAAATTTCCCCCGTCGGCAACTTCCATTTCGTTTTGCTGAGCCCCGATGCACATTGTCCTGATTTTTAAAACTCTGGGAAAAATTGTATCTGTTCCTGGTAAATTAAGACTAATCAATGGAGGGCATGATTTATCAGACAGCCACACTGCACCGGCAATTAATGCCACAATAG
>JBAYFX010000027.1:0-12490 GCA_041666965.1 Candidatus Shapirobacteria bacterium
GACTTGGTTTACTCCAAAACTCAGTCAACTGGAACCAGCTTCACTAAAGAGCAAATGGTAGATATGGCGACACAGATTGGGGTTAACAAAGCCAAAGTCCAAAGTTGTTTGGATGCCGGTAAATTCACCCAAAAAATTACAGACCAGATGAGCGCTGGAGCTGAGGCAGGAATTCAGGGCACACCAGGAACAGTAATTGTGGCTAAAAACGGTCAAAAAGAATTGATTCCAGGCGCTTTACCTTACGATCAGGTTAAGCCAATGATTGATAAGTTACTTTAAGTTTTAGTAAATTAATTAGTCCCCCCCGAGACTCGGGGGGGATTTTTATTGGGATTAAGTTATACTGAATAATGGGAGACGTAAGAAGATTGTGCTTATTGGTGATGGTACTAGTGGGAATAGTGGCAATTCAAAACAGTGAGATTTGGAAGGGGTGGAACTCCTGGCAAGATTACATAAACCCTGAATACCTAGCGGAGGCAAGGGATGTAGAAGTAGTCAGAGGTATTTTTAACAACAAGTATGTCAGAGTACCCCCGCTTGAGCCCGGAGTCTTGGGAGAAACAGATGAACCAGTAGCGGACAACAAAAAGATTGTAGTTAACCTTACCGAGCAAACGTTGACCGCTTACGAAGACGGAAATGCGGTATTTGGATATTCAATATCGTCGGGTAAATGGAACCGAACACCAACAGGCGTGTTTAAAGTGTGGGCAAAAATTAGATCACAAAAAATGTCGGGTGGCTCTAAAGAACTAGGAACTTATTACTACTTACCTAATGTCCCATACGTTTTATTTTTTTATAACGATAAAGTGGCCAAGAAAGTTGGTTACAGTATTCATGGGACTTATTGGCATGATAACTTTGGAGTACCGATGAGCCATGGATGTATTAACATGCGAACAGCAGAAGCGGGGAATATTTACAGCTGGGCCAATGTGGGAACTGAAATTGAGATTGTTGGTAAATACCAACCAAAACTGGCGGTTAAGTAAAAAGTATTATTGACATAGTTGGTGATATTTGATACTATAGGATATGACTATTTGGCAAGGCAGTGAGGTTTGTATTGGAACTGGTTACGGAAATGGTTCACTGAGATTTAAAGCAATGGAAACAGGGGTGACAGGATGGTTTCAGAAAAGAGAAACTTTTTGTTTTCAGTATGACACAGAAACCGGACGAGTTAGAATTGACTGTCCAAGTATTCGGGTAATTGCCGGAATTTCGTTTTGCGAAATTGGAGAAGGTCCTTGTGTCTGGAAAGAGCTTTTAGCCAGAAGAATGGTTCAGAGTGCCAACGGTCTTGATAGAAATTGTGTAAACGTAATTAAACACAGTGATGGTCAAGTTGAAATAATAGCCGATTATCAAGCAAGATAATTTATTTTACGAGAATTTGATTATTTTATAAATATAGCATAATATAGGGTATGGCAGAACCTGAAGGAAGAAGAATATATTTTTGTATTTATAAAGGTCCCCAGGTAAGTGAAAGCCGTTTTTGTAGTGGGTGTGAGCTTCAAGATGGAAATAATTGGGAGATACCCTGGTCGGTGCGAAGTGTGGTTACAAGAGGGTTAGGTATTGCAAAATTTAGGTGGGAAAGAAGGGAGGATGGAGGTTTAAATATGACACGAGCCAGTTGTAACCGATATTCTTTGGATGGTAACACTTGTGAAGTAGGAGGAGGTAAGTGCCGGGTTGAAATGCGACTAAAACATGAAACATGGTTTCGCCGGGGTGAAGGCAAGGTTAGCAAACTAAAGCTACCGAGTATTATTGGGGGAGAAATAAACTGGTAGCTACTTTTTTTTCCAGATAACGCGGTTGTAGACTGTCCAGTTGTAAGGAATAGTGAAACCTAAGATGGCGATTACCAAAAAGATATTTTTTGATTGGTCACCAAAAAAGTGAGTACCGGCACCAACTATTAGAGCAGGTACCAAGACTCCCCCAACTAGAGACGATAGATTAAAAGCAACAAATTTGGAAATAATATCGGTTATAGCAGTAATTTGCTGGCTTTTGAAAGTCCAGGCGTTATTGAAAGTGAAATTACTAATAATGGAGAGCTCGGAGGCCAGAGTGTTGGCAATAGAATTACGGAGGCCGACGGCCGGGATTACCGGCGTTAAAAATCGACTAAAGACATTTAGACCAACCAGATTAATAACAAATCCCACTCCACCCACTAAACCGAATTTTATAAACTTTTTAGTAAACTCATCATTGCGACGCAAAAGGAAGGCAACTCGAAAAATATCTTTAGCAGTTTTAGCTTCTATTTTAGATTCATCAGTGGTACGGATTTGAAACTGGAGAGGTATCTCAGTAAACCGGGCCCCCATTTTAAGTGTTTCAAATAAAAGTTGGAGTTTGTAACCAAAACTGCGGCTGTAAAGGTGACTAAAATCGGATAAATCCATTTGGTCAATAAATCCCCTGACTCGAGTGATTTTTAAGCCCGTAGTCGGGTCGGTAACCCGCCAGAAATTTTTAAAAGGGAAAAACATGATAAAGCGGGCAACAAAGCCACCAAGTTCAGAGAAAAGGACCCGTTTAAAACCCCAACCCTTAGGTATTGAGCCTCCTTTGATTTTTCGAGAGCCAATAACATAATCGTACCCCGCCTCAACTTTAGCCAACAACAAGGGAATAGTGGACGGAGGGTGTTGTAAATCTGAGTCAAATTCAAAAACAAAATCGGCGCCTAGCTTCTGAATCGCATATTGAAAGCCTTTGTAATAAGCGGCACCTATACCGTCTTTGGAAGTTTCGGTTAAAAGGGAAACGTTTTGATAGATTTTAGCTTTAGCTTCTACTTTTTGACCAGTACCATCGGGTGAGTTAGCATCAACTACTAATATTTTTAGGAGCCAGGGTTGGCTTAAGCCATGTTTACCCTGGTTTATTTCGGGAATGGTTTGGGTACACAAAACATCAAGAGTACGCCCAATAGTGTTGGCTTCATTGTATGTAGGAATGACAATAACGGCTGTTGATAAGGTTTTCTTTAAGCGGGCCATTTGAAAGTATAGCACCGGTAAAGAAGGGCAGGAATTACGAATTTAGGCAATTGTCAATCTCATTGGCTACTTCTTGAAGCGTAGTGGAGTTTAAGCCTAATAAGTCATAACGGAAACGGTAAGCAAATTGCATGTTAGAAATACTTTGATTAAGAGCAACAACTAGCTTTCTAGCTTCCTCAAGTGTTAAGTCCCGACCTTTTGTTTCAGGTAAAACAGTTCGCTTTTCACGGGTTAACCTGGTGTCAACCAGACCCGCCAAGCGGACTTCCTGCTCTGGATTTAGCGGTGGTTTACGGTGTACTTGTACTGTCGTTATAATTACAGTTGTCAAAACCCCGACGTTTAGAGCATTAGGAAGGCCACATTCTCTTGACATAGTTTGATATTATACATTATGACGTTTGATGTGCTGACTTTATTTCCGGAAATGTTTGAGGGGTTTAAGACCTCAAGTATTATTGGCCGGGCGATTAAAAATAATTTAATCGAAGTTAATACTCACCTACTTAGAAATTGGGCTTGGAATAACTACGGAGCCGTAGACGACCGACCATATGGCGGTGGTCCGGGAATGGTGATTCGAGCCGACGTAATTGACCGGGCATTAAGCGATCTTAAACGTGAGGGAGCAAAAGTAATATTGACCAGTGCTAAAGGTAAAACCTGGAGCCAGGCCAAGGCGGAAAAGATGATGAAAGAAGAGAGGATTATAATTATTGCCGGACATTATGAGGGAGTGGACCAAAGAGTAGCAGATAAGTTGGTAGACGAGGAAATATCGATAGGTAACTATGTATTGACTGGGGGAGAGCTGGCGGCAATGGTGATGGTTGACTCAGTATCCCGCCTGATACCCGGAGTATTGGGAAAAGACGACAGTTCACGGGATGAGAGTTTTTCGACGCAAAATGATGGAGGTAAGGTTAAAAGAATGAAGGAGTATCCACAATATACCCGACCGGCCCAGTATTTTGGAATTAAGGTGCCGGAGGAACTACTGTCTGGTGACCCCAAGATAATTGAGGCGTGGAAACTAAAGAACCGAAGATAACAAAACGACGACACCTAATAGAGCAAAAACCAGATATTCAACTAAAATTGAGAGATTGAGATCACCCCGACGCCAATGGTAGAACAGACTCCAACTCCAGTAAAGTAGACCAGACAGGCAAATTAAATAACGACGAATTTGGGGACTTGAACCAAAAATAAAATAAGTAACTAATGAAGAACCAAGAAGAAGAGCCAAAATAAGAAATTCCCAAGGATAGCGAAGGAGATTTTTAAACATTAGATGGTTCCCTGACGGGTAAGAATTAACAACAGGAAGATGATTAATAAAAAGCCCATGTGTCCCAAGGTAGAACCGGTGAGGCGATGGTGGCCTTTTTTAACAGTGTGCCAGGCGTCGATTACTAAAACGACTAGAATTAAACCAAATAGTACGCCACCAACCAGCTGGGTTAAGAGAAGAGGATTAACAAGCGGGTGTACCTGAGGTGCCAGATCGGTCACCGGGGCAGCTGACAGAACGTTACCGGTAGACGCTTCTTGGGGAGCTAGGGGTACAAGAGGTGTACCGAAGTGCTGAACTACCAGCGTTGTTTTGACACCGTTTAAAATGCCGTTAACCACACCAATACCAATTTCCTGATATTTTTGGTGAATAATATTGGACCGATGCGTTGGGGAATTCATCCAAGCTCGCATCATGGTATCGGTATCCTGAAAATCACGGGCGAGGTTTTCACCGGCAACCGAAAACTCATAACCGACACCGTTAAAAAAATCCCAGGGTACTTTACCCCCAGGAGAATTATGAGCCCAATAATTGCTGGCAAACATGTCTTTGGCTTTGGCAATAGCTGACTGTTCGAGCAGTTGATTGTAGACAAGGGGGGTTAGATTTATTTTTTGACGCTCGGAGTTAGTTAAATCAAGGACTTTTTGAGCAGTGATTTCACTACTATAGCCTAAAATTCCGGGGCGGACGACTGATAGGCTTTTAATAAAAGATTGATTGAGCAAGTAGACAGCAATCAGAAGTGCCAGGGTACCCGGTTGAAGCAAACCGGCACGGTGATTATTGTCCGGATGAGGTAAAAATAAAAGATGGAGCCACTTGGGCATATGAATCAGTATAGATGAGAAACCGGGCAGATTAAAGGGGATTTAAAGAGAACGTAGGAAACGGAAACGGGTCAGTATCAAACGATGAAAGGTAAGACCGATTAGTGTACCCACAAAATCAATAAGAGTGTCGAGCCACTTACCTTCCCTACCGGGAACAAATATCTGATGTAGCTCGTCTGATACCGCATAGAGATAGGTCAAAATTAGCGCAGTCTTAGAACTTCCTGAGGCTAAACGAATAAGAATATAGAGCATAAAATATTCAACAAGGTGAAAAAACTTAAGAATCAGGAAGCGGGAGACCTCGGTTTGGCCGATGCCAACAGTGGACCGGGCTGAAAGGAAAAATATAAACGCCATCCACAGAATGGTCAGTAGCCAAAAAAACAGTCTAGAGTAAAAAGTGGTGAGTTTCATTTTAAATACTTTGAAAGCATTAGTGGACCAAGAAGAAGAATACTGCCTACCCCGATAATTAAATAAGGCATGGCAGACGATACTGAGACCAAACGGAAGCGAGAAACGGGAGTGGGAGAGGAAATGACAATGTCTCCTAAAATTGTTTCCGGAGGAGAGGTGGCGCCACCGTAGACATTTAAGTCAATTGTGGGCATTACGGTTATGGTCATATCAGACTCGTCGAGGGTGGGAATGGCGGTGGGTAAAACCAAAGAAGGCAGAGGAGTGGAAGTGGGAGAACGGGTAGGAGTAGGGGTAGGGGTTTTAGTAGGAGTAGGAGATGGAGTTTGGGTAGGGGTAAGGGTGGGAGTCGGGGCAGCGGTAATGTTTATTGATTTTTCGTTTGAGGCGGGTATCCAATCTCCACTAACTACTTCCTTTATGGCCAACCGTATTAAAGCTGACCCCAAGGGTTTCCCGGTTTTGGCCCGAACTGTTAAAGTCTGATTTATGGTGTTAGTATTTGGAGAAAATTTGGGAAAATTAGCAGCGGTAGAATTATATTCATACCAACTTGAATTGTTTTTTGTTTCAAAACCGTAGTTATCGACGGTTCCACCATAGGCTTTAAAGTAATATTCTTTACCGGTGGTTAGATTTTGGGCGCTAAAAGTTAGGCTAAATTCCTCATTTTGGGCGACAGTAGAAGGTACACTTGAAATTTGAAAGTTCAAAGGTGGCAAAGTGGGAGTGGAGGCGACTGTGGGGACGGTTGTGGGAACTTGAGTGGGAGGAGTGGTTGGTGCTGTAGTAGGAGCGATGGTAGGTACAGTGGTAGGAGCTTGGCAATTACTGTCTGAGCGCGAATCTGTGCCGTAACGGCCTGAAGTATAAGTATAGGTATCGATTAGATTCCGCGAGGCATCAAAGAGTTGAATTACATCTCCCCCATCGTTTAACCAACCTGAGTCGTGGGTAAATGTTAAATACGAATTAGGAGAGAGACAACCGGAAAGAATAATGTCGTAAGGAGAGGAGATTATGCTATCGCCGATGGCCCAATTGGTTAAATCAATATTATTTAAAGTCTCATTGTGAATTTCGACCCATTCGGGGGCGGAATTTGAAGAAAAGTTGGTAATTTTTACAGATGACGACTGGGCCAGGACAGTGTTGGGAATAAGAAAAAAGGCAAGTATGAACCAAATCACCAACTAGTCTACCAATTTACTTAGCTGGTTTAAAGCAAGCTCTATTTTAGAAAGTGTTTTGTCTTTGCCCAAAAAGGGTAGAGTTTCAACCAAAGGAGGAGTTTGGGTGACACCACAAATGGCTACCCGAAAAACCATAAAAAACTGACCAACATTCCAACCCTGCTGGGCAATTAGGGTGGTGAGAGCTGACTGAATCGGTTCATATTGCCAATTATCAATATTACTTAAGGTTGCCTTAATTTCAGTTAATATCTGACTTACTAGGGTCGGGTTGGCTCCACGCTGTAAAAGTAATGAAGGTTCATAGTCTGCATCTTCAAATAGAAATGCCAGCTGAATAGTTAGGTCGGAGAATTTGGAAATACGGTCTTTTAAAATGGGGATTAATCCCCTAACCTGGTCATCTGTAGCAAACGGCAAAAACTTTTTGAAGTGAGGAAACAATTCGGCTTCGGACGACTGTCGAATATAGAGACCATTAAAATAATCCAGTTTTTTACGATCAAAAGCAGGAGACTTTTTATGCAAGTGATCTAAACTAAAAGCTTCTACAAAATCTTTGAGAGTAAATACTTCCCGATTATCACCAGGATTCCAACCGAGCAACATTAAAAAATTTAAAACAGCTTGGGGCAGATAACCGTCATCCAAAAATGACCGGGCGGAAACAGAACCGTGACGTTTACTCATTTTTCCTCGACCCGCGGGATCCATTAAAACTGTCAGATGAGCGTATTGGGGCATAGTCCAGCCCAAATACCGATTTAAAAGAATTTGCTTGGGGGTTGAAGTAATCCATTCTTCGCCGCGAAAGACGTGAGTAATATTCATTAAGTGATCGTCTACTACAACGGCCAAATGATAGGTAGGGATGCCATTTGATTTGACAATCACCTGATCATCGACATCATTGGAATTAAATTTAACAGTGCCACGGATTATATCGTTAAAAACTAGGGTTTCGTTTTTAGGTATTAACAACCGAATAACCGGTTTTTGACCCTCTTTAAGACGAGAAGCAATTTCCTCTTTAGATAAACTGAGGCAATGCCGGTCGTATTTAGGAAGTTGACCTGAGGCTTTTTGAAGAGTCCTCATTTCGGCTAGACGTTCTTCTGAACAAAAACAATAGTAGGCGTTACCCTGATCAATTAACTGGCGGGCATATTTTTGGTAAGTTTCCAGCCGTTGAGTTTGAACGTAAGGAGCATAAGGACCTCCAATGTCCGGACCTTCATCCCAAGATATTCCATAATCCTTAATTACTTCCATTATCCTTTCCAATGATCCTGGGACAAAACGCTTTTGGTCGGTGTCCTCAATACGGAGCACAAATTGACCACCAGTTTGACGAGCTAAAGCATAGTCGTATAAACAAGTCCGGAGATGGCCAATGTGATATTCACCTGTCGGAGAAGGAGCGATACGGGTACGAGCGGGAGTCATGGATGATTTTAACACTTGTGAGCCAAAAACCCATTGGATTATGTAAAATGAAATGATGTCGTTAACAACTACGGGCCACACGAGCCGATTGATTATTAAATATGGAGGAGTGGGAGTGCTGGGTTTGATGCTGTTTTACTGGGTGGCTGGGGTAGCCGTGGCGGCTTACAAGGCCGCCCATCCACCTTATACCCCGCCAACTGTTAGATTTGGCAAACTGCCAAATATTGTGTTTCCTCAAAAAGAAAAGACAACTAAGACGTTTAAACTGGAATTACCCAATGATGATTTTCCCAAGATGAGTGACCAGGCCAAAGTTTATGTAGTATACCGACCAGGATCGGATTTACTGGCGTATGACTATTACGTGAACATGGCCAAAGAAATGGGCTTTACTGAAGAACCGATTAAAATTAACGACGGCATGTACGAGTTTAGAAACAACACCCTAAACCAAACTCTAACAATAAACATTTTGGACGGTTCTTTTACGATGAAATACCCCTACATCAACGACCAATTACTTTTAGCAACGGAAAAGGTCCCCGGGAAAGACGCAGCAATTGCGGCAGCAAAGGCTTATTTGGAACAGGCAGAAAGATGGAAACCGGACTTAGACGATGGTGTTAAAAATGTCAGCTTTTGGAGGATTGAAGCTGATGGTTTAAAACAAGTAAATTCAGCATCGGAAGCTAATGTGGCCAAGGTGGACTTTAACCGGGAAGAGATTCCAGGTGAATTTAAAATAATGGAAGCGGATGTTAATTCCGCCTCAATTTCGGTGCTGGTATCCGGATCATCTGTTGAGGGAAAGAAAATATTAGAAGTAGCCTACAAATACGCAGACATTGACCGAGAATCTTTTTCGACATATCCAATTAAAACACCCTCGGAGGCTTGGGACGAATTTAGCAGCGGTAATTATTGGCCAGCACTCGACAGCGGCGACTCTCAAACAATAATTAGAAAGATGTATTTGGCATATTTTGAACCGGTGACACTGACCAATTATTTACAACCAATTTATGTATTTGAAGGTGACGGAAATTTTATTGGCTACCTACCAGCGATAGCCGACGGCTACTCCCAATAGAGATTAGCTTTGGACCAATTTAAGAGCTGTTGAGTATCGCCGAAACGGTCAGGACTGTTGGTTATGACACTAATTAAGCGATGGCCACCAAAGCTAAATAGACCAATAAAACAACCTCCGGCTTCGGGAGTCCAACCGGTTTTGAGCCCCTCAATTTCCGGCACTTTACCTAATAATTCATTGGTGGTAACTAAAGGATAGACAACCTGGCCAGTCAGATCGGTTATGGATGATGTGGTTTGTTGGGCGGCAACTAAAACAATTTCTTGGGCAATAGCCAACCGGGCAAGACGAGCTAAGTCAGCGGCCGTGGAATAATGGTCGGGACTATGGACACCGTCAACGTTGACAAAATGGGTACTAGTTAAGCCGTTGGCGGCGATAAATTTATTTAAAGTGTCAATGAACCCTGATTGACCCTGAGGATGATGATCCGCAAGAGCTACTGCCGCATCGTTGGCTGAATGAATAATAACGGCCTGAACCAAAGAACCCACAGTTAGCTTTTGACCAATTGTAAGACTGATCACCTTGCCTTCACGATAGTCTTCTAATACCTCAACAGGTTCAGTCCAGGGATAAAGATTAAGGGCGGTTAGAGCCGTGGCCAACTTGGTGAGCGAAGCAGGATAGATACGTTTTTGGGGATTGAGAGCGACAACCGTTTCACCAGATGATGGATCGAGCAGAAGCCAGCTATCGGACTGGAGAGTGGGAGGAAGGTTTGGAGCATATTCGGGTGGGCGGGGTGGATGAAAGTCAACTAACGCTTGAAACGATTTAGAGTAGGCGTGAAGAGCGTGGATGGAGCGCAAATAGAAGGCTAACCCCAAGTAGAGGGCCAAAATAAAGGCAGGCCAAAATACTAGACCCCAAGAAAATTGGTGGACTGAAACTAACTTCTTAGTTTTCTTTACTTTAGCCACAAGCTATTGTAGCTAATTTAGATAGCAAAGTCCCCTACTGTAGGGTTGACCAAATTTTTCCAATCAGATGATTTCATGATGACTGATTTGGTTAAGTCTCCGGCATTGAAGGCAATATCTTCGTTTAATAACAACTTTTGATCGGCGTAAACGACGACGTTAAACAAATTGCCAAACGGAGGAACTGCTCCCACAACTGCCCCACTAACGGATTCCACTTCCTGGGCAGTTGCCATGCGTAAGTCTTTAACTTTGAATTGGGTTTTGAAGGCTGAATTATCTAACTTGGTGGCAGCCGAAATTACAACCAGAATCGGACTGGAATCGGCAAACATCAGCAAGGCTTTAGCACCCTGTTCGAGACGAGTACCTCGGGCATTAGCCGATTCCTGGGATGTTTTAGTTGCCTCATGTTCTAAATGACGATAAGTAATTACCTTTTCATCTAGAAATGTCATGAGACGGTCGTGAAGGTTGACGGTTGGGACTGAAACAATTTTTTTACCAATAACAGAGAGCCGGGCATCGACTCGCTCCATGTCCCGGGGATAAAGAGTGGTTTTACGAAGGTTGTCTAATCCTAAAATATTCATAGTGAGGCGTTCAAGACCAATACAATACCCACCTTCAGGGGGCATGCCATATCTAAATGCTTGAACATAGGGAATTTCGTAGTCCTCTGGTTTTTGGCCAACTTTAATAATTTTGGCGACCAAATCATCATATTCATGAATGCGTTGACTACCGCTTATCCACTCGACTCCCCGACCAATTAAATCAAAAGATAAGGTTTCCTCGGGATTTTCAGGATCTGTGTGAGAATACCAAGCCCGTTTTTTGGTATAGAAGTGAGTAATAAAGACTAGCTCGCTACCAGTAGTTTCATAAGCCCAACGACAAATTTCCCGCTCACCCTCAGGGTCCATATCCAATTCATTTCTGACATCACGGCCGGTTCGCTTGGTGATTAGTTCAAGGGCATCCTTTAGTTTAATTTGAGGAGTATGTTCTACGGTTTTAGGAACTGTGACACCATATTCGGCTAAAATATCGCCGTGTTTATCTTGAACAACTTTAAAAATTTGCTTAATAACGTTATCAGCGTTCATTACTACATCTTGCCAACTATTAATAAATCCCATTTCCACATCAAGGCCAACATATTCAGTTAAGTGTCGAGTGGTGACGGACGGCTCGGCACGGTAAGCATGGGCAACTGTATAAACCCGTTCGTAGGCACCGACCATGATTTGTTTGTATAGTTGAGGGCTTTGAGCCAAATAGGCTTTATAGCCAAAATAATCTACCGGAAAGACTTGGGAACCCCCCTCAGAAGCTGCAGCAACAATTGTGGGGGCTTGGAACTCGATAAAACCAATACTATTTAAATAATCCCTAAATACACTAGTAATTGTGGCCTGAAGAGTAAAAATATCGCGGGTTTTAGAGTGTTTTAAGGATGCAATCCGATTGTCTAGCAGTGTCGGCAAGGAAACATTTAAATCCGGCTGGTGAACATCAAAAGGCATATCTTGAGCCATTGAAAGTACAGTAAAGCTTTCAACCGACAGTTCAACTTTCCCTGTTGATATTTTATCGTTGAAGTATTTAGAGTCACGGGAATTTATCGTGCCCACCAACTCGACAGCTGACTGCTCTTTAACTTTAGAAAAATCCTTAGAACCAACAATTTGAAGAATACCGGTTCGATCACGGATGTCGGCAAAAGTTAGCGCTCCATGACTTCGAAGACTATTGACCCATCCTTTAATTAATACTTTTTGACCCACCAAAGATGGGGTTTCAGAAACCAGTGTTCTTTCTGTCATAGTAATTATCCGTCTGAGACGGATTGTATTTTAAGGCAAAATTGTGTCGCAAAGCTCCAAATTTTGACCTTAAAATACGAAAAACCCCGGGTGCGCCGGGGTAAAATGCGGAAATGATTAAGTGCTCCGCAGGCGCGACACACAATGCTGTCTTTACAGTTTGCCTCTGTCGGGTTCTAGTAAGTGGTGAACTTTTCTTCCCGAAGCTCCTCCGATGTTTGTCGAAGTTAAACGCTTGTAAGATGATTATAGCTGGAAAGTTGAGATACAACAAGAATCAGGGACATGTTATACTGACGAGACTGAAGCTTACCCGGGCCAAGTCAATTTATTAGCAAGACGGGTGAAGTTAAATGAACAAAAAAATGTTTGTCGGCAATTTGCCGTTTGTTACCACTGAAGAAGATTTAAA
>JBAYFX010000028.1:0-12003 GCA_041666965.1 Candidatus Shapirobacteria bacterium
ACAATAGAATCCAATTAAAGTTATTAGTCGAAAATTTAAGTCAAAGACCCCGACCAAACATTATTTACCCTGCCCTAGAAACGTCGGCGTGGGAAGTTATTGATAGAAAACAGATATTCGAAGGACTAAAACCAAAGGACTTCTCTAATTTACTGAAAATCTATAACCGTGTTTACACAGTCAATAGAATGTATTACCAAATGCTCGACAAAATTGAATGGATTCTTTTGGGTACTGATTCTACAGTACGGCGGGAATACATTGACGGAATTATAAGTAGATCTAAAGAACTGCTAGACTATATTGAAGAAGTTATTCCAAGTAACTTGGCTGAAAGGAAAAAGAAAAAATGAAGATAATGGTTTTTCTACACGGTACGGCGATAATGCACAAGGCGGGTTTAGGTAAAACACCGGCGGAAAGGGGTAAACAGGTCGAAGAAAACGAAACTAGCGTACACCAATACGACACATATGTTCCTGTCGGTGACGCAAACAAAAAACTAAAGAAGTGGCAAGAACAGGGCGCAGAAATTATATATCTAAGTTCCCACGAAGACGAAGGGAATGTTCGAAAGGATATTAAGATAATAACTAACTATGATTTTCCGGACGCGCCCGTTCTTTATAGACGTGGTAAGGAAACCTACGCAGATATTGCCGAAAGGGTTATGCCTGATATTTTGATTGAAGACGATTGCGAAAGTATTGGTGGCGAATCTGAAATGACATACCCACATATTGATCCCAAAAAGAAAAGACAGATTAGATCAATCGTTGTTAAAGAATTTTCAGGAATAGACAATTTACCAGACAAAATAGAAGACTTAATCGCATATAATAACTAAATATGGACGATAAGAAAATACAAACAAAGCAATCGTATGATAAAAATGCGGCAATGTTTGCCGGTAAATTTGACGAATTAGGCGCTCGTAAAGCAGATATTGATAAGGCACTATCGTTTATAGACAAACAAAACCCTTTTGTCTTTGAATTAGGGTGCGGAAACGGTCGTGACGCTAAAGAAATTTTAAGCAGGACAAATAAATATCTTGGCATTGATATTTCAAGGGAATTGATTCGATTAGCCAAAGAAAAAGCGCCGGAAGGAAGTTTTGAAGAAGGCGATTTTGATACCTACCAATTTCCAAAAGTAGTAGACGTTATTTTTGCTTTTGCTTCTTTGCTTCACGCCAATAAAGAAAGTCTTCAAGGTATTTTGAATCGGGCTTGTGAATCCCTGAATACTGGCGGGGTATTCTTTATATCACTTAAATACGGCGAATACGTTGAAAAAAGACAAGAAGACGAATTTGGCGTTCGATATTTTTATTACTACACACCTGAACTAGTAAAGGAATTAGCTGGGAATAAGTTTAAGTGTGTTTGGGAACAGGTACACGATCTTAGAGGACAAAAATGGATGGAAGTAATTCTACAAAAGGTTTAATCCGTCGATAATCTTCTAGGTTATAAGTAAAAGTCTACGGTTCTAATACCTAAGCGTAGTTATATTGTGGCTGGTATCCGAAGCTGGCAATCTGGGAAGCAAAAAGTTTATAATACTGGATAAGTTCAGGAATAACTTGGTTCCGAACTACGACCCTTGGGGTCACAACGTACAGTAACTTTATTACTAGAAAAAGTAGGTATGGTAAAGTGAATTTCAGTAGTACTGTTCGGAAATATTATAAATCGTGAGATGTCTTTGGTTACTGCATTTATTTCTTCAAAAGTCGGGGGTTATGTTTATCAAATGTTTGAAACAGCGTAATAAAAATTCACCAATATACGAGAGTTTATCTGCCTAACTTTTTTTTAAACCTCAACTTCTCCCCTAACTTTTGGCATTTTGGCCAGTACTACCATACTTAATACTTCTCCCCCTTCGATTGGTAATGGTAAAACGTGTTCAATTACAGTACCCCCTCGTCTAATAAAAGCAAAACATTTGCCCACATCTAAAGCATCTAAAGCCTCATAGTTATCATTTGGATAACCACTGGGGTGTAATTGCTCGGTAGCCTTAATGACATAAACTCCACTCTCTAAAGTGTAAAGAGCGCATGATTCAGTAAGAATAGGTTCAGATACTTCTATTTTATTTTTGCTGTTTGCCATAGTAGCTTATTATAGCAAACTGTATCTAATATGAAATGTTATACCCCTAATAACACCCGTGATACTACCCCCATAACCTCTAAATTCCCGTGCTTAGTGGCTAAGGATTTTCCCTCAACCACCTGACAAATGGGGAAAAAGTTAAACAAATAAAATGACGAATACCAGTTCAATTAAAAGCATGAGGCAAGTCGCTTCTAATGCTAAAATTTGAAACTAAGCTGGCTTTTACTTGCAAGGTAAGAGGTGGTGTGTTTTATTAGGTCTATGATGTGACCGTTAATTGATGGGGAAATGGTTAACAAATGTACTCACCTCCTTTGGTAAATTTCTAACTTGGATGATGTACTTGGGAGCTATGTAATTGGTATTGGCTAATTACTTTTTGTAATTAGGATTGTTTACACTTAGCTCACAGTTCATTTTCCTGGTAACCTCGGGCCTGAAGGTTGTATGAGTGGGCGTATAAACCGCTGAGAGTTAACAATTCCTGGTGTGTTCCCTGTTCAACGATTTTTCCTTTCTCAATTACCAAAATACGCTGAGCATTTCGAACTGTAGAAAAACGGTGCGAGACAATAATTAAGGTCTTGCCAGTTGTTTGGCGGTATAGGCGGTCAAAGATTTTAGCCTCTGAGACGGCGTCAATTGAGGCGGTGGGCTCGTCAAGAATCAATACTTTGGCATCTCGATAAAATATGCGAGCTATGGCAATTTTTTGCCATTGACCCCAAGACGGTTCTTCACCCCCGTATCGCTGACTAAGTGGAGTGTCCAGTCCCTGTTCGTAGCGGCGAACAAAGTCATACGCTTCGGCTTGTTTTAGGGCAGCAATGACTTTTGAGTTTGAAGCCTTGGTGGTGGAGCGGCTGACGATAATGTTGTCTTTAAGACTTAAGTTGGGATAAATATTAAACTCCTGAGTTAAAAGGGAGAGGAGCTTATACCAACTGTTTTGACTAATGGTTTTTAAATCAATACCATTGACTAATATTTGGCCTTCAGTTGGGTCATAAAAACGGCAAATCAATTTAATTAGGGTACTTTTACCGGCGCCATTGGCGCCAACAATTGCAATTTCCTCACCAGGCTTTATGGTTAAGTTGAGATTTTTAAATATAAAGGTTTTGGTGTTGGGGTATTTAAAATCAACATTTTTAAATTCGATTAACGGAGGGAGCCCGGAGGGAATTTTTATGGTTCCGGCGGGTATAGCCGGAGGGAGCTCGAGAATACGGCGGAAATTATTGATGTGGAGAACTTGTTCATTTACGGATATAAAACTATTCAAAATTCCCGAAAAATAATCACCAAAACTGCGGATGATATTTAAGTAAAAGGTAAACATGCCGACAGTAATCAAGCCTTTACCAATGTCGCCAATAATTAGTGCCAAACAAACACCACTAATGCCCACAGAAAACAAAGCGGCTGCCAAGTCGGGTAAGAACTTGGTTTGACGGTTTTTAATACGAATGGCGGTATAGTCATCAAAAGTGGTAATGAACTTGTTTTTTAACCAATCAATGGCTTGGTTGATTTTGGCCTCAGCAATGTATCGTTTTTGAGTCAGTTGGTTATGAATATCCCAGGCGGGTCGGTTTTTTTCGTTATACAAATTAAACGTTTCCCAGTCAATCCGCTGCCATTTTTTATCAACTAATAACCCGGGTAATTCACCTAAAACTAAAAGCAAACCTAAATACCAATAATGAGGAAATAAAAATACAAGGGTGGCAATAAAGCTAATTACTTGGCCGATTAACTGAAAAATATCGGACTGAACCTGGCGAAAACGCCATTGATATTCTTCGTTAACTTTAGACATTAAGTTAGCAATTTCTTTGCTTTCAAAGTGTTGGTAATCCAAGGAGGCGGTTTTATTCAAATAGATTTTTCTTAATTCGTTTTGAGTGTGAAAATCTAGAATTCGGCCAACTAGCCACTGAAGTTGTTGAAAGACAATTTTTATTATCCGAATAATCAAAAAAATGACAAGTAGAGTTACCCAGGCTCGATTTTGATGGCTTACTGCTCCAATGAGTTCGTCAATTAAATTAGACAGGTATTTTTGCTCAACTAAGGGCAAAACATTTGTAAACAGTTGAACAAAGAACATTAAGCCAATTAAAAGTGGGGCATAAGTAGCCGACAGTTTTAGAACCCAAATAATGGTATTTAGGGCTCCTCTGGAGGAAGTTTTTTTAGTGTCCATAGGCCTAATAATATAAATATTACGCCAAAAATCTGACTAATCTTAAAGTTGCTGATAATAAATACGTCAGACCTGAAAACATCAATGATGATTCGGATTAATCCATAGCCAATAAAATAGATTCCAAGTGGAGAAAATTTTAGCTTGGTATGAAATAGGTTGATAAGTACAAACAGAATCAGACATCCAACAGATTCATAAAGCCAAAGTGGCTTACCGGAGGCAGAGTATATTTCGTGGTTAAAAAAGTTACCCAAGCGGCCAATTGATTGGGCCAAGGGTAGGTAAAGGGCAATTAGATTAACTACAAACGAAAATGACAAATGACGGCGTTTACAAAAGTAATAAATATAAATTAAAGCGGTAACTAAACCTCCAAAAATACCAAGTCCGCCGGAGGGGAGATTAATAATTTGGACTAAGTTGTGGGAATAATAGTCCCAGTAATCAAGCACATGATAAAGACGGGCGCCAACAATACCCCAAAGGATTGAGCCAACCAGTAGTGGGTCAATGAAGCGGGGGGGTAGGCGGGAGCGACGGAGATGGAAATAGCCTCCAAGAAAGGTTAATCCTAAAATAAGGCCATAGAAATTAAACTTCAAGTGAGCCCTGCGAGACTCGAACTCGCGACCAATTGCTTAAAAGGCAACTGCTCTACCGACTGAGCTAAGGGCCCTAGATTGATGTGCTTTTGCGATCCCGAAGATAGTAGAGCTTGGATCGGCGGAGTTTGGTTTTGGGAGAGCGGACTTTTTGGATGCTTTCAATCCAGGGGGAGTTGGTGGGGATAATTCTTTCAACTCTTATGCCATCAGTAGCATTTTTGGAAATGACGAAAGTTTGGTTTTCTTCCCGGCCCCGAATGGCAATAATCATGCCGTCGAAAGCTTGAAGTCTTTCTTTGTCCTTTTCTTTAATTTTATAGTTGACGCGGACGGTGTCCCCGACTGAAAAATCGGCGTTACCATGAGTTAATTTTAGAGCCATAATTTTTGATAAATAAACTTCGATATTTTATAGCAGAATGGGGTTAATAGCAATGTTGTTGTGAATTTTAGCAGAAGCGGTATACTAATAGTTAGAATGGTTTTATTATTAAAGCCAAATAACTTATCCCCGGGAGGGGATGTTTTGTAAGTTAACCGCCGTGTGGCGGTTTTTTTTTGCTAAAAATTTATTAATTTAGTAAAGGAGATGAAAATATAGATGAACAGTAAAGAAATACTTGTAAAAAATACAACGTATCCGGGTGATGAGAGTCAGGGAATATTAAATGATCACAGTTTGTTAATTGCACCTCCTGGGGATGGGATAATAGAATGGAGTGCCAGGGTACAGGCTGATGCCAGAATGGTTACTGGCAATTTCACTGGCGGACAACAGTATGGTGACGGACATAAGTCTTATTAGTTAATTTAGGGTTGGGGCGAAACAAGGATCGCCTTAACTTGAGCGTCAAGCTCGGGAGTATAATTAACCCCGTAGGGGAGGGGCAGATTTTTGCCGGTTTCAAGAATTATGAGACCGCGGTGACCGTTGGGGTTTGTTTTTAAAAGACGGTTTAAAGTCATTAGTTGGGATTGGGAGGTACCTTTGGGAATAGTAATTACAAAGTCATAGGCCTTGGTGGTAGCCGGAGGAGAATTGGCCAGAGTATCGGCCAATAAACTGGGATTATTGTCCCGAATACTTATTTTGCCCTCAACATATAGCGGTTTTTGTTCAACAATTAAGTCTTGGAAAGTTTGGAAGGTTTTAGGAAAAACTACCAATTCAATCCGGCCGGTTTCATCTTCCAAGGTAACGAAAGCCATTTGATCATTATTCTTTTTGGTCCGAATTAGTTTAAATTTATTAACAATACCCACAATTTTGGTTGAAGCATCATTGGGGTAAGTTAAAATAGTACTGATTTTTGGCAGAGCTAATTGAGCAAAGGGGGCGAGTAGTGAAGCTAGGGGGTTTTCGGTAACGTAAACGCCCAGAAGTTCTTTTTCAAGACTCAGTTTTTCAGTTTGGGGCATGGGTTCAACTGTGGGAAGTTGATCAATGGGTATCACAGGTTCTGAACTGGTGGTGGAAGTGTCAAACAAACCGGTTTGGCCATTACTCTTTTGGCTGTGTTGTCGGTCGGCATCAGTTTTAATTTTATCAACGGCAGCCAGTAGTGCTCGGCGGTCACCAAATTGGTCAAAGGCGCCAACCTTAATTAAACTCTCCAAAACTTTACGGTTAACTTTTTGGCTGTCCACCCTGGAACAAAAGTGAGTGAAAGAACCAAAAGGTCCATTTTGGCGCTCAGTCAGGATGTTACTAATGGCGGCGTCACCAACGTTTTTAATAGCCCCAAATCCAAAACGAATGGCCATTTTTTCCCGCGATTTGTCATTAGGTTCAATTTCAAAACCACTTAAGGACTTGTTAATATCGGGGGGGCTAACAACAATATTTAGTTTACGGCACTCTTCAATACCGGCGCTAATTTTTTCAGCGTCACCTGATTCAGCAGTTAAGAGGGCGCACATATACTCTGCGGGGTAATTGGCTTTCATATAAGCCGTGCGGTACGACAACATGCCGTAAGAGGCGGCGTGGGCTTTGTTAAAACCGTAGCCCTGAAAAGGTACAAATAAATCCCAAATTTTTTCAGCCCCTTCTTTGGTCATGCCTGAATGTTCCATACAACCGTTGACAAAAATCTCGTGTTGCAAGGCCATTTCTTCGGGGATTTTTTTACCAATAGCCTTTCTTAGTTTGTCGACTGTGACCCAGTTGTAACCGGCAATTTCAATGGCGGTAAACAAAATATCGTCTTGGTACACCAGCACGCCAAAAGTTTTTCCCAAAAACTTTTCCATGTTAGGGTGAAGGTACTGTGCCGGTTTACGGCCAAATTTTCTTTCAATGTAGGCGGAAATATTGTCCATGGGGCCGGGGCGGTAAAGGGCGACCATGACCATTAAGTCCTCAACCCGGCTGGGTTTAAGTTCTTTTAACCATTTAGTCATACCATCAGATGCCAGTTGAAACACACCCATGGTGTCCCCTCGCGATAACATGTCAAAGGTTTTTTTGTCATCCAGGGGGATTTTGCGAAGATTAATGTCAATCCCCTTACTTTTTCTAACGTTAATAATGGACTGGCCCAGAAATGACAGGTTACGGATTCCCAAAATATCATATTTGATTAAACCAACGTCTTCGGCGGCGTGCATTTCATATTGGGTTATGGTTTTGTCGCCTCCGGGTTCAATTTGAGTTGGAGAAAAGTCGTTAACAGTTGAAGGAGATATAACTAAAGCACAGGCGTGAACGCTGATGTGCCGGGCACAGCCTTCAATTTGTTTGGCCGAGTCGATTATTTTTTTGGCGTCAACATCCCGGTCATAGAGGTCTTTTAAATCAGGGGTAATGCTTAGGGCTTTATCAATGGACATGGGGAAACCCTGAGCGCCTAGGGGAATAAGTTTGCTTATCTTGTCACCAATAGCGTATTCGTAGCCTAAAACCCGGGCAGTGTCCCGCACTGCCCCTCGGGCCATCATCCGTCCAAAAGTACAAATTTGGGCCACGGCGTCTTTGCCATATTGGTCCATAATGTGGTAAAGCAAACCTTGGCGTTTATCGTCGGCAATATCCAGGTCAATATCGGGGGGGGTAGGCCGGTCACGGTTTAAAAACCGCTCAAACGGCAGCTGGTAGTCAATGGGGTCTACGGTCACGATTCCTAAAACGAATGATACTAAGGAGCCTCCTGCCGAGCCTCTGGTGTTGGTAGCCGTATCATTTTCTTCACACCATTTAATAAAGTCCCGCATAATCAAAAAGTATTCGGCGTAACCCTTGGCGCAGATTATTTCCAGTTCAAAATCCAGACGTTCTTTAATTTCGGGGGTGATTTCACCGTAATGTTCGAGGGCTGCTTCATAAACCATTTCGGTTAGGGCGTCGGTGGGGCTTTTCCCAACGGGTAGCTTAAACTTGGGAAAGTACCATTTGCCTATTTCAATTTCGACATTACATTTATCGGCAATCACTAACGTATTGGTTACGGCATCGGGAATGTCTTTGAAAGTTTCGGCCATCAACTCAGGTGACTTAAGGTAAAAGTCCGGAGTGTCGGCCATGGATAGGCGGCGGGCGTCATTTATAGTAGTTTGGGTGTTAATCATAATAAGCACGTCCTGGGCAAAAGCGTCTTCGGGCTTTAAGTAATGGACATCATTAGTAGCCACCAAAGGAATTCCCATTTCCCGGCTAAACTTAATCAGTTGAGCGTTGGCTGTATCCTGTTTTTCCAGGCCTACATGGCGCTGGATTTCCAGGTAGTAGTCTGCCCCAAAAAGTTGGTGGAAGTCCCCTACTCTGGTTTTAGCTTTGTCGATATTACCTTCGGTGATTAGCGAATTTATTTCCCCCTCGAGACAGGCGGACAAACAAATTAGATTGTCATGATATTTTTCCAACAGTTCCCAGTCAATCCGGGGTTTATAGTAAAAACCTTCCGAGTGAGAAAGACTGACTAGCTTCATTAAGTTCTGGTAACCTTGGTGGTTTTTGGCCAAGAGGACTAAATGATGGTTTTTCCGGTTGGTGCTGTTTTTTTGGTCTCGGGGCCCCGAGGACATATACAATTCAGCCCCAATTATGGGTTTAATTTCGTTTTTTTGACAGGTTTTATAAAACTCAATAGCTCCATACATGTTGCCGTGATCAGTAATGGTGCAAGCTGGCATGCCCATTTCTTTAGCCGAAGCTATGAGTTTTTTGATTTTACACAACCCGTCAAGGAGCGAATATTCAGTATGAAGATGTAAGTGAGCAAAAGACATTAGTTAATTATTGATTAATCAATCTCATTTAACAATGTAGTTTAATAAATCAAATGAGCAAAGTGCGGACAAAGTGCTGTAATTACAACATTGATTCCAGGGCTTTAATCCGTTCGTTAAGTGGCGGGTGGGTAGAAAAAAGTGAGGCAATTTTATTACCTCTAAATGGGTTACTAATATAAAGGGGGGCAGTAGCGGTTGAGGCCTGACTAAACTTAGTGGCGTCAGCGCTAATTATTTTTAGGGCATTAATCAGGCCCGAGGGTTGGCGGGTAAGCATAACGGCACTGGCGTCGGCTAAGTATTCCCGGCGCCGGGATATGGCCAACTGAATCAGTTGGGCAATTATGGGCGAAAAAATAATTAAAACCAAGCCGATAATAGCCGGAGTGCCACTCTTGCGGTCCGAGTCGCTGTCGCGGTACATGCTGTTGCGGAAAGCCAAGTTGGTAAAAAGGGATAAGGTACCAATTAAGACTGCCACAATGGTCATGAGGCGGGTGTCGTAGTTTTTAATGTGGGACAGTTCGTGGGCAACTACCCCTTCAAGTTCAGTCCGGTTAAGTTTGGTTAGAAGGCCAGTGGTAGCGCAAACATAGGCGTGCTTTGGGTCCCGGCCGGTAGCAAAAGCGTTGGGGGCGGGAGAGTCAATTACGTAAATTTGGGGTACCGGAATTTGAGCCGCAAGGGCTAAGTTTTCAGTCACGGTATAAAAATCAAAAAATTCTTTGCGGGCAGCCGGTTTGGCGCCATTAAGGCTCAAAACCAGGTTAGGGCCATAAAAGTAGCTACCAACAGACGATATTAGGGAGAAAGCCAAGGCAATGGGCAATATGTTGGCGTCTCCCAAACTTTGGCCAATTAAGTAAGCGGCTCCAACAATAAAAGCAGTAAATAGAGCCACTATAACAATAGACTTTGTTTTGTTAGCTTCTACCTGTTCGTAAACGTTTTGCATTAGAGCTTAACCTGGGGAGGTGCTGTGTCTTTCGGGTTTACCGTCAAAAAGTCACCACTGGTGGGAGTCTCAAGCCCCGGCTTGGCTTTAAAGCCAAACATGGAAGCAAACCAAATTCCAGGAATTGTGGAAATTTTAACGTTGAAGTCAGCCGTTAGGTCAATTAAGGTTCGGCGGGCGTACATAACTTTGTCTGAGGTGTCGCGAAGTTCACCCATTAAATTGGAGACTAAGTTGGAGGCTTTAATTTCCGGGTTGCTTTCGGCAATAACCGTAATTGAGCGTAAGGCTTGGGTTAAGCTGGCTTGAGCCTTATCAATGGCTTTGGGGTCTTGAGTCTCAAGAGCGGTGGTGACTAATTTGCGGGCGTCGGTTAACTGAGTAAAAATGCCTTTTTCGTGGGTTAAATAACCTTTAACGGAGTCAACTAAGTTAGGGATTAATTCGGCTTGGCGTTTGAGTTGATTGCCAATTTCCTGAATTGAGGCGCCAATACGAACCTCAGTAGTTTTAAGGCCGTTGTAAAAACCGACAATGTAAAGAACTACCAGTACGAGTAACCCAAGAAATATAAACATTATTGAATAAAACTATTAATAGATTATTATACCAGTCGAAAGCGATTTAGTTCGTCCTTCCCTACCCTCTCTTGGGGTGGAATATATTTAAATCCTAAAAACTTATAAAACTCCTCTTCACTTTCAAATTGGTATAAGGTACCGGTATGTAGGTCTTTAATACCGTATTCCGACAAACTTAAATGCTTGGTTTGGGCCAGTCGCCGAAGCTGAATGTTGTGGAGCTTAGAGCCGGTAAAGTGTTGAAGTAGGGCGCCGAAACTTGAGGGGGGTTTAATCATTAGGTCAACGTCAACATTGTTGGGCAGTCGAATGGACGCTTTCTGAGTTCCGGAGGCAATAATGCCTACTGCTCTGGGGTAATTTAAAAAGTGGGAAATAATCTCGGTTGATGTAGTGGAGGCAGCAGCCAGGTCAATGTCCCCTACCGTGTCGGAGTGGCGGCGCAAACTTCCAAGCATTTCAAAGCGGGTGTCGGGAAATTCCTTTTTAAGGTAATCAATTAAATCGGTGGCAATCGCCTCGGCCTCAGCAAAGGACAGGCGGCGATGGCGGCCCAAGTAAGCCAGAGTATTTTCCAAAATCCTTTCCTGTGATTTTTCCCCAAGTCCGGGTAAACCTGATATTTTATCCTGCTGACAGTATTCAATCAGTTGACCTAAAAGGGTTTTGGGGTCCTCGTCAAAGTCAAAAGTAGTGGCCAGTTTGTAGGCAATGGCGGGGCCAATTCCCTCAATTTTAGTTAAGGTAAAAGTAGCGGGGGGAATGTTGGCAAACGCCCTTCGGGCGGTGGGGTGAGGCTGGTGTTTGCGAAAGTAGTAGTCGATTTTTTTGATTATGGAGGGGCCAATGTTGGGAATCGAATCGAGAAGTTTGGGGTCTTTCTTCCACAGGTCAAACACGTTATCGGGGTACGAAATTATGGTTTCGGCAGCATTGTCGTAGGCGACAATTTGAAACCTATTTTTGTTTTTAATAGTGTAGGCGGTAGCAATATTGGTCAGGTATTCGGCAACTTCGAGGTTAGAGTAACGCTTGTGGCTCATAAGTAATTATAGGCTTTTTAGTGTGAGAATTACTATAAATTTATGTAGGGATATTTAAGCGAAAAGTTATATAAATGATATAATCGGATATACTTATGAATATAGAATTGAAAGGAGAGTTTGAATGTCCGGGGGCAGAAGCAATGACGGCGTTAACCGGAGTAATGGATGGATCACGATTATCTGATACTTATATGGTAGTTTCCAGAGGTTTGGTCAGTCGAAAGCTGGAGGCGGTTAACGTAAAA
>JBAYFX010000029.1:0-11536 GCA_041666965.1 Candidatus Shapirobacteria bacterium
CAATGCCAGCCAGAGCTCTGGCATGACCCTCAGTGATAAAGTTTGACAGCAGACCATCCTTAACAGCATCGGGCAAAGAAAGTAGCCTGATGGAGTTAATAATATAGGGAACACTTTTACCAATTTTTTTAGCAATGGCATTGTGATCCAGATTGAATTCTTCCTTAAGCCGCATAAAAGCTTTAGCCCGTTCTATTGGGTTTAAGTCTTTACGCTGAACATTTTCCACAATAGCCATTTCCAACATTCCCTGAGGAGTTGTTTCCTTAATAATGGCTGGTACGTATTGGAGTTTTAAAACTCGTGCCGCCCGCCAGCGTCTTTCACCGGCAATAATTTGAAAACCAGCAGGAGTTTTGGCAATAATCAAAGGTTCAAGAATTCCATGTTGTTCAATTGAGTCGACTAGTTCCTGAAGCGACTCCGGGCTAATTACGCCTCGGGGTTGAAGTGGGTTCGGTTCAAGCTGGTTAGTAGGTATTTGAGCAACAGAGTGCATAACTAACATTACTCAAAACCGAGCGTGAAAAAAAGAGAGATAAACTAGATCAACGGACGGTTACAAATTTTTTCCCCAGACGGGTGATGAATTCTACTATGCCTGGTTTCATGGCAAAAATTGTGAAGTCGCGACCGATTTTGGTACCTTTTCCTGCGTGAAATTTATTGCCGACTTGGCGAACGATTATTTGACCGACATCAATTTTTTGACTACCAAAAACTTTAACACCACGTCTTTGCCCGGGACGATTTGATTTTTGATTGGTTTTGCCTTGGGACTTTGTATGTGCCATATGTTTTAAGCTTTAGCTTTATCTTTAACTTTAACAACTTTTTTAACGGTTTTTTTAGAAGTAACAGTTTTCTTGGCGACTGCTTCTTTTTTGGGTTGGTCACCGGTAGAAATTTTAATGACTTTAAGCTCTGTAAGGCTAGGACGAAAACCCATGGTTTTGTGATACCGGGACTTAGCTTTGTATTTAAAAATCTTGGTTTTTAAACCTTTTAGGTGGTTAACAACTTCAAGTTGAACACTACAATTGGGTACATAAGGTGTACCGACTGTAATTTGATCATTGAAACTCAGTAATAAAACCTCGGTTAATTCGATTTTGTCGCTTTGGTTGCTTTCAAGGTGAGGAATTTGGAAAACCTGACCCTCAGTGAGCTGGTGCTGTTGGCCACCGAGCGCTATTATGGCGTAATTCATAGGAGGAATTATATCACATGGAAAATGGTTTCGGAACTAAACTGAGTAAATTATTCCCAGGGCAAAAAGGAGTGCCATAATAGAGGATCCACCCACAGATATAAAGGGTAGAGGAATACCAGTCACCGGTAGTAGGCCCAAGTTCATGCCGATGTTTACTACTATTTGAAACCAAATAGAAAAGGTTATGCCTAAAGTAAAAACTTTTTGGGGGAAATAGGTTAAAGATTTAAATTTTGCCAATAATCCCCTTAGCAATAAAAAATATGAACCGATGAGTAAAAAAATGCCGACGAATCCCCTCTCTTCGGCAGTGGCGGCGAAAATAAAATCGGTGTGTTTTTCGGGTAAAAACTTTAATTGACCTTGAGTCCCCTGTTTAAAGCCTTTACCCAGAAGGCCTCCGGAACCGATAGCGATTTGAGATTGGATTACGTTATAACCAGCGCCGGTTGGGTCAGAACGTGGCTCTAAGAAATTAGTAATTCTTTGGCGCTGATATGGCTTTAGGCCATATTGATAAACAAATGGGGAAAGAACTATAAAAAATAGTGTGACTAATAAAAAACGGTAAAAGTTGGTTTTGTTAATAAATATCAGTGGAATAGCTAAGCAAAATAAGGTTAAGCTGGTGCCTAAATCAGGCTGAAGTAAGACTACTAAAATCGGCAGGAAACCTAGGATGGGGAGGTGGTTGAAGGAAAAAAAAGTCATTAACAATGGTTTGATTATTTCTGAGGGCTGAAGATTTAGAGGCCCAATACTTATCCACCGATGCGAGCCTCGAGTTAGTTCGCCAAAAATTATGGGTAAAATTACAAAGACAAGGGCGGCGATGAGTATATGAAAGCGGTATTGATATAACTGCCGGTAATTCGCTTGTTTGCCTATAAAAAACAAGACAATACCGATTAACCAGGAAATAATCTGGCGTGGAACCAGACTGGGAGAGACTGAACTAACCATTAGGAGTTGAATTCCAAAAAGTATGATTAGGGCAGAGGGTAACATCAAACTTTTTCAATAGACAAAACAGGGCCGGTTTGGATTTTAACGGCTAGAGTCTTTTTTATTATTTCTGCTTCAAAAGATTGAGGCCAGGCGGGAGCAGTAATAATGATAAGGTCCTGAACCGCAAAACCAAGTTCCTTTCGCATAACCTGAATAAGTCGTATTAAATCCCGACTTTCGCCCTCAGCAATAAGCTCTGGAGTTAGATTAGTGTCTAACTCTACTGACAAAGTGGAGTTTGGTATTAAGTTAAGATTAATTGTTTTGATGTTGGTTTCGGAAGCAATTAAGTTTGTAAATTCTGAGTCCATTGAAGTAGGAATGGTAACGGAAGCAAGTGAGAGAGGTTGGCGGATTTTTAGTTGTGACTTTTGCCTAGCCGCGTGGATCTCGGTACAAATTGCCCGGGCCAGTACCATCTGTTTTTCTAGACTTAGATTAATTAAATCTGGGTTAAATTTCGGCCAGGATTGATGGTGAACGGAGATGGTGGAGGCGGGAATTGTAAGACCCATTAGCGATTGAAAAATAGATTCGGAAAGAAAAGGAATAAAGGGTGAAAGTAGCCGAGTTAGACCCTCAAATACCGTATAGAGTAGTTGGAAATGGTCGCTGCGGTCGCGTGTTCGGCGGATATACCAAGTTGACAGGTCGGAAACGAAACTTTCCAGGGCAAGGGTGGCTTGGGGGGTTTGGAATTTATCCAGTGAGGCAGTAACAAGCTTGGCGGTATGGTGATAGCGGGAGAGTAACCAGCGATCAATTAATGGTAGATTGTTGGTAAGGTCGAGTGTAGTTGTGGTAGGCTGCCAATTTTCCAGGCTGGCGTGCTGGACAAAAAACCGATATGAATTCCAAAGAATTAAAATAAAATCACGTTTGACCTGGGAGGCAATGTTGTAGCCAAAATTGACATGAGTGTGGGATTTTTGTTGACAATAGAGCCAGCGCATGGCGTCGGCTGTCATTTGAGACACTGCCTCTTCGTAGGGAATCCCATTTTTTTTGGTTTTACTCATGCGTTCTCCTAATTCGTCCCGGACTTCACTATGAGTAACTACATTTTTATAGGGGGTAACACCCTCTAGGGTGACACTCATAAATAACATGGAGTAAAACCAAAGGCGAACTTGCTCAATCATTTCCAAAACCAAATCAGCAGGAAACCATTTTTGCCAATATTGCTTGTCCTCAAGATATTTTAGGGTTGAAAACGGGACGATACCGGCATCTAGCCAAACGTCACCGACATCAGTGATACGTTTAACCGGCATCTGACAATCCGGACAGTGGATTTCAATTTCATCAATCCAGGGGCGGTGAATACTTTGAAGGTTGTCGACAGCAGCTGGGTTAGTAGCCAGACTTTTAAGCTCAACAAGCGATCCGACAACAGTCAGCTTGTTACATTTGGGACAGGGGTAAAAAGGCAGAGCTAAACCGTAAAAGCGTTTGCGGGAAATCATCCAGTCTTCCATAGTATCCAACCAGTTTTGCATACGGCGGCCGGCATAACGGGGTAACCAGTTTACTTTTAGGGCAGCCTCCTTGAGGTGGGGCCGAATGGCCTCCGAGCTCATATACCAATTGTTTTCCAAACGGAAAAGACACTTGGTTTTACAGCGCCAACAGTGAGGGTAACGGTGGGTAACGGGTTCGGTTTTAAATAGTGAATTAGTGGACTTTAAATAGTCAAAAACTAGGGGGGCAACCGAGTGAGCATAAAGACCAGTTAATGGGCCATATCCTTCCATGAAATACCCTCTTTGGTCCAGAGGTGCTGGCATGGGGGTATTTAAGGATTTGCCTAATTCAAAATCTTCTTGGCCACAGCCGGGGGCCACGTGTACTACACCGGTTCCTTCAACCGGGTCGACTAAGTCCCAGTTGGTAATAAAATGTTTAATACCCTCTTGGGCGGGTATTTGATAAAGCGAATGATAAGGGCGATTTAAAAGACTTTTAGCGTCGATTGTTTCAATGTCAGTTAAACCGAGACGAGCGGCGGCGTCTTTGGCTAAATAAATTGTTTGGCCCTCAAGGGTGGCTTTAACATATTCAAAGTCAGTGTTTATGGCCAACAATACATTAGCAGATAGGGTCCAGGGAGTAGTCGTCCAGGCTAAAACATATTCATTGTCAGCGTCGGAGAGTTGGAATTTCAAATAAACTGAGGTGTCGGTGTCGAGTTGATAACCATCGGCCTGCTCATGTTGGGAAAGACCAGTTTCACAGCGGGGACACCAGGTGGTGGCGCTCTTTTTTTGAATTAGCCAGCCTTTTTGGGAGATGATTTTTAGAAAGTGCCAGATATACAGATTGTTGGTTTTGGAGTTGGTGTAATAGGAATTTTCCCAGTCCATAAACATGCCCAAGCGTTTGGATTGTTCGGTTTGAAGAGCCGCATATTTATTAACCCGGTCAATACAGGCTTGGGTAAATTTATCTACCCCAAACTCTTGAATATCTTTTTTGGAATTAAAACCAGCATCTTTTTCGACTTCAACTTCAACCCACAAACCTTGACAGTCAAAACCGTTTTGGAAGCGTTGAGCAAAGCCGTTGCTATTTTTGTAACGTTGAAAAACGTCCTTTAATGTCCGCCCGCGGGCGTGATGAACGCCCATGGGTCCATTGGCGGTGATGGGACCATCAATAAAAGAAAAAGTGGTATCCGAGTTTTGGTTTTTGGTTAAGTATTTATTGACAATATCGCGCTCATACCACCAGGTTACTAAATCTTGTTCCATTTTAGTGAAGTCGGGATTGGGGGTGAGTGGAGGAAAATATGGAGCCATATAAATAAAAAAATCCATCGGGCGATGGATTTAATGGGCCGCAAAAAGCGGCTAATTAATGATGTTTGAAGAGTAACAAGTAGAAGACATTGACAGATTATACAATATTAAGGTCGATTTTTTCTTAAAAAGGCGGGGATGTCAAGTTCTTCAGACATTTCAACACCGGTGGGAATATTTTGATCAGGCAGCAACTCGTTTAGGTGTTGGGTAAAATCATCCTGATTGGAGTCCGGGGGCGGCTCGGGTGAGGACTTAATATCCAGGCTAGATTGGGACAAAGTTTGTTTGTGGGTAAATTTAGGTTGATAGCCGGTGTCAAAACCAGTGGCAATGACGGTTATTTTAATTTTGTTTGATAGGGTGGGGTCAATAGAAGTTCCGAAAATAATATTAGCATCTGGAGATATGTTTTGAGTAATAGTTTTAGCTGCATTTTCAATTTCAGCCATGGTTAAGTCACTGCCACCGGTAATATTTATTAAAACACCTCTGGCCCCACGAATGTCTACATCGACTAAAGGTGATTCAATGGCTAGCATCACAGCTTTTTTAGATTTATCATCGCCTTCTGCCTCACCTACTCCCATTAGCGCTGTTCCGGCGTTATTCATGACTGATTTAATATCGGCAAAGTCCAGGTTAATAAGCCCGGGGGTGGTAATAAGGTCGGCAATTGCCCGGGTGCCTTTGGTTAAAACAGAATCGGCTAACTTAAACGCATCTTTGAGGGGGGTTTGGTTAGTGATTATTTCTAAAACTTTTTGATTGGGAATAATTACTAGGGTGTCGACGTGGTCCTTTAGTTGACGAATCCCCTCTTCGGCTTTGGACATGCGCCTGGTTCCCTCAAAAAAGAACGGTTTAGTAACCACGGCTACAGTCAGGATTCCTAGTTCTTCTTTGGCAATTTGAGCAATAACCGGGGCGGCTCCGGTACAAGTGCCTCCACCCATGCCTCCGGTGATAAAAACCATATCAGTACCCTCAAGAATTTCCCTGATTTTATCTTTGGATTCTTCAGCAGCGTCTTGGCCAATTTTTGGGTCAGATCCGGCTCCTAGACCTTTGGTGAGCTTTTCGCCAATTTGAATTTTGACATCGGCCATGGAATTTATGAGAGCTTGAGAATCGGTATTAACAGCCACAAACTCTACTGAAGGAATACCCCCGTCGACTATCATGGAGTTGACCGCATTATTGCCGCCACCACCAACTCCCAAAACTTTGATTTTGGCAAACTGACCGGAAAGTGTTTTTATTAAAGCCATTTTATGGCAGAAAAGGTTCGATTAATGATTTAAAACGACCAAAAATGCCATTGAAATTGATTTTAGCAGGTGAGCGTTTAGTGGAAGAAGTAATTTTTTGGTTCAAAAAGTATTTAGCCAAACCAATGGTTGAGGTGTAACCCGGTTGGGAGACTTCTTCAATTAAACCACCGATTGGGGGAGGAGAACTAAAACGAAGGGGTAGGGGTATGAGGCGAGTAGCGGTTTCCTTGGTTTGGATAGTTTGAGAGCCGCCTCCGGTGATTACCATACCAGCGGGAGTTTTGCCGGATAAGCCACTGTTTTCCAGTTCGGTGGCAATCAGACTGAACAATTCTTCCAGACGGGGTTTAATAATGCCATTGACGGCGGTTTGAATTGAAATTTTTCGACTGGGTTCGGTGGTAATGCCAAAATCAACAAGCGAGGTTTCATCGGCGAAGTTTTGTTTTTCAGTGATGATTTGAAGCCTAGTTTTTATAATTTCTGCTTCGTCAATTGATAACCGAAGACCGATAGCAAGGTCATTGGTAACATTGGTACCTCCAACTGGAATAACGGAGGAGTAAATTGGACTACCTTCAAAAAAGACATTGATGGTAGTAATTTGTCCACCAATATCAACTAACACTACACCAAGCTCTTTTTCAGTTTGAGTAAGGACTAAGTCTGAGGCGGTTAAACCGGAAAAGGTTATGGAGAGTGGATGCAAACCGACCTCGTCTAAACACTTATTAATGTTTTTGAGCCCGGGGGTTGAAGCCAAAATAAGATGTGATTCGACTTCGAGCCGATTACTACTCATGCCAATGGGATCGGTTACTCCTTCCTGGCCGTCGACAATATAAAACCGAGGAATTGAGTGGAGTATTTCTTTGCCGGAGGGCAAGGAAATTGCCCGAGATGCTTCAATTGCTCTTTCAATGTCAGCGGTTTTAATTTCTGATTGGGGTTGAGTAATAGCCACAACACCACGTGAATTGATTGACTCAAAATGAGGGGCAGCCAGGCAAACAACCACTTCGCTTATTTGAAAACCAGCCATTCTTTCAGCGCTTTCAACACTTTGAGTAATGGAATGAGTAGCCAGTTCTAAATCAACCACCTGGCCTTTGCGAAAACCAAGAGCTGGGGCAGTGGCAACAGCGATGACATTAATTTTATCTCCATCGGTAGGAGGAGAACAGATTAGAGTAGTAATTTTACTAGTTCCAATATCTAGACAATTAATTACTTTGGAGCGTGACATATGGTTGAGGACTGGCCAAGTCAATTACTAATAATTGGCGTGAAATAATTTTAGAACTTTTTTGGGCAATTTGAATTAGATCAAATTGATGAGAATAGGACACATTAGGATTTAGGTAGGCAGTAAATTGAAGCGATGGAACGGACTTGGTTTTAAGAATTAGCTTTGTTGAGTTTAGATAATCATAATAAACTTGCTCTAGGGCTAGGTTAGTTGTGTCCAAGAAAGACATGTCCTGTTTGGTTATTAATTTGGTGGGTGTATTGTTTAGGGAAAAGTCGTTAGCAGAAGATGGTACTAAGTGGAACGCAGAAAACAACAATATAAAGAGAATTAAAATCAAATCAAACAATTTCATGGATAAGTTTAACAAAAGGGTGGGTGGTATGAAGGTTCTGACTAATTTTGGTGGTTATTGGAGAAGAAAGTTTTAATTTACGGATAACTGCTGATAGTTTAGTGGGAGTAAGGAGGGGGGTTTGATACAAAACTGTCGTTAGGGAGGGGTGAAGACGTTTTAGCCATAAAGCATTGAGAACCTGTTCGTTTTGTTGAGTATAGGGGTGAGGAATAACTATAGCGGTTTTTTTAAGGACAGCTAACTCCTGACAGATATTAGCGCCAGCTCGGGTTATAACCAAAGCAGAATGATTTAGAACCCAGCCAATATCGGATAAGCCTATGTAGGGAGTAGAGATATAATTTGGAAAATTTTTCGTTAATGGAGGTGGCGTATGACGACCGGTTTGATGAATAATTAAGTAATTTTTAAGTTGAGGTAGACTTGACCAAACTAATTGATTAATAAACTGTGATCCTTGACTGCCGCCGGTAACATAAATAAGTGGAGTTTTGATTATTTGAGCGCTCAGATGACTAAACGTAGTCGATTTAAGAGAGAAAATTTCATTTCTTAATAAATTTCCAGTTAAGACGATTTTTGAGTTAGGAAGAGCTCGTTTAAGCTGCGGACTATTAATCGATAGAGCAATGCGAGCGGCGAAATGAGAGGAGAGTCTGAGGGCTAGACTTGGAGTAAGGGTTTGTTCGTGGACAATAATCGGTAGGCGGTTAATCCAAGCGGCAAGCACTACTGGAAAACTAGCATAACCTCCAAAAGAGACTACAATTTTCGGTTGGGTTCGGACAATAATAACTAAAGATTGAAAAAAACCAATTAAATTTAATGGGGCAGTCAACAGCGATAACCAAAGAGAGCGTCTGTCAAATTTGCTGGTAATTAGGGAATAACAGGGAATATTAAAATGGCTGATGGTGTTGGTAAGATGAGTATCGGCTGGAGTAGAGTGGGTTAAATAGATTATTTTCCAAGTAGTGGTTGGGTCATTGTTAAGTAACCGGAATAATTCAATGGCTGGGGTATGGTGGACACCGGTGACAATAATTGTTGCTTGTTTCATAATTATGTTTTAAGACAATGGTTCTTTTGAATATTGGCGGCTAAACCCAGGGCGACCATTAAAATTGAAAGTGAAGATCCTCCATAAGAAATAAAAGGAAAAGGAATACCAGTTAAGGGAACAATGGCAGTTATGGCTCCAGTGTTAATAAGTGCCTGTATGCCAATCCAGAGGGCTACGGCTCCAAGAAATAATGACAAATGCGGTTGGTCACACAGCCGGGCTAAGCGGTAGAGATAATTAACCAAGATGGTAAGTAGTCCAAAAATAAGTGAAAGACCGAGAACTCCAGTTTCTTCAATAATTACCGCCAATAGTGAGTCGGTGGCAATTTTGGGGATGAAACGGAATTTTTGTTCGGAGTTGCCTAAACCAACACCAAAAAGCTGACCTCTTTTTATACCAATTAGCAATTGCTGGGCATGATAATTGTTGGTGGTATTGGCCGAAAATAGTTGTTGCCAGCGATTGAGCCGGTAACTGGAACTGAAAATTAAAACTAATCCCAAAAGAAAACCGACTAAGGAAATGGAAAAAATATGGGCTAAGTTTCCGCCACTTTGATAAAACAATCCAAGGACTAAGGCAGAAAGTAGGACGACAGTGCTAAAATTTGGTTGTAACAACAAAAAAATAACGATTGGCAAAAAGTAAGGAATAATAAGTGATAGGCGATGGTACAATTTGTCTGAAAAAAGCCGGGAAAAAAGTACAATAATGGTAAGCTTTGATACTTCGGACGGTTGAAGGGTTAATGGGCCAATTTTCAGCCATCGGGAGGCACCCAGTGCTGAGTAATTAAGAGCCGGTATGAGTGTAGCCAACAATAATCCCAGGGTTATGAAATAAAACCAAATAGAATGACGAAAAATCAGATCGATGTTCACTTTAGTGGCGACAATAAATAAGCAAACAGAAATAAAAGTCCAGATGACCTGACGACGCAAAAAAAAGTTCTGGTCATTAAAAATTATGGCGTCATTGGAACTGGCAGAAGCCGTAAAAAAAATACCAACAATTATTAAAATTAAAGGAATTAAAAAAATAGGATTGGTGACTAGTTTTGGAAATGAAAAATTAAAGCTATGTTTATAAGTCATTGATTTTTTGTAAATCATAAACTGGCGGGTAGTGTTTGGCTACCGGTTGCCAAAACCAATGTTTGGCGATAGTGTGCCCCTCTGCTGATTTGGGAGTAATCTCAGTACCCTCAAGCGCGTGGGAAAAGTAAAGTTTAAAATCGTAGTTTATTGAGGGTAGTTTTAAGTCAAGAAATTCAGCTAAATGCCAATAAATGGTGGGTATGAGATTATTTTTAAGTTCTAGCTGGGTGTAAAAATTGGACGATGCTGTCAGGCGCGGGTTAATTTCTAAAACATAGATATCTTTTTGAGTTATTAAATAGTCAACTCCATAAAACCCACGAAAGTCTAGTTTTTGAAGTAATTTGACGATGTCTTGGGACACTTTTTGAATTTTTTTTAAATGACGGTCGGGTAAAAAAGAAGGCCATTGACGCCCGGTTGTAGCAAATGAATTGGAACTTAAAGTTGGGAGGCCATTGATTTGGAGTGCCGGAGGACCGACAATTGACCCCCATTTGGTAAGACAACAGTTATTGGTGTAAGTAGCTCCTTCTAAAAGAGGCATGATTTTAACTGGTGTGCCTTGAGGAACCGTTAGTTGGTTGGTTAAGTTATATAAATAGGTGCTGGAGCCTGCCCATCCAAAATGAGTTTGAATTACTAGTTGGGGTCCAAATAATTTCTGGCTCTGATCAATAAGTGAAGAGGCCAGAGGTCCAATTAAATGGGGTATGGTAGGTATATTGTTGGCGAGAGCAAGGTTGGTAAAAAGCAGTTTATCTTCTAGGAGCCGGTTTAATTTGGAGTCCACTGCTACCAGTTTCCAATTGTTTTGGCGGCAGATATGTTCGATTTTGGCGCTGGGCTTGAAGGGAATAATAACCGGTGAGGGAACAGTCGGTTTAAAGGCTTTTAAAATGTTAGCTGAGTTTTTTCCCATATCCGGCAATAGTGGCAGGGTGGAAAAGTTTTTAAATGGTAGGTTTAATTCAAGAAATTTATCGGCTTGAGGATAGTAATAGTGATATGGGAGATCGTTGAGAATGGTAGGAAGGTTGGGGTAAGAATTCATACTCTCTTGCACCCTGTAACTAAAATTAATGGGTTTGACCCTAATAAGTCCGACTGGCTGGCTCTTAATTTCCAAAGCCCGGCCAAGCATAAAGCAGTTTCGGCGCTGGCGTTGAGGGCATTTTCTTTAAGCCAGGCAGCTGCTAATAGAGTTTGATTGTTTTCGACAACGACTCCCCCACCCCGCCGGGTTAATAGATCAATAATTTGAGCCTTTAGGGGTAACATCTTTACACCTAAAGCGTCAGTGATGGTAACTGTTTCGGGGTTAAAATTGCTATCAAAGTGTGAAGATATTGGAGCATTGGAGGCAGGTTGGGCGGCGATGAGTTTAACGGTGGGTAGTAAAGTGTCACTAATGCCCAGTAGTGTAGTTCCGGAACCAACGGGCATAATAAGTGAGGTAACTTGGGGGAATTG
>JBAYFX010000030.1:0-10709 GCA_041666965.1 Candidatus Shapirobacteria bacterium
ACCCACCTCTTGTTTTCCCCACCAGTGTCCAATCATCATTGTGTCCACCACCCGGTCATATCCGGCAAATATGAGCATATACCAGCCCATTGGGGCCACCATTTTAAACCAGTCCCAAAATTTCTTTTTACTTAGTCCCAAGCTCACGACTTTCATTTCTCCCCGAGCTCCAAACCAACCCCAAGTCAGGCTTATAATTCGTGCTCCTACCAGTATTCCAATTACTTCCCCCAGTCCCACCCTTACCCCCAAAGCGTAAAACCCCACCAAAGTTAAAACAGACATTAATACTTCCACTGCCACCTTCCTCTCCATTTTTAAACTCACTTGCCAGCCAACCTCCAAAGTACCAGCTATTGCTGTCAAACCTACCATCACCATACTCAGTGCCGCCACACCCCTAAACTCCTCAAATCCCGACAGTGTACTAACCAGCACGACTCCCGCCCCAGTTATCACCACCGCCCACACCCCTCGCCACACCAACAGCTCACTCCACTTACTCCACCGCATGTTTCCCTCCACCTTAGCTACTTCCTTGGCGCCAACTAACTTCGACCCAAAATCTGCCAGACTGTCCAAAAGAACAAACAGGGCCACCAGTAGGGTATAGCGCCCATAACCCTCAAGTCCCAGGTTTCGAGTCAACCAAGCTGTTGTTAGTAAACCAATTAAAACCGTAGTTACCCGGCCCACTAATTGAACTCCGGTATTCGTTGCTAATTTTCTCCACATACTACATTATCGCCAATATTACTCCCCAAAGCCACCGGTTCTGTGGCAGGGTCAACCAGTAGTGATCCACCATCCCCGTTAGTCCAATTATAAAAATCATTACCAGCCAAGCTCGTCCTCCTCTGTTTTTTATCCAATTTTTTAGCGTCCACCCAGCCACAAGCATGCCCATCAATCCGGTTTCGGCCCACCACAGCGCTACCACGTTATGAACCGGTTGCCGCCACCCTGCATTTCTCACCTCGCTTTTTGCTTGCTCGTTAAACCAGTTGTTGAGCCCAATTCCCAATAGGGGATTTGTTTTAATCATCTTGCCCGCCTGCTCCAACAACACTATTCTTTTTTGAACCCCCGCCCCGTCCCAGCCCGAGACAAAGCTGCTAAGTCTATACTCCCTACCAATTACTCCCAAAAGTACTACTACCAAGCCCGCTCCTAAAAGTCCCATACCCACTTTTTGTCTCCAGCCTCCAAATTGCCGGCCAATCATCAGCGCTCCGGCCACTGTCAGCACCCACACCGTCCGGCTGGCCGAGAGCACTATTATCATTCCCGCTCCCAAAATCGTTGCCCAGCCCACCACCCGTCCAATTCTTGTTTTTCCCCAGTTACTTTTAATCGTCCACCACCATCCGGCTACAAGTAAGGTAAAACCAGCCAAGCTGTTAGGGTGGGAAAAAGTTCCCGCTGCCCGTACCCACTCCGCCCCCTCCACGCTCCACAAAGCGGCTCCAATACTGTTTAAACTAAATCTTCGTTCCCCCAACAACCAAAATACTCCGCCCACACTCCCACCTCCCACCACTTGAGCCAGGCTCAGTCCAGCCTCAATCAAAATCCATAGGGGAATAATCCTGACTAAATTCTTTTTAACCCATTCTTTGTTTGCTGCTACTGCCCCAATTACCGTCCACCATTCAATCCATCGTGCCCACCCCTCAACCGCCGCCCATCTGTTTTGAGCCGCAAGTATATTAACCAAAGCCATCACTACCCACCACTTACTTATTTTTAATTTTTGAATTTCTCCACCCGCCACTCTAGTTACCAACCAAACTAGCCACACAATATCAAGAAGGTAGAGAGTGGGGGACAAGTAATCCACCGGAATTCCAGAAACCAGGCTCCACTCCGGCCACCAATGTCTCCCCAACTGGGTCGGAATTAAAGCAATTATTGCTACTAAACCAACTTTTTGTGCCTTATTCCACCATTTTTCCACTGCCCTATCTTAACACTAACCCCGAGAGAGTTAAGCAAGGCAAGTAGTTTTTTGGGCGCGCAGCGCGAGCGTAGCGAAGTCCGCCTTGGCGGAATCCCGGCAAGGCGTAGCACTTGACCGGTAGTCGCGACGCAAAGCGGAGTCCGTCTCAGACGGAAGCACCCAATAAAACGCTTGTCGAGCTTAATTTAAATTTGAGCCAAAAAGCAAAGTTCAATGTAATAGGTTTAGTTGTCGAGCTTATTTATTCAGTCGCCACTTCAATCGGGCGAATCACAATATGTCTCTCTTCTCCCTCGCCCTCACTCTCACTACTAATTCCCTCAATGTCCGCTACCGCCATGTGGCAAATCCGTCGCTCATAAGCAGACATCGGTACCATCGCCACCATTTTCCCTGTCTCTTTGGCTTTGTTTGCCAAACTCACCGCCATAGTCTCCAGTCTAGTTTTTTGTTCCGCTCGGTAGTTATTTACATCCAATAATACTTTCACCCATTCACCCAATTGGTTTTTCACCATTAGTCCGAGTACTAGTTGAACCGCCGCCAAATTCCGCCCCTTAAATCCAATCAGGCTCCCTGGATTGTTTACAGTTACTCCCACCAATACGTTATTTTCCTCGTCAGCCACGTCTTCCACAAACGCGCTTTCCACCGCCAAACCCATTTTTTCCAACAGGCCACAGCTGATTTTTAAGATTTTTTCGTTTCTTTCTTGGTTTTCCATGCGCCTATTCTAGCACAAGCTAAGCTCTCTTTTGCCACTTATCCACCACAACTTGCTGGCCCCACATCAGCACACTGTTTACAAACCAGTACCACAAAATTCCCAGCGAAAAGCCCCAGCCAATAACCACGGTCATTAGGGGCATTATATACAACGATTGAGTTCGCATCGCGCTGGCCATATCGTCCATTTCACCCTTTTTTTCCGCGCCTTCTTTTTTAGGCTCAACTTTACCCATCATCGATTTTGAAGTCAAATACTGTAGCCCACCCGATCCCAAAAGCAAAATTAAAGGAATAATCATCTGATCCACCTTACCCCCGGTAAACACTTTTGATGGCGTCTGACGCAGGTCGTTTCCTAAAAAATAAGGATTAAATTTAAAGCCATTGTCCACCTTAAGTTGTGGGGCCAAACTTTTATTAAATTCCTGCTTACTAATCTTTCCCTGACTAAATTCAGTTACCGTATTAAACGCCGAGAAAAACACAATCAGCACCGCAATTTGTAAAAGTTGGGGCAAACAACCACCCAACGGGTTTACCTTTTCAGTTTTATACAAATCCATTTGCGCCTGAGCCAATCCTTGTTTGTCCGTTCCATATTTTTCCTGCAATTTCTTCAGTTTTGGCTGTAATTCCCGCATTTTGGTCGCCGCCCTCAAGCTGGGCATCACCAATGGCATCAACAATAGTCGTATAGCCAAAGTCACTAAAATAATGGCCAACCCCAAACTACCGGTTAACAAATAAGTGCCAAAAATCGCGTTAATAAAAGGCCAAGTTAAGCTAAGCATAAACACTATTGTAACAAATCAATTCCCCCTCCACCCCCAGGTCTACACCGCACCACTCTCTTTATCGCCAGCCAGCCCCCCCGCACTACCCCCTTCTTCTCAATTGCCTCGTAGGCATACTCAGAACAGTTGGGAATAAACCGGCAATTCTCACCCCTCGATACATATTTTTTATAAAAAACAAGTATTTTTAAAACTATTTTTTGAGCGCTTCCCATTTTTTGATTATCTGCCTCCATTCATTTACTAATTGGTTTTTGTTTTCCACTTCTATCGGTTCCCGAATTATCACCACCATCTCTTTATCCCTCCACTCCCCCCGACTACTGCGCAATTCCTCCCACATCCATCTTCTAATTTTATTTCTTGTTACTGCCAGTTTGCTGATTTTCTTGCTCACCCGCACCGCCACCAATCCATTTCCCTCAAGCCACCAGATTTTAAGTAGGGGAGTAACCTCCCGTCGGCCCTTCTGGGCTAACGTGTCAAATATTTTCCCTTTTTTTAGTCGCCAATCTTTTTTTAGGGCCAATTATCTTGTTTTAGTGCTCACAGTTAACTGTTTTCTACCTTTAAGTCTTCTCCGCTTTAATACGTTTCTTCCAGTCATTGTCATCATTCTAGCCAAAAAGCCGTGAACTCGAGCTCTTTTCTTTTTCTTTGGTTGATAGGTACCTTTTTGTTTCATGCGACATTTTACCAGTATTTTTGCTTATTCTCCACCATTTATCCAACCTTTCTGAATTTTTCATATTAAACATAGTAAGTAAATAATTTGCGAAGTTACCCATTTTTCCACGCGTAATAATAAGCACAAACACAGAGAACCAATTTTTGAAGTTTAAAAAGTAAGCGATGATAACCCATTTTTAGGAGCGGAGCGAAACCGGTAAACGCGAAGCACTTTAACCGGCAGTCGCGATGCGTAGCGGAGTCCGTCTCAGACGGAAGCACCCAATAAAACGCTTGTCGAACAATTATCTATATTTCTTTTCAGGTTTAATTACTTCAAGCACCTATTACTACTTATCAAACCTTTACTTTTTCATCTCTTGTTAAATGTGGAAAACTCGTTTAATATTATGTGGATAACCTTACCTACCCCTTTGGTTTGACTGTATTTTTTTGCCGTATTTTATCAGTTAAAATAACTTTGACCTCTGAAACTAATCCCGATCTAGCTCGCCTTTGGAAAAATACCCAAGAAGAACTTAAGGTGGTTGTGGCTCCGGCTGTTTTTCAAACCTTTATTGCCAATACTCTTCTGGTTTCTTTAACTGACAATACCGCCCAAATTGCCTGTCCCAACGCCTATTTAGCCGATCTGAATCGCCGCCGCTACGCCTCAGTTTTCAAGTCCGCCCTCGATCATATTGCTAAGTCCGACCTTCATCTTGAATTTGTTATCCAAGACTTACCCCGCCCCGCCACTGCCCCCCTCGGTCCGCTTTTTAACTCCTCGCCAACTCCAGAGCAACCCGCCTCCGTTCACCAATACACCACCAGTACTGTTTCCAATCTTCACCCCCGCTACACTTTTCAAAACCTAATCGTTGGTAATAGCAATAATTTTGCCTACGCCGCTGCCCAAGGCATCGTCTCCAATCCTGGAACTACTTACAACCCCCTCTTCATTTGGGGTGGGGTAGGGGTGGGCAAAACCCACTTAATGCAAGCCATCGGTCACGAGCTACTAACACGTAACCCTAATTTCAAAATCCGCTATTTCCCCGCCGAAACCTTCGGTAACGAGCTCATTTCCGCCCTCAAATCCAAGTCCATCAATCAGTTTAAAGACAAATACCGTCACGCCGACTGCCTTTTAGTCGATGATATTCAGTTTATTGCCGGTAAGGAATACATCCAGGAAGAGTTCTTCCATACTTTCAATCATCTTCATTTGGGTGGCAAACAAGTCATTCTTACTTCCGACCGTCGTCCCGACCAAATTCAAGGTTTAGAAGACCGCCTGGTTTCCCGCTTTCTTGGAGGTCTGACCGTCGATATTCAAGCCCCCGACCTGGAAATGCGTGTCGCCATTATCCGCCAAAAATTCGAAAGTCTGCGCATCACCACCGACCCCGCCGCCATTTCCTATTTAGCCGAAACCTATGCCGGCAACATTCGCGAAATTGAGGGTAAAATCCAAATTCTTGCCGTCCAACTAACTTCTACAGGTACCCGTCATTTATCTTTAAATCACCTTACTTCTCAAAATTTTGACGCTGCCTCAGCTCCCAAAGCCGCTCCCGTCACTGCCCGTCACCTGATTTCCGTTTGTGCTAAGTTTTTTAACCTCCGTACTTCCGACCTTTGCGGTGCTGCCCGTCAAAAACAACTAGTCTCCGCCCGCCACCTCACCGCCTTCCTGCTACTCACCGAACTCAACCTTCCCCTAGACCAAGTTGGTCACCTTCTTGGGGGCCGCGACCATACCTCAATTATTCATGCCCGAGACAAGGTCCGACTAGACTTATCCACAAATCCCCAAACACAAAAGGTTGTCCACCAAATCAAGCAACTGATTTATACCGTCTAGTTTTTTTATCCACCATCCACCTCCCTTTTTCCACCCCTTACCCCCACTCCAGCCACCTCTTTTCCCCCAAACATTAACCGAACCTACCCACGTTTTATAAGACATACCATTTCTTTTTTCCGTTTCCTCCCACTTCTTTCAGTCTATCCCCATCGCTACTACAATCTGTTTATCGCAACCAAAGGCTCAATCCGTTTTATTAACAACTTATCCCCATCACCTAATAACATTACTATTGTTTAATTAATACATCTGTTAACATAAAGCATGCAACTTTCCCTCTTACAAGAAAACCTAAAAACTGCTCTCGATCATGTTTCCCGTTTTGTCTCTTTAAAGTCCCAACTTCCCATTTTAGGAAATCTTTTACTTACTACTTCCGGGGGTCGATTAATCATTTCCGCCACCAACCTGGAAGTCGGCATCAGTTATTCTCTGGGTGCCAAAATCGACCGCGAGGGCTCTATTTGTTTACCCGCCCGGGAAATTACTGAGTTTGTTAGTTATTTAACTCCAGGAAAAATCGATCTAGAATTGGTTGATACCCGCTTGGTTCTCACTACTCCTAAAACTCAATCCTCTTTTACTACCGTTTCCCCCTCCGAGTTTCCCTCAATTCCCGCCCCTGACCCAACTAGTCTTTTTAGTCTGGACTATACTCTTTTGTCCCAAGCTGTCTCCCAGGTCTCTTTTGCTGCCGCCTCCGACGATTCCCGTCCGGTTCTTACCTCCCTTTTGTGTCAGTTCCAGTCCGATCATCTTCTTTTTGCTGCCACCGACGGTTTTCGTCTGTCTTTATCAGACCATAAGTTAGTCAATCCCTTAACTCTTCCCGCCAACACCGAATCCACCTTTTTAATTCCGGCCAAAACCTTAACTGAAGTTGTCAAGCTTAGTAAAGCCGCCCAAAGCATTCAATTGGGCCTCACTCCCGACCGTCATCAAATGGTGTTCATTTTAGATGATATCCAGCTTGTTTCCCGTCTAATTCAGGGAGATTATCCCGATTATCAGCGCATCATGCCCGAGTCTTTTGCTACCCGGGTCTTTTTAAACCGTGATGATTTGGCTCAATCAGTCAAAATCGCCTCTGTCTTTGCTAGCCAGTCAGCCAATGTCATTCGGCTCATTCTCAAGTCCGATCACGTGGAAATAACGGCCAATGCCCCTCAAGTTGGTCAAAACAAAGTCTCGGTTGATGCCCGTGTCGAAGGTGAGCCCCTCGAAATTGCATTCAACTATAAATTCGTCAACGATTTTCTCTCTGTCTGTAAGGGTCAGGAATTAAGCATTAGTTTAAATGAGCCTCTTACTCCCGCCCTTTTTTCTGACCAGTCCGTGCCCCATTTCACTCACATCATCATGCCTGTCCGCATCCAAGACTAATGTAATCACGTCATTGCGCCTCGTCCGCCTATGGCGGAAGTCCGAAATCTTTCGGACGAAGCAATCTCAGTTCCCTTTGTCATTCTGACACCGCCGTTGCGGGGGAAGAATCTCCTTCTTCCTGCATTTTTTCTATTTCTCCCTCACCTCGTCCACATATAACGTCGACCCGGAATACATTCCTTTAACCTCAATCGGTTTTTTTAAGTATTGGTCTAAATTAATTTTCTCACTGGTTACGTTAATTGTTTCCTCGCCCACCATCATCACATATTCATTTCCTATTTTGGCTTTGATTGTTCCTTCCTTTGTAACTTGCCCGCTATTTACCGCAGTCCCGCCGCATCCGCCCATTATTAACCCAGCCAGTATTAGTACAAATAATTTTTTCATATTATTTTAATTAATAAACTCTATTTCGTGAGTTGTTGGGTCAATATCGTTGGCGCCAAGCCACTTCTCAATCTCCTCAGTCGCAATCTTTTTATCCAACCCCTTGGCTTTCACTGCCAACTTTCTTGGTGCTAAATATCGGTCCACTACAAATCCTTTTCCCGAGAAGGGGAGTAGTGACCACAGTGGATAATCCGATTCATAAGTTCTCACTCCTCCTTCCGTTGCCTCTTTTGGGTCTACTACCGCCTCCACACTTGTTGGTAATGGTGTCGGGCTAAGTAGGGGAACCGGGGTCATATTTTTATCTTTGGCGGGGTCATATTTGTAGCTAAATTTAATCACGCTCATAATCACCACCATCACCGCCAATACTAGTACTATTTGATTTTTTTTAAACCACTCTTTCATTATTTTTATCTCTTAAATTTTTCTTTCTAACTCGATGAACTTTATAAACTTTCTAACTATAATTTCCCCGCCGGTATTACCATTTCTACTCCAACCGGCTCTCCTGCCGCTATTCCGTTACCGGTTAACAAATAATACGGCATCAGCCATTTTTCTCCTGGTTCCCACCAGTACACCAAGCTTACTCCATTAACTCCCACCTTACTCAAATCTGTCTCATAACTTAAGTCGGTTTTTTCTCCGCCCTTAATTGACCATACCCTGATTTGATTAGTCCCACTTTTAACTTCCTCAATGGTTTTTAAGCTAAGTTGGACGGTTTTATTCGTGTCCACACTCATTGGCCAGACCATTTTTAAACTTATGATTTTTCCACCCCGTCCCACCACTGCTTCAATAGTCGATCCCTCACCTCTAATCACATTCTTGCCCATTACTGTGTAGTTCATCGCTATCTGCCACACCTGAGCGTTCTCCGCCTCAGTTGTTACCCACCGGGGATATACCAATCTCTTTGGACTTATCTCTTTTATCTCTATTTCAGTTACTGTTTTGGTGCTCGACAGGTTTCTAACTAAACTTCTAATTATTTCTTCCGCTTCTTCCTGAGAGGGCAGGTTACCGCTTCCCAAATCTTCCATTTTTTCTATTGTCGTTATCCATTCTAGTTTTCGGGTTTGAGGACTGTAAGTCAGGGTGCTGTTTTTTTGACTGTTTTCCCAATATTCCGTTTTAAATTCCTGACTTTTTTCCTTGTTATAAATCAATCCTTGTTCTGCTACCAAATTTCTTAAGGGCACCATGTCTACGTAGTCCCAAGTCAAACCTACCGCTTGCCCGGTTGCTTCCGGTTCTGTCTCTTCTTCAGTTTCCCACCAAATATTCCCCACCGTCGCTAGTCGGTTAAAAATCTCCGAATTGTATCTTGGTTTATCTTCTTCTTTGGTAATTGGAACCGTTGAAATCGGGTTGGTCCTATTTTTTGGTGCCACTTTCGGCCACACCATCATAAAAATAATTAATATGGCTACAACGGTTATCATCCAGCTTTTTGGTTTCATATTAGTTGGGGCAGCTAATCGCACTGCCTATACAGCAGCGGTCATATTTATTAAAGTCGTCCAATTTCCAAGTAATTCCTCTGACTTCGTAATGGACATGTGGCCCAGTTGAATTTCCGGTGTTGTCACTAATTCCAATAGTCTGTCCTGCCAAAACCTCCTCATTTTGCGCCACTCCAATACTTTCCAAGTGAGCGTAGCGGGTTACAAATGTTACTTCCTCAATAGGATTATTATTGGCGTCTTTTCTTATACATTTTCCGGCAATGTCCACGTAGTTTCCATAACCAGAGTCAGTCCATCCGGCCGTAGTCACTATTCCTTGGTGGGTGGCAGTTACTGCCGCTAAATTCCCGGCAATATCAATTGTGTTTTCATAACCTACGTGTGAACAAGTGGGAGCATTTGGTCCTTGGGTTATGGTTCCACCCATGGGGAATCCCTGAGGACAAGAGTCTTTTAGTAGTGCGGGGTCAACACTAATTGGCGGTGGAGCTAGCCATCCTCCCGGTAGTGTGGCGGTATCAAACACCGGTCCACCCACACCCCGCCCTGGCGGTACCATCGTCGCCGCTTGGTTGTTGGTCGTCAGCATCATAATTAATGGTATACCCACAATTACTCCCACAATCACAATTGGAATTAATGGTCCGGCCAGTATTGTTGCTCCCGCAGTGCTGATTGCTCCTAACACGCTTGCCCCAAAACCGGCAATCGCCGATCCTACTGCCGGTAATGCTGCTCCCAGCTTGGCCACCAGTCCCGGTAGTGCCGCCTTAAGTCCCAGTCCGCTGGCAATACTTCCGCCAATGTTCGTCAGTCCTCCTAAATCAATTCCCAACTTGTCGCGAATAAAGTTGGTTACCGGGCTAAACAGTTTCCCGATAATTGCCCCCCCAATTTGGGCGCCAACAACCAATAGTCCCACTCCGGTGGCTCCCAATCCTAGTTTGGCAGCAATTCCGGTTACCAGTCCGCCCGCTCCTTGTCCTCCCACCAGCCCCAACACTCCCTTAATTCCTTCCATCCCAAATCCGGTTTTAGACAATACTCCGGCCGCATCCTTGGCAAAATTGAGCGAAAACCCAGCCGAATTCGATAGTTTCAAACCAAAATTTTGTAAACTCTGAATACCCAATCTTTGTCCCACCCCGGCAATTCTTTGTCCCATCCAAGCCTGTACACTGTGGCTCATCGCCGCTTTAAGCCGGGTGCTCTCCATGAATTTCACCATATCTGGGTTTTGCCCTAGTATGTTTCGCACGTTGTTAGCCGCTGCTACGTGGTCATCTGTTATTTGGTCCATTCTCAGACCCTCTGTCTTTTGGTTGAATTCATCTAGCCATTGGTCTACCGGTTGGTTGGAGACTAAAATGTTTCTAATAACCCCAATTTCTGCGGCTCTTTGGGGGGTAATTTCTCCCTCTTGGTTAATTTGG
>JBAYFX010000031.1:0-10571 GCA_041666965.1 Candidatus Shapirobacteria bacterium
AGCCTTCAAACTACGGCAGCCGCGGCCGTCTCAAATACAAGTTGTAAAAATTCTCTATTTTGATTTCTGGCTTATTTCCAGTCTTTCTTTAGCTTTCCGAAGCAGTACCTTTTCTGAATCATAGGCTAGCTTGGCAGTTGCCTCCTCAAACGGTAACCATGCCCGTTCCAGTACCACCTCTGCGTCAAAGTACCTCAATCGGCTGTCTTCAGTATATTCCATCAGAAAAAAGGTTACTTTCTTAATTATTTTTTTGCGCGTTGCCTTGTCTACAATGTTGTAATTGTTAGACCCAATTTTAGTAATGACTTTAGCCTTAATTTTTCCTTCTTCTTCCACTTCCCTCACTGCCGCCGCTTTCAAAAACTCTCCCTGTTTCAGGTGTCCTTTGGGTAGTTTGTAAATGGCATCACTCCGGTATCTCCCCTTAGCGCCTGTTCTTTTACTGGTTGCCGTTTTAATCACCAACCATTTCACACCCCCTCCTTCAATTCTGTATACAATCCCTCCGGCCGACCGTTCGTCATAAAACAATCCATCACTGATTTTTGTGGTTACTTTTTTACTCACCCCCTATTATAGAACACTTGTGGCTATTTATGCCTTTCTTGAGGCGATTATCAATATTCTTAAATATTTCTCTGAGTTTGCCCTAATATCCTGTTAATTCCATAGTAAAATACTATTATGAAACACATTCTTGTACTCTCCGCTTTGTCTCTAATTTTCTTAACTGCTTGCGGGACAAATACTCCCACCTCTCTCCCGATTTCCGATTCAGCCACCCCCACCTCAGCTCCTGCTGCCGCATCCAAGTCTCTTCGCGAACTACTCGGTCTTGGTGTTGCCCAAAAGTGTACCTTTGCTACTTCCACCGACGACGGTCAGGTCCTTAGCGGCACCATTATAATTGATAAAACTAAATTTAAGCAGATTGTTACTACTACTTCCAAAGACGCGGGTCAAGTAACAGTCAATGCTGTAAGTGACGGGGATTATTTCTACAGTTGGAACAGTCAAATGCCCTCCCAGGGTATTAAGTTTAAATCGCCTACTCCCGGTGCTTCTGACGTAGCCGAAGTACCCCAAGATGCCAATACCAATATTGACCTAGATTCAAAATTCAACTACAACTGTTCTCCTGTTTCAGTTTCTGCCTCCGAGTTTGACTTACCCTCTGGCGTTGAATTCACAGATCTTCAGGCTATGTTGGACGCAACCAAAAACGGTGGCTTTGACCTCGAAGATCTCAAAAAAATGATTCCCCAAGACTTCGACGAATAAGTTGCGGTAACCTGCATTGTGTTAAAGGCCCAAAAATAGGCTAAAATAGGCCATGTCTGTGGCGCTACATCCAAATATTTTATATCTAACCTGGTTCAACTTTTCTGTTGACTTCACTTTGTATGGCCCAATTGCCATCATCTACTTTTCCCAAATAACCGGCTCCTACGCTCTGGCTCTGTCTGTGTTTTCTGTAGAAATGATTAGTTCCAGTCTCTTTGAGTTTCCCACTGGTGCCTTCTCCGATTATTCCGGCCGCCGCAAGACTGTCATCTACGGCGCCATTTGTGGCGTTATATCTGCTTTGTTTTATGCTCTCGGGTTTAACTATTGGTTTTTGTTTGTCGGGGCTATTTTTGCCGGTTTAGGTAGGGCTTTCCACAGTGGTAACAATGCGGCACTGCTTCACGAATCCTTAAGGGAAAATAGTCAGGAGGAAGAGTACTCTAAGTATTCCGGTCAGACCAATTCCATGTTTCAGTTAGCTCTGGCCATTTCCGCCATATTGGGTGGTTTTGTCGCCTTCTGGTCTCTGTCTTTGGCAGTCTGGTTAACCATTATTCCCCGAGTTATTGGTTTAGTCCTCTCCCTTAAATTAGTTGAGCCCAAGTTAGTCGATATCCGCTCGGATAATAATATTTTTGCCCACCTCAAAGAGTCACTTCGAAACTTTAAAAACAATCATGAGTTAAGAGACCTTTCCGTAACCAGTATTCTTAAATACGGTATCGAAGAAACTGCCCATCAATTTAAACCAGCATTTATTGCTACTCTTTGGCCGGTTTGGGCCATCAATATATCCGGAACCTTAAATCATTTATTGGCAACGTTTGGTTTCCGGTTTGGCTCCGCCATCGCTAAAAAATATGGTTTTTTGAAAGTACTTTTTATTGGCGAATTTGTCAATCGGATTATTAGTGTTGTTTCAATACTAATGGCTAATGTAATATCCCCACTAACCATGACGTTAACCTCTTTCACCTATGGTGTAAATTCGGTGGCCCAAGATACCTTATATCAAAAACATTTTTCCAATCGTCAACGGGCGACGATGGGTAGTTTAAATGGACTAGCCGGGAGTTTGTTTTTCGGTGTGTTTGCCCTCTTGTTTGGCTTTGTTGCTGACCGGGTTGGTCCTAAAAACGGCCTGCTTATTGGTCAGGCGCTAATGTTTGGAGTGGTTTGGCTTTACTGGCGTATATACAAAAACTACGCCAAGTCCTAGCGTGTTGTGTTCCCGGTGGGAATCGAACCCACATCACTCCCTTCGGAGGGGAGAATTCTATCCATTAAACTACAGGAACTTACACTCCTATTATATCCACCCGCCTGCTTTAGCTGTCCGAAAGCTTTCGGACTGCGGGCAGGTTTAACTACAGGAACTAACGTTCCCGCTATTTTACCCTATTATTGCTTGTCTTAGTCCATCAGTCTGACTTCAAGCTTCCCATTTTTCGCCTCCGCCACAATTCCACTTCGGCTCCCCTCAGCAAATGACAAAACAAGCATGGCTACCCGGTCAGTAATTTCCGTTTCAATTAACCGCTTCAACGGCCTGGCGCCAAAAACCGGATCAAATCCGTGTTGGGCCAAATAATCTTTGGCTTTGTCGGTAACCTCCAAAATTACATTTTGGTCCCTCAGTCTTTCCGTCAGTCTCTTAATTTGAATGTCCACAATTTGTCTTAGCTGTTTAACGTCCAGTCTCTCAAAAATAATAATCTGGTCAATCCGGTTTAAAAATTCCGGTCTAAAACTTTTGTTAACCAGTTCCGTTACCTCTTTTCTCATTTTTTTATCATCACTAACGCTTGTTATAATTTCGGCACCCATATTTGACGTCATGATTACCACTGTGTTACTAAAATCCACCACCTTTCCCTTCCCGTCAGTCAGCCTTCCTTCGTCAAATACCTGTAAAAATACGCTAAATATTTGTGGGTTGGCCTTCTCAATTTCATCCAAAAGCACTATACTGTAAGGCTTCCGGCGCACCGCCTCAGTTAACTGACCTCCCTCCTCATAGCCCACATATCCCGGAGGCGCCCCAATTAGCCGGGCTACACTGTGAGCTTCGCTGTATTCACTCATGTCAATCCGAATTAGCGCCCGCTCGTCATTAAACAGTTGTTCCGCCAGCGCTTTGGCTGTTTCGGTTTTCCCAACCCCCGTTGGCCCTAAAAATAAAAAAGTCGCCGGCTTCTGACTCTCACCCAAATGAAGTCGACTTCGCCTGACCGCGTTAGCCACCGCCCCCACCGCTTCCTTCTGTCCTATTACCCGCTTGCCCATTTCCTCTTCCAGGTTAATTAGTTTACTGCTTTCGGTGCTTAGTATCCGCTGAGCCGGAATCCCGGTCCACCGGGCTACCACCCTCGCCACTTCTTCCTCGCTCACTTCCTGGTTAATTAATTGGTCTTCTTTTTCAATTTTTTGCCATTTCTCTTCCGCCGCCTTCACTGCTTTGTCCGTTTTGGGAATTTCCCCGTATTTAATTTCCGCTGCCTTATCCAGCTCCAGGTTTCGTTCCGCTTCTTCTAATTTTAATTTCCAAGAATCCATTTCTTCCTTACCTTTTTGTATTTCCCCCAATACCTTTTTTTGTTCTTGCCACCGAGTCATTAGTCTTCCCAATTCCTCTTTCTTTTGAGCCATTTCTTTCTCAATTTCCTCCAATCTTTTCTCATTAGTTTCATTTTTATCCTTAGCAATTGCCTTGCCTTCAATTTCCAGCTGGCGTATTGACCGCTCTAAAGTATCAATTTCCGCTGGGCTGCTTTCCCGCTGAATCCGCAAACCGCTAGCTGCCTCGTCAATCAAATCAATGGCCTTGTCTGGCAAAAATCTGTCCCTAATATAGCGGTTACTTAATTTCGCCGCTGCCACCAAAGCTCCGTCATTAATTTTAATTCCGTGGTGTATTTCATATTTTTCCTTAAGTCCTCGCAAAATTGATATTGTTGACTCAACACTAGGTTCACCAACCATCACCGGCTGAAACCGTCGCTCCAAGGCCGCATCTTTCTCGATATATTTTCGGTATTCATTTAGTGTGGTTGCCCCAATTACCCGCAGACTTCCCCGGGCTAGCCCGGGTTTAAGCATATTGCTGGCATCAATCGCCCCTTCCGATCCTCCGGCTCCTACAATCGTATGCAGCTCGTCAATAAACAAAATAATTTTGCCATCCGAGCGGGTAATTTCTTCAATTACGTTTTTAAGCCTTTCCTCAAATTCGCCCCGGTATTTGGCTCCGGCTAGCAGGGTCGAAATTTCCAAAATTAGTATTTTTTTGTTTTTTAAAGATTCCGGTACGTCCCCATTAACTATTCTTACCGCTACTCCCTCCACAATCGCCGTTTTTCCTACTCCCGGGTCGCCCACCAGTACTGGGTTATTTTTAGTTCTGCGCGACAACACTTGCATTATTCGTCGAATCTCTTCTTCCCGGCCAATCACTGGGTCAATTTTTCCGTTTTTGGCTAACTCAGTTAGGTCAACTGTATATTTTTTTAAGGCCTGATAGTTTTGTTCCTTGGTTTCACTGTCAGCTGTTTTGCCTGCCCGTAAATTACTAATTTTTTGCTTCACCTCCTCCAAACTTATCTTCTCTCTAATCTCGGAGTTAGCTTTTTCCGACAGTCCCCAAACCAGCATTTCCTGGGGTAAATATTGGTCTCCCATTTCCCGGGACTTGCTTGTTGCCGTTAAAATTATTTGGTTTAAAGTTTGAGACGGCCTGGGTTCGCTCCCGGCTCCTTCGGTCTTGGGAAGAGAATTGATTTTATCCTCTACCCAACCTAAGTTAATATTTCCCAATAGTTCTTTACCTACACCTTCTTTGGTAAGTAGGGCCCAGAGAAGGTGCCAGTCTTCCACCATTGGGTTTCGTTTTTCCTGACTCTTAATTACAGCGCTGTTAAGCGTTTCAGTTGCCAGTTGAGTGAATTGTGGTTCCATGCTTAATTTTATCTATTCTGGCAATCCCTGTCAACGTCTGCTAAATCATTACCGAAGTCACATATTTTGTTTTTGCAAACTCCTGACTTAGTAAGCTTTATTTTGGGAGTAGTTAGTCCACCATATAGTCAATATAACCAAAACAAAAAAGAAAAAAGCAATTGTTAGAGATGTTTTAGTAAAAGACTTATGTCTGTTAATCCAGATTATTCCAATCATTATTATCGCCAAAATATAACTACCTACAAATGACCAAGGGGAATATAATTGAAAATTAATTGATACTAGAAAAAAAACTGGCAGCAAAAGTAAAAATATTCCCAGCACTTTTATCACAGACCTCATTACGAATTCTACATCAATACTGCCCCTACATTTTTTCTTGGAGACATTCTTCCTCTTTTACCGTAACCCATCCTAAAAAGCAATTGGGGCCACATTCTCTCCCCCAATATTAGTGCCAATTCAGATCGTTTTTTAGGTAACTGGGCCACCGAGTTAAAATATCCGGTTTGTAAATTTTGCGAGGTAGCCCACAGGCACAGATATTCATATTTTCGCCCCGCCTCTACCCAAGACCTCAAATTATCATTTTTTGTCCACAATACTCCCACTAAAGGTGCTTCAAGAAGCCACTTTCTATCTCTTTCTGCCCGGTCGTCAATACTTTTGAATTCAGTCCCCATAAATTGTTTTAGGTTCATACTAAAGTTGGTCAAGCTCACAACTCCATTCTTCTTTAATCCTAAATCAGTAATATCCTTTTTAAGCCAAAATTCCAGTTCTTCAGTCAACTTTTTGCTTCTAAACCATATTTTTTGGGCACTTGAAACTAATTGAGCCACTTTTTCTTTTTCGGCCACATTTTTAACCCAACTAATTTTTACCCCGTTAGCCGTTAACCACTTATTCTCATCCTTGTGGAAATTTATGTCTACTTCCTTGCTAGTATCAAACTTGTTTCGGCTAGTCGACCGCTTGGTAATTGCTTCAAATAGTGGTTCAATCTCTCCATAATCTCGCCTGACGTCTTTAAATTCCATTTCCAAAACTAAGTTTGGTTTACTTGCCACTGGCCACCAGTTTTCTTCCCATACTAAATTGAATCTTTTAGCCGCAGTTTCTAAATTAGTTATGGCGCAGCCTACCGAAATGTAGAGCTCTCTATTTTCCGGGTCGACTTCTTTGCGGCTTTGGTCCAAGTCAGCCCACACTTGCAGCTTGTTTTTTTCAATATAAAATTTCCATGGTTGAGTGTTGTGTCCAGAAGGGGCTAAAATTGCGTAGTGAAGTAGAAATTTCAACTGAATTTCTATTTTTTGTTTTTGGGGAAACTTATCCTCTCTTACTTTCCAGACACTTAAAGTTTGCTTATTTGTAATCATCTACTACAACTATAGTAGATCTCTTTTTTCCTGTCAACGGCTTATGCTCTACGTTGAATATCGATAGACACACTAAACTCATCTCTGCTTATTAAATAACTCTCATCTAGAAGTAATGGTCCCAAACCATTTTTTCCTCGTATATGTAAGTCGTATGTCACCAAACCATCACCTTGTGCTAACTTCCCCTCCGCATCGGCATTTCGGGGAGTTGCCTGAACGTCCTTTCCCCCCACCAATCCTCTTAGTTTGCCAAAAACCAACTCTTCTCCTGCTACCAGTACTACCGATGGTCTGAGAAAAGTAGGTAGAGGTTGTAGCACTCCATTAGAATTAAGCCAGTAGCCTTCTTGTTTATTTCCTGTTCTGTCTAAAACCTTTGTTAATTCAAATCTTTTATCTTTTATTTTTAGTCTCTCACCTTCAACTTGCATGAGTTCTGCCCAGGAATATAACTCTTCATCATAAAAAACTCCAGTCTCTAGATGGTATGTTGCCATACAAAATTGTACCACTAATTCTATATCTTTCTAGTACTTTCTCTCCATCCTAAATAATTGAAGCCGATTATCATCACAAATGCCGTTAGCGCCATTAAGGGAATGGTTATATATCCATAAGTCATCTCAAACACATTCGAACAGCTTTCCGAGTATCCTACAGCGTTACAAAAATAATTTGGCACGGCGCTCCTTTGAAGTAAATAATGGTAAGCAGATGTCATAGCCCCAATACTGGCAGCAATTACCGACTCCCAACTATATTTTCTCTTCTGTTTTAATGCTACCCCAAGCATTATTACTTGGGGGTACATGAGTATTCTTTGATACCAGCATAGCTGGCAGGGTACCAATCCCATAACTTCCGAAAAAAACAAGCTGCCTAAACTCGCCCCCGCTGCCACAATCAGCGCCAACCCCATCGCTCTCTTTCCCAAAGACTTAACCAATACTTTTCTTTTATTTTTAAACATAATCCACGCACCGCCAACCATAACTACCCCCACCTGAGAGGTTAATACCAGCATTGGGATTAATTGATTAATTATTTGCTTTATTTCCATTTGTTCTTGCCACCTCTGTCTTGACTCTTAGTCTTTTTACCAAAACCGCAAAAGTCCCAATCATTAATACTGACAACAGTTTAGCTACTAACCCCTCATTTTGTCCGGCTACAATATTTTTAATCCAGTCCCATTCTGTTGGTTTCCACCAAGCCCAATACATATTCAACCAAAACACCAGGCTAAGTACCATCCAATATTTACTGATCTTGGGGTATTGGGTAGTCAGTAATAAGCCGCTGCCAATCGCCGTAAACAAATACCTCTCGTGCATTGTGCTCATAAACAGCCACCCGCCAAAAGAAATAATAAACAAAGCCCTCATCATACTCCAAAAGTCTCTTTTTCGGCCTTGCCAAAAAGCATAAATGTTTATGGCTCCGAATATTAAATACCCCCAAATACTGTAACTAATGCCCAAAAACAAATTCCTTGAATCAGTCTGAAAAGGTGTTACCAACCGCCAAAAGTTGAATGTGTTTACCCAGGTGGCGTAGTCTCCCTTGGCAAACATCTGTTTGATTAAATTAAGGTTGAAAGTAATAAAATTATTGGGGCTAATTGCGGTTACCGTCAAATAATAAACCCCCAAGGTAAGTATTGAGCCAACCAAGAATTTAGTAAAACTAACCTTGTTTCTAATTGCACCCCACACCAAAAGCGGGGCAAAAATAAGCCCGGTCGATTTAATCCAAATACTAATCGCCCAAAGTAACGGTGCCAAAATAATCCATTTATTAGTTAGTGCTAAAAATGCTAGCAAAACGAAGATAAGCGACATCTGATCGTGCTGTCCCCACAGAGCGCTTTCGTACCAGCTGAAAGGGGATAGCAAATAAAGAGCGCTTATTATCAACGCTTTCTTGCCGTTATTGTATTTTTTAACAATCCAGTAAAAAAGACCCGCTAGTACCAAGTCTGCAAATATCGGAATAAGTTTCAGTGATATCAGCTGACCATGGTCATAAGGGGTATTTTCAAATTTATCCGCCGAAAACCAAACCGCAAATTTGTAATACCAGGGTATGTGGGACGCTCCTAATCTGTTTAAAGCAATAAAATTTCCCAAACCGACCATGGCCGTATTCAGCCCCTCATGAATTCTGAATCCACATCCGTATAAATAACTTATTAACGGCGGTTGGTTAGGCCAGCCGTAAATCCACTTATTGTTTTCATAAAAACCATACATGCTTTTATTCTCGTAAATCCAGTGTCCCCACCCGGCTTGAACCACAATATCATCATGCATGGCCATATTTGTCAGACTTAGTCTGAAAACAAAGCTAAATAGTACCAGTACTAAAAACCACCACCCTTTATTAATCTTCTTTATTTTTTCCAGCATCATTTATCAAGTTTATATGTTTAAAGCGGATTTATCCGCCGAAGCCCCGAAAGCTTTAGGGACGTAGGCGGAGAGTGAGGGAGTCGAACCCCCAAGCCCTTGCGGGCGGCGACTTTCGAGGTCGCTGCCTTACCATTCGGCGCAACTCTCCTTTCGCCTATTTTACCTTAAGTCTATTATTTCCGCCTCCGCCAGCTGCGCCAGTTTTCCCACTCTAACTTTAAATACCGCGTTAACATTACCCGCCGAAGCATATACAAATTGGTAGTTGTACAAAGTCTGGTCAATCAATGATTGTATTTTCTCTTTGTGGCCAAATGGCGCTACTCCGCCAATTACATATCCTGTCTTTTTCTCCACGTCTGTAGCACTCATTTTTTCAATTTTCCACCCCTTCACTTCCTCAATCTTTTTCTCATCAACTGTTAGTCCTCCAGCTACAATAATCAGCAAAGGTTTTCCGGTAGTTAAGTTGTTAAACACAATTGACTTACCTATTTGGTTAACTTCACATTTCAGTGCCACGGCTGCTTCCTCAGCTGTGCGCGTTGGGTTTTTAAACACACTAACTTCAGCCTCAAATTCTATTTTTTTACAGTATTGCTCAAATTGATCCATATAGTATTATCGCACGACCGCAATTCTCTCTCTACTGGCTCACTTTTAGTACTATTTTTTCTGTGTCCCCGGGGGGAATCGAACCCACATCACTCCCTTCGCAGGGGAGAATTCTATCCATTAAACTACAGGGACGTCGAGGGAGTATATCAAAATCAGCCCTTGTTTTCCTTTTCTTTGTTCTCAAGCGGTAGCCTTTGAGCAAACCAGTTGGTTAGTTTGTCAACAAACGTCGGTGACGATTCCAAATAGGGGATTTTTTTAACCACACTTTCTTTAAGTATTTCTTTATCCTCTGGGTTAATAACCAACGAAATTTGTCGTGGGAATCTTAATTTTGTTTCAATAAAAAGCATGTCAGTGCTCAGCGATTTTCCAATCCAAAACCGTTCAAGCAAATCCCACTCATATCTACCCTCACCAAAATAAACTCCCCGGTTGGTGATTCTGTTACTTACTCGGGCAGGTGGTACGGTCGATAAAGTGTAGTACAAAAATAAAACCGAACCCAAGGCAATTATTAAGAAAAATTCTTTAATAAAAAACAATATTACTGAAACGAGTATCAAAATTGAAATTGCCGTTACCCAAAAATCTCTATCTCTTCTCTGAAAAGCTCTTTCCGGCGCTTCCCACTCCATTAGTACTTTTTCTTCGTTCAAATCGTCTAAATTTGTTACTTCGACTTTGTTGGAATTTTGAACACCGGTCTCAATCAATTTTTCCTCTTTCTCCATTATCTGATCTTAGCACAAAAATTGAGTCAAAATTGATATACTAGACCACACCTAGGAAGGGTGCGGCGAATGGTAAGCCACGGGTTTGCTAAACCCGCGTCCAGCAATGGGCATGAGGGTTCGACTCCCTCTCCTTCCGCCTTCGCAGGCCGAAGTTTAACGTAGGCCTGTTGTAA
>JBAYFX010000032.1:0-10062 GCA_041666965.1 Candidatus Shapirobacteria bacterium
CCCAACCGAGACAGAAACTACGAGGTAAAACAGAATAAAGGAATAGAAAATGACAGCGGACCCCTGGAGCATGAACCATTCTTTAAAGCCCCAACGGGAAAGACGGGCAAAGTGGCGGGAGTAGGTGGACTGCTCAAGATCAACATCATGAGTGTCCTGGAGCTTGGCATAATAAACTTCGGTTTTGGTGTTTTGAATATCTTTGAGGTGGGCATAACGCTCGGTAGTGTAATAGTCAATAAAAAAATAGACACCAATATAGGCAATTTCCATAATAAATACCTGGAAATCGGTGACAAAGAAAATAACGGGAATAGTTAAAAGCGAGACAAAACTATCAATACCAGGCTGGCGAATTAACTTAAGGGTTAGGCAAGTGGCGTCGGAGAAGTTGCGGACAGCTTGAACGGACTCGTGACGCTGGTCGCGGGAATCGGCACGAAGATCTTTAAGAAAATAATTGTGAATGGAAAAGCCAATATTACTAATAGATTCTTCCAATTTGTAGAGTGACTTTAGACGAAGATAATTATCAAAAACGCGAATGACAAGGATTACCAAAATAAGGGTTAAGATTTCCCGGTAACTGGCGTCGGTTTCAATTAGCCGAATGGTTTGGGAAAAAAGGTAAACCGTAAAGAGGGGCAAAAAGGCAGACAAGAAGCGGATGGTGAACCAAAAAAAGGTGTGGGGCTCCTGGCGCGCCAGCTCGAGGATGAAGAGAATTACTTTGCGGATGCGAGGAGACATAAATAATAATTTAAGTTAATAATTCATTATGGAGAAGAAAAGAAAAATTAGCAATTTGGATGGTTAAAAATAATATGGGGCATGTTAATATGCTTGAGTGTGGGCAATTAAATCAGAAATTACAAGTGTGGTAGATGGGAGACTCGTTGTGGTTAACTTGCCCATAAAATGTATGGGTGTTGAGCTGGGGATGAATAAATTAACTGCCACAGCGATGATGCCAAACCTGAGAGAAGCTACGATAAGAAGAGAAGATTATTTAATAAAACTAAGGTCATATAATTCTTTAACCAAGCCGGAGGAGCAAGAATTTGGATTAGATTATTCACCAAAATTAATGATGGATTATGAACCAGCTGCCAAAGTAGCAGTTCTTCAACCAAAAACAATAAACGAGATTCGGGTAGGCGTGGGTCAATTGAGATTCACAACACCTGATGGAGATCGAGTTAGAGTAATAACGAGATGGGGCCAAGCAGAGGCGATTATAGGACCAGACTGGACGTTAGAAACGAATGACGGTCTTGTTGAAATGAGCGTAAGAATGGTCCAAAGAACAAACGGGGCTAGTCACGGGCAAGAGTAGAAATCATGGTGTCACGGATGGTATAGCGGGATATTTCTTTGGTGTCCGAACTGTAGTTAAGTTCATGAAAGGTGACCAATTTGTCACCCACTACAGCCACAACTCCCCCACCTCCCCCCTGACACTGACCGCCATCATTGGCAATTTGAAGAGCGGGAACTGAACCAAAAAGAGAATCAATGTAGAGATAATTACAGGGCTTGACCAAGTCAGCACTTGGTCCTAAGAATTGAACTCTGCGGGAGCCACCACGATAAGGTTCAACGGTAATACGGGAGGCAATGACTTGACGGGGATCGGAATAAAAAATACGACAATCAGAATCATCTGAAGGAGGCCGGTTACCAATAAATGCGCTGGTTTGACAGATAACTTCAGGAGGAACCATAAATTTTACCCCATCAAGGTGAGCCCAACGCCAGTTAGTGGTAGACAAAACTGGAACTTTGACTAAGGGAGCCGCGGTGGGAGAGGGAGTAGGAGTTGATGTTGGCGTAGACAGGGCAATTGTTGGGGCTAAGGTAGGAGAAGAAAGAGTGGGAGCAGGAGAAACCGGGGCGGGAGGCTGAGAGCGAAGATAGATAAAGATGGCGCCATTGAGAATGATGAGGCCAATCAGGAGGGGAATTAAAATTAAAGTTAGACGGGAATAAAAATTGAGAGACGGTAAACGCTGTCGCATAATTATTTATACAGTAAAATAGACCCATGGAAAAAGAAATATATGACACAGTAATTGTAGGCTCCGGCCCGGCCGGACTGACGGCCGCCATTTATAACGTTCGGGCGGCCTTAAAAACAATGGTAGTAGGCGGCGACCAACCAGGAGGACAACTAACCATAACCACAATGGTGGACAATTTCCCAGGATTTCCGACGGGAGTAGGAGGAATAAAGTTAATGATGGACATGATGGCTCAGGTGAAAAATCTAGGAGTGGAAATTAAAGGTGGATTGGTAGAGAAGATTAAACCCACCTCCAACCTCTCCCTGGAACAAGGAGGGGGGTTTGAGGTGCGACTGACGGGAGGGGAAACAATTAATACTAAGGCGGTAATTGTAGCGACTGGGGCTAAGGCTAAATGGCTAGGGATTCCTAAAGAAAATGAGTTAATCGGCAAGGGGGTTTCGGGGTGCGCGACGTGTGACGGGATGTTTTTTAGAGACAAAGTGGTGGCAGTAGTGGGCGGGGGCGACACGGCTTGTGAGGACGCTGAATTTTTGGCCAGAATGGCCTCGAGAGTGTACTTAATTCACCGCAGAGACCAACTGAGGGCGAGTGTAGCCGAGCAAAAAAAGGTACTCAATAACCCAAAAATTGAGATGATTTGGAACAATGAAGTGGTAGAGATACTGGGAGAAGACAGACTAACCTCGATAAAACTAAAGAACAACCAGACAGGAAAGGAAAAAATAATGCCAATAGACGGGTTATTTGTAGCTATTGGCCACATACCAGCCACAAACTTTGTGGAGGGAGTGGTTGACCTTAAGGAAGAGGGGCAGATAATAAATGGGAAAAATAGCCAATACCCAACCATGACGAGTATGGAGGGGATATTTGCCGCCGGGGACTGTGTGGACGACGTGTACCGGCAGGCAATTGTGGCGGCCGGGGACGGGTGCCGGGCCGCCCTGGACGCCGAACGGTGGTTGAATCACAAATAACAAATTACACGAAAATCTACGATAGAGTAATGGTGAGCTTTTTATTAAGGGCGGTGGCAATTTTTTGAAGTAGAGCTAAGGACGGATTAAAGGACATGGTTTCCAAACGGGAGATTACTGCCTGAGTAGTATGGGCAATTTGCGCCAAGTCACGCTGGGAGAGCTTTTGGGCCAAACGGGCTTCAATAAGTTGACAGGTTAGATTAAACTCGGGTTCGGAATCCTCCCAAGCCTGGCGAAATTCCGGATTCTTGAGACGGTTGGCTAAATCTTTTTTAAAGGAATAAGAGTTATTTTTTTGGGACATAAAGAATGATACCTTATTGGATATCATTTTTCAAGCCACTGACGGTATCTTTTAAGGGCCAGGGAAATTTCTTTGGTTGGAGTTTTTTGATTTTTTTGATAAAAATGGGGGTGGAGAATTCAGCGGCACGGGAGACACAGTTTTTGGGGCTGATTTTTAACTTTTGAAGTTTTTCTAAAGCTTGGGCGCAGGAAGTGGCGGTTAAGTCAGGGAAAAGTACACCGGTTTTACCATCCATGACCGTTTCGGTGGCTCCCCCTACCCCATAGGCGACAACTGGGCAACCTTGGGACATAGCTTCAACGGGCATGATGCCAAAATCTTCATTATCGGAACAAAAAATGTAAGCCTTGGCGCCACGATATAATTCATATTTCTGCTCCTGGGTAACTTCACCAACAAATTCAACAGTGGGGCCAGCCATGGCCCGTAAATCAGCCCCAATATTGGCAAAATCACGGCCAAAAACTTTAAGGGGAAGTTTTAACTTATTACAGGCTTCGATGGCTACATCGAAACGCTTGGCCCGGGCAAAGCGACCACCGGTTAAATAGTACGTTGGTGCGCTGGTGGGCTGGAACGCTAGTACGCTGGAGCGTTGGTGCACTGGTACTATAGGCGGAGCAATATCGACGGGTGGATTAATAACAATAGATTCGCGACGGTAATACTTTTTGATGCGCCCGGCGGTGGTGCGGGAGTTGGCAATATACTCATCCACATTTTGGGAATATTTGTAATCTAGAAGACGGAGAAAATGATTGACAAACAAAACAACAGTTCTAACTATGGGGTTTTTGGTCCAAACCCGGGCAGTGGGAAGACCATAAAGATAGCGGGGAGGAGTGTGGCAATAACAAAACAACTTGGCTCCCCTCTTATTTAATGAATTAGGGAAGTAGGCGCCTGTGGCGGACGTGATAACCAGATCAAAGCCGGAAAAATCAAAAGATTTAAAGGCCAGGGAGGAAATGACCCGAAGAGGACTGATGAGACGATTGGCAAAAGGGACAAACCTAAACCAAGACTGACGGATTCGGTGGGACCACTTTTTTTGAAGACGCCCCCGGTGGGGGCCAAAAAAAGAGGGGCAATAAAGAGAAGTGTAAATTGGGGCGTCGGGGAACATGTCTGACAACGTTTCCAAAACAGATTCGGCGCCACCGTATTCTTTGAGGTAATCGTGAACCAGAGCGATTTTAAGAGAACTAGATTTAGAAGGTATGGTCATATTGTAGTTTAAGGGATTTAAGAAACCAAGTCGGTGAGGCAATAAAACAAATCTGTTATATAATTAACCATATGAGAATGTCGGAACTTGGGGTTCCAATAAGTGCTGATGAAATTACAGGAGAGTTGGGAGACTTGTCAGACGAGATGACTGCAACAGTAAGATTAAACTTGGAAACAGCCCAAGCTGTAGCTGAAGCAGGGAGATTGCTCCACAAACCCAGCAACCAAAGAGGTTGCCGCGTTGATACTCTGGAAGGACCTGAGGGCGTGATGATTGTTTCATTTAATGAAGGAGAAAGAGGTGTGACGCCGGGATCGGTATTTGTATTTTCTGCTAATAGACGGCAACTATTTGAATTGAATAACTTTGGTAGAGCAGAAGCCTATGCTCAGACCTGGCCAGTAGAAAGAATGACAACCTTTGCCAGTTTGGCAGCTAAAATTTAAACAGAGAGGGTTGGGAGAATCTGACAGAAATTTAGTAATATGGGACACAAACTGGTGATATAATTTCATATGAGAGTAGAACATAAAAGAGTGTGGAGAGAAATTGGAAGCGAGGGACACGTGGCTCCAAGTGCAGAAACAGAAGCTATGTGGTGGCGCGGGGTTTATGCAGTAACGGATTTTCTTAGAACAATTGACATTGCCGTAAGAAGATGGGGCGACAACAGCGGCCACTGGAAAAAACCTCCGCTGGAAACTACAAGCGGACGTGTTTGCCGTTTGTACATGATGACCATGGAAACAAAAAGAGGGACCGACGAGGTGCTGGATTGGGAGACACATTTAAAAATCCTAGAGTATCTATGGGGCCTTTTTGGGAAGAAGAATGTGGTTATGACAGAAGAAATTGTACACTTTACGGAACGATGGTTAGACACAGGGTATTTTTACCGAAAGATTTAGTTGTGGTAACTGGATCTTGGAGGGATGAAAGAAGATTTAGTATCGATCAACCCGGGTGGTGTGAAGAACTGACCGGTGAAGAGGCGCCAATAATTAGAGAGGAAACGGGTAGGATGGTAGATGCGTTAAGAATTCCGCCTAGAACATTTTTGGGAAGACTAGCGCGGGCTTTTCAATCGCAAGCGTAGCGACTAAAACAGGGAAGTTTGGCGGGAGTCGGGGGTGGGTTTTTTGGGAGCGAGCGGAAGAGAGTAAACCTTAGAGAGACGGGAGGCGAGGGATTTGAAATTAAACTGGTTAAAGAGAGCCAGTAATCCAGGGATACGGGTTTGGTTCCACTTAAGCGACGAGAGGCGGTAAGTAAGAGGAATATTGTCAATCAACAGGGCTAATTTTTGGGACAAATAGGCGTCCTCACGGCAAGGCTCAAGCTTGGAGCGGACGGAGGGACCAATATCATCTAGGTGAGCGTAAACACCGTCCAAAGTTTCGTATTTATTCAACAAATCGGTAGCAGTTTTGGGGCCAATTCCAGCCACACCAGGGTAATTATCAGACATATCTCCCATTAGAGCCTTAAGATCGACCACTTGAGTTGGCAGAACACCTAACTTTTCCTTAACTTCTTCAATTCCATAAACCTTGGTTTCAGCCAGACCCCGAATTGGGACATAAAGCTCAATGCGAGGCTCGACTAGCTGCATAATGTCCTTGTCGCCAGTAATAATGGTGACTTTATCAATGACAGGTTTACTTGACTTTAACCACTTCCGACGCAGGCTGCGGCGGGCAATGGTAGCCAACAAATCATCAGCCTCAAACCCACCCATGGCAAAATGGGGAATATTGGCGGTAACGAGCGTTTCGGGAAGCAGGGGTAACTGGCGGATTAGATCCTGATCGGGAATTTTGCGCTTGGCCCGGTAGCCTAAAAATTCAGTGGAGCGGAACGTGGGGCCGGGAGAATCGAGACAGACTGCCAAGTAAGTTGGTTTGAGATCGGCAATGGCGGTTAGGAGCATGGAGTAAAAGCCATAAATAGCATTGACCGGAGTGCCGGAGTGGCTAAGGGGCGGAATGGAGTGGTAAGCCCGATGTAAAATGGCATGGGCATCAATTAAAAGTAAACGGCGCATGGAGTATTTTAACGCGTTGAGACTTGGGTGCGTTAGGGCATTGGTTAGGAAAGAAGGGAGGAGACTTGGGAGCGAATAAGAGGTCGGATTTTAAGAATATCGGACTCTTGGGGTATCATGAGCATGTCCAAACCCAACTGGGCTACCGAACGCTCTAAGAGTGCAAAGTGGTAATCCTCAACCCTTCCCAACTCTTTGGCTACTTTCAGCATTTCCGATTGCCACAAAGAATGCTGCCGGGTAATTTCAGAAATGGAGAAATGGGCGATAGTGAGAAGATACCAACTGTAGGCGAACGTCAAGTCAAAGAGAGGCTGGGTATATTGCCAAAACAGATTACTAAAAATAACTACTTTAGCGTGAGTATCAGTTTTAAAATCGTTGACGGAAAGATGGCGTTGCTGAAACTCGGAAGGAGTGCGCGAATAACGGGCAAGCAAAATGGTTGAGGCGCGACGGATTAGATTTAGATCCGAGACTTCAACAAGCCCGCGGCGGGAGTGAGCCTGAAGCATTTGGTCCCACTGTGTGTGGCGCTGGGTGAAACTATCAGAAGAAGCCGGGGAAAGCCAAGGGCGGGTTAGGCAATTTTTCTTATAGTCACGATAAAGTTCAAAAAAACGAGAAACTGAAGAGGGAGAGGCTAACTCCCCTTCTTTGACAATAAAGTCACCTTCCACACTTTCCATAAAAATAAGTTCGTAAGCCCGTGAATGGTTCCAGGGAGTGTGAAAATAAACTTGAGGGGGACGAATGAGGGAGCTGCGGTTTTGGGCGGCAAAAGATTTAATCATTTTGACTTCGGAAATAAGAGGTTTAACCCCTTGGACTTTTACCACAGCAGGACGGTCCCTAAACCGGCCTTTAACATGGAAAGCGCCGACACCCCCATGAGCGTAAGGGCTGCGAAAAATAATGTCTTGACCAACAAAACCCATCGTGGCGAGCTGACCTAAAATCTCAAATTCGCGGGGACGCAAGTCAATGGCTAAAAAGTAATCTGCTGACGTATTGATGGCAGATGTTTTAGTTTCCGGCCGTTTTTTGGGCATGGATAATTTTAACTTAGTTTCAGGACTGGTAGAATAATTTATGGAGCAACATCCAATACCCCAGCAAATTAGCAGCTACGAATTTAAGCTGGTTGGGGAAATGACACTAAAGCAGTTTTTGAAAGCGGCGGCGGGGGTGGTGCTGGCGGTAATTGTTAACGCCTCGGGACTGGTGTTTTTTGTGAAATACCCACTAATGTTTGTTTTTGGAGCCGGAGGGTTGGCACTGGCTTTTGTGCCATTTGAAGACAGGCCACTGGAGACTTGGGTGATGGCGTTTATAAAATGTATTTATAACCCAACCATTTTTGTTTACAAAAAAGAGCCTAAAACCAACTGGTTAAACATTGACTACCAAAAAGTGAAGGAGTTGGAGGAAGAGGAGGCGGAAGAATTAAAGATAGTTCCCACCAAAGATAAATCAAAAATTGATGAGTTTTTAGCATCCCTTAGCAACAAAACCTTAACTCCACCAACCGAAGATGAAGAAAACTTGGAGTTGGAGTTGGAAAAGATAGCCAAGAACATGGAACCACCAAAACCTGAAGAAAAGCCAATTGAAGTTAAACCACCAGAGGAGCCTAAAACGGAAACGGTGGAAACCAAAGACTGGCAGGAAATTAAAAATAATCTGGGGCTTAAAAATGAGGCGGCAAGAGCCACAGTTAAGGCTAATTTTGGAAGCATTCCCATGCCTGACATTCCGGAAGTACCCAACCTGCTGGTAGGAATGGTTACCGATAGTTTCGGTAAAATTGTGGAGGGGGCAATTGTGGAAGTTCAAGACTCTACCGGAACTCCAGTAAGAGTACTCAAAACCAACCCACTAGGACAGTTTAGGACATCAACTCAGCTTAGTAACGGGAAATATGTAATATTGACTGAGAAAGAAGGGCATAAATTCGAAAAGGTGGGATTTGACCTCATGGGCAAAATTGTTGAGCCGGTACGAATCCAGGCGTTGGCTTAAGGACAAATATTGGCTATGATAATAGTATGGCTGCCGATCCACTTAAAGTTGCGATTAGAGGAAGTACCCAAGATCACCTGTTGATTGAAGACGTGGTGGAAGATGTGGTGCTTTTAAAAGACGGGTCGTGTGCGACCGTGATGCAGGTGTCGAGCGTGAACTTTGATTTACTCTCGGAGAGGGAGCAGCAGGCACTGGTGTTTGCCTACGGGGGAATATTAAACTCACTTAACTTTCCGATTGAAATAGTGATTTACAGCAACACCAAAGACGTGAGCACTTATCTGTCCAACCTCAAAGTGGCGGAAGAGAAACAAACCAACCGATTGCTTAAAGACAGGATTGGGTCATACCGGAAATTTATTGAGGAGACAGTAAAAAAGAACGATGTGTTGTCTAAATCATTTTATGTAATTGTGCCGTTTTCGATATTGGAGCTGGGACTGAAAGGGGCTCCAAGCTCGATTGCTGGCGGGTTTCAGTTACCATTTGGACCCAAAAAGAAAGCCGGACTACCATTTGATAAAAATTATATTATTGAGAAGGCTGGGGCTAACCTGAAGCCTAAAAAGGACCACATAATGCGCTTGTTTGCCCGCTTGGGGTTAGAAATTAAATCTCTTAACACCAAAGAGTTAATTGAGCTGTTTTATAAGATTTACAACGAAGAAACAGCCGGAAACCAGAAGATTCAAACTATTAATTATGAGGCTCCGGTAGTGACGGGGAAAATCTAAACATGTTTAATTTATTTAAGAAAAAAACCCCACCTGAGGAAGTGAAGCCGGTAGAGACGACAGCTAACTCCCGACCGGAGACGGTGGGAGAAAAGCCGTTTACTGAAGGATTGGTATCAACTAAGGATATTATTGCTCCAAGTGCGGTGGAGGTGGACTTTAATGAAATTAGGATTAACAACAAGTACTACCGGACTATGTTTGTGGCCAAATATCCAAGATTTGTGGGGATGAACTGGCTGTCCTCACTGATTAACTTTGACGCCTCCCTAACCATTGCCATGTACGTATACCCCACCGACGGGAAGCAGATTTTGGACGACTTAAGACGAAAAATTGCTGAAATGGAGGCAGAAATAAGCACCGATATTCAACGAGGGAGAGTGGTAAACCCGACAACTCAAGCCAAACTTGAGGACGCTTTAACACTTCAAGCAGACCTGGCTAAGGGTGAGGAAAGATTTTACCAATTTGGGCTATACATTACCGTTTCGGCGGAGACCAAAGAAGAGCTGAACCGGATATCGAAAAATCTCGAAGCGGCGCTGGGCGCTTTGATGATTAACAGCAAAAAAGCGACACTTCAAATGGAGGAAGGATTCTTGACTACCCTACCCACGGCGACGGACAAGCTAAATATAACCCGCAACATGGACACAACCTCACTGGCAACGACATTTCCCTTCGTGTCATCAGATTTGTCGGACGACCGGG
>JBAYFX010000033.1:0-9353 GCA_041666965.1 Candidatus Shapirobacteria bacterium
AAAAAATCTCTTTTTTTGACCCCGGTATTGGTTTTCACCAATATATATCCCTTCCTGAGGTGAATCAGCCGGGGCTCCGGCCTTTTTTGATTTCAGCCAGTGAATATTGGGTGCGTCAATACTTTTATTGGGTAAGTGAAACAAACTAGCAATTTCTTCTGTGGCTAAAATCGTCTTTTGTCCGCTCCACCAAATTACCGGATATTTGTAAATAAAATCGTCCATAAACATTTGTTTAAGTCTGATTTTTCTGCTTCCCAGCTTATTCCAAGGAGACTCAAATTGACCAAAAGACGCCTTAATATTAGCCAAATTCATTTTGGCAATTTCACTGCTTGGCCCCACCGACAAAATTCTAACCGCCGTCTCAAATCCGGCCTTATTACATTTGTTGTCCACTGCCTCAAGTTGCCTGGCGTCCACTTTGTAACTGGCTTTCTCCGGGTTTGCCTCACTTTTTTTAGTGCTAGTAATAAATCCTTTCCCTTGTTTGGCCCAGCTCCCCTCTGTTGGGGATATTATCATTTGAATTACTACTGCTTCACCCGGATTTAGTTTCGATAATGCCGATACAAAAGCTGAGAGCGGATCAGTTGGTAGTTCTTTATAGGTTTTAAGTGGGTAAAACGCCAGCTTTTTAAGCCCAAGCCACGCGTACTCTACCTTTCCCTCCTCAGGATATATGTTTGGCTCATCAACCGCTGTTACTTCAGCTCCCGGGTATACCCCGTAAATTTGTTTTTCCACCAAATCCTGATAATTTTTAGGTACGCTCATGTAAAAGCGAATATCGTCACTGGTTCCTACAATTTCCAGTGCGGCGCTCGGTTGAGCCACCAAAAACTGTAACCACTTAAATTTGGCAGCCTTATACATGGTTGAAAGCGAGTTTATTATTTGTTCCACTGCGTCCGTTTTTACTTCGTTATCTTGGGGTATGGCCACTAGCAAAGTCACCTGTTTTAAACTTTTTTCTTCTCTATCTTTCCATCGGTACCACAGTACTCCTATTAGTCCCATAATCCAGCCAAAAATCCCCACTATTACCAAAAGAAATACTACTCCAACCATATTCATTATTATTTGGCTTAGTTGTTCCATTAGTCCTCTTCAAACTCAATTAATTTATCTTTGTTCTTTTTCATTAATCGAAATATAAATGTCGATAGCCACAGACCTACGTCGTCCACTCTTTTTTTAAATCCCCTCGAGAAAGCATTTTTTGTTGCTTTAATTTTTAGCTTAGGTACCGCGCTTCCTGTTGGCGTCAGTATTGGCTGGCCATGATTGTCATGAATCGTTGTTTGAGGTTTTGTTTCTACTTCCTCTAGTTCTCTCATCCAGTGTCGAACCTCAGGTGGTAGGGTGGCTTCTTTTTTAAGGTCGGTCAATACCGCTCTTTCCGCGCCTGTTGTCGGTAACTCATTGCCTAATCTTTCTTTATTTTCCATAAATGCTACTTCCAAGTATAAGCTATAATTCTTGTCAAGTGAATCCAAATAATTCCACTCTTTCTTCAATTCGTCGTCTGGACAATTCCCGCAAGTGGTTACCCTTTGCTACCACGGTTTTAATCATCGTCATGGTGCTGATTTTTATCTGGTTTTTTCGGGGTGGATCGTTTCGGCTCTACGCCAGCGCCTTTTTTGGCCTCTACTATTTAACCAATCAAATTTGGGTTTCGGTCATTCTCATGGGTATTTTGCAAAACATTGTATTTTTACCCCTGCGTTTTATTGGTCTCAAACTTTCCACTTCTTTTCAGTCCATCGAGTCCGAGCTCGATGATCTTAAAACGGATAAGGAGCAATACATATTATTTAATAAAAAAGTCCAAGAGGGGAATCCGGCTATTGTTTTTTATATTTTCAACTTTGTCGTCAATGCCATTGCCTTTTTTTCGGCTGGACGCATTTTTCTGATTAATTTCTACTCCCAACCACTAAACCCGAACTACTTATATAAGTTTGTTCCCTACCCTGACTACCCGCTCCAGGGTACCAATTTTCATTTTCCATTTTTCAATATTGACTCCATCTATTCTTTACCTTGGGGCCTAATCCTTCGCGGGTGGTTAATAATCGTGGGTGTTATGATTTTGGCTCGTCTTCTTTGGCAGCCGTTCAAGTGGATTCTTGGGCGAAATATAACCCTTTTAAAATACCGCCAGGGCTATAACCGGTTGTTGTTGGCCCTAGGAGGCATTGTTGGCTCTCTGTTTATCCTGTCTTTTATTGTATTTCGCCACATTCCCACTTCCTTCTCTTTTCACTGGTTGGTGGCCGATCTAACCCGCCAAAACAACACCATGAATTTAATTACTGCCATTGTCACTTTCTTAACTACTTTGAGTGCCGGTTATGCTCATTTTAAGTATTGGGCTCGTCAAGCCAAAAACCTAAATCTACCCTCCGAGTTTATTAATCAATATTTCCGCTCCCAAATGCGCACTAGTTTTAAAAACGCCCTAATTTTGGGTGTCGGTGCTTATTTAATCACCAATCAAATCCCCTGCGCCTTCGAGTTATCCGTGGCTACCTTTGAGGTCCTCTATATTCTTTCTCCCTATACCTTCGACAAGTTATTAAATTCTGCCAATAAATCATCTTCACCTCCCCCGGAATCTCCTCCGGCTCCTGCCCCCTTGGCTTAAAGGTCTCTATGAACCATGTATTCGGCAATTCCCCCAATGTAGTCAATCGCCTCCTCGTTTAAATTTAACCCCCTTAATTTTTCTGCTGTTTGAGCCGCCCTGTGAGCCAAATCTCTCGATATTACTAGGGAATATTCGTAGGCCCCAGACGTTTTAATTGCCTCTTTGGCGGCTTCAATATCTGTTGTCTCTGCCCTTCTTTTTCCCCATACCTTTTTTACTGCTTCTTTTTCACTTTCACTACCTAGTTCCAAGGTCTTTAAAATCAAAAGCGTTACTTTACCTTGAAGCAAGTCAGAGTTGGCTGATTTACCGGTTTTTTCCGGGTTGCCATATACTCCCAAAATATCGTCTTGTAATTGAAATGCCACCCCGCCGTCCATGGAGTAATCATGAATTATTTGTTCAGTATCAGGCGGTAAATTGGCCAAATATGCCCCAATCAACAAGGGATTTTCATATGTATAAATTGCGGTTTTAGCTTTATGTAAGCTCAAAACATCGTCTTCTTTCCACTCCTGATATCGCTCTAAACTCACGTCATACGCTTGGCCAAAAGCAGTGTTAGTCACTCCTCTTAAAAACTGATTTTGTGCCTTAATTATTCTTTCGGGTTCAAAATTTAATCTATTAAGTAGCTCGTATCCCAAAAGAAGTACCGCATCTCCTGCGTTTATTGCCATTGATTCACCATAGTGAGCATCTCCCTCTTCAAAATATTTGTGCGTTGTCGGTTTGCCTCGCCTTACATCATCCTGGTCCATCACATCATCGTGCATTAGTAGGGCAGTGTGTACTAGCTCTACCGCCATGGCTGCTCTCATCACTTCCTCAATTTTTTGCTTGTCTCCTCCGAGCATATAAGAGTAGGAAACATAAGAGGCTCTAAGTCGCTTGGCTTGTCTTAAATTATGCTCACCCGAGTGGTTAATTATTTTTCTTACTAGTTCCTTTTGTCTTTGGTTAAATCCGAAATCTTTACTCACTTCCTCTTGCCAGTATTTCTGTAAATACTCGTCTATTTGAATAATAAATTCTTCTAATTTTTGTTTAGCGCCGGTGTAATTCATAATTTATTTGTCGTAATTAAAGTATCTTATCATCTGTTTTTCGTAACATTTCCACCCGCGTCCCCACAATCTCTGTATTTATCCTATTATTAATTATGCTTACCAAGAATTGGTTAATTTCTTTTTTATTAATTATTCTTTTTGTTTTGTTTTTAGGGATGGTCGTTGGCAACCGTCTCCCCCAATATCTCCCCACCAGCCTACCTCAGCCTGAAATTACCTCAGTTCAACCAAGTCCCTCTCCTACATCTGCTCTCAAAACTTACCGCAACGACCAATATAAAATTAAGTTTGATTACCTTTCCGATTTGAAATTTGTCCAAAAAACTAATTTAGTTTCACTGCCTGTTCCAGGAATTCAGGCGTATAAGCAGGAAGCTGAGTATTTTATGGTCCACAGTTACGATTCAAATTATCAAGGAACACTCCAACAATGGATCCAAGGTACGGGAAGTCGTATTTATGACCCAAATAATCTTCAAAGTTTTGGGAAAAATGAATTTTATTTTTTTGACAATGGAGCCTTAGATGGGGTTGATTATTGGTATGTATATCAAACTGATAATAGAATAATTGTTATAACTACAGGCAAAAGAACAACTCTCTCTGATCCAGAGTTGGCCCAAGTATTAACTAGCTTTTCTTTTATTAACCAACCCTCTTCCCTCAAAACTTACCGCAACGATCAATATGGTTTCGAACTTCAATACCCGTCTTCTTTAGTTATAAAGTTAGAACCCGAAAATTGCGCGAATATAGCCGAAAAATGGTGCGTTTATTTTTTCCAAGGTGATAAAGTCGATTTTATAGTTGAGGAGTTTAATAAGTTCGGTATAACACTCGAGGAAAACAAACAAGAATTAAACATAAGCCCAATTAGAATAAAATATTACAATGAAGGTCTAGGAGAAGGTTCCTATAACTACGATATCGATCAACGATTTCAATTTGCTACATTTGAAAAAGATAAGCACCTCTCAGATCCTCAGTTTGTAAACGTTTTAAGATCATTTAAATTCATCGCTCCATAGCCCAAACCTAAACTTGGTAAAATAGAGTGTGGAAAACCAGGTGGAGGAAATTAAACGTAAGCTCGATATTGTTGAAACAATTTCAAAATATATTAATTTGAAAAAACGCGGCCGCCATTTTTTAGCCTGCTGCCCCTTTCACCAGGAAAAAACTCCCTCCTTTACCGTCTCCTCCGAGCTTCAAATTTTCAAGTGTTTTGGTTGTGGTAAATCCGGTGATGTTATTACCTTTGTCCAGGAGTTTAACCGGGTAACCTTCCCCGAAGCTCTTGAAGACTTGGCTAAAATGGCCGGGGTTACTCTTGTGCGCTCAGTAGACTCAGAGCGGGAAAAAAACCGCTCCCACATATTATTGTCCATAAACGCCGAAGTCGCCCGTTTTTACCACTATATTTTAACTACTCACCCCCTTGGTGAGGCCGCCCGAAATTATTTAGAATCGCGAAATATAACCAAGGAAACCATTACCCGCTTCAAGCTTGGTTTAAGTCCCGATAATCCCGGTCTCATCATCACTCATCTTCAAAAAAAAGGTTTTAAACCGGCTGACTTAATCGCCACTGGTACCTTTGGCCAGTCTTCCTACAACAATCGACTCTACGACCGTTTTCGGGGTCGGCTAATCTTTCCTCAAATTGACTACCGTGACCGGATTTTGGCTTTTTCCGGCAGGGTATTACCCGGTGCTCCCGACAATCAAGCCAAATACATTAATTCTCCCGAAACCGAGCTCTATCACAAAAGCCATATGGTCTACGCTCTAAACGAGGCCAAAACTACCATCAAGGAGTCAGGAGTGGCTGTAGTTGTAGAAGGCGAGTTTGATGCTATTTCCCCCCACCAGGCGGGTTTTACCAACTTTATTGCCCTCAAGGGTACCGCCTTTACTACCGACCAACTTGCCCTGCTTCACCGCTACGCCCAAACCCTAATTTTGGCCCTCGATGCCGATTTTGCCGGTAATAACGCGGCGCTAAAAAGCATTAATGAAGCTGATAATCTAGGTTTTGACTTGCGCGTTTTAAATTTAGGCGGCACTTACAAAGACCCTGACGAAGCCATTTCCAAAGATCCTGAATTTTTCCGCGCCCAACTCGAAGCCGCCATTCCCGTCTGGGATTTTGTTATTAATACCGCCCTCTTGTCTTTTGACACTTCGTCTCCTCAAGGCAAAAAGCAAGCACTGGCCTTAGTTTTGCCCTTTCTTTCCAAAATCAGCAATGCCGTTATCCGTTCCGACTATTTAAAAAAGTTTGCTGACTTAATCGGTAGTAGCGAAGAGGCTTTAACTCAGGAAGCCGCCAAGCACTTATCACCCTCAACAGTAATCCTTCCTCAATCTCCACCCAACGCTCCTGATTCCTCTCCTCTTGAAGTCAAACTGGAAGAAGCTTGCTTAGTCCTACTTTTTAGTGCCAAAAAGCCATACTCTTTAGCCGCTAAACTTAAAACTCATTTGGCAAAGTTTACCAGTCCCCGCCACACCCCAATTATTACGGTCCTTCTATCCCAGACTGATACAACCCGCTTCGACGCCATTAGTTTTCGCGACTTACTTCCCCCTGAGTTTCATCAGATTTTTGAAAATATTTATTTATCCGCCGTGGCGCTCAATCTTACTTCCGGTCAGCGTCAGGTTAAACTAAAGCTGACTTTTGCCCGCTGGGAAACAAATTTACTCAAAAAACGGCTCTCAGAAATCGCTACTCTTTACCGCCGCCAGGACAGTGGTCTGGACCCCAAAGCCCATGTCAAGCTCGAAGCCGAGTCCCAGGCTATCATTGGCCGTCTTTCAGTACTCCAATCTCGTATCTAGTCCTTTGTCATCCTGAGGAGCACTGCGACGAAGGATCTCTTCCACTCACAATCTCATATCTAGTAAAAGTTGTTCAATTCCAGTAAAATAGCCCGATGCCTGCCGCTATTGATTTTAGTAAGATCAAAACAGCGCTCGTTTCTCAAGCTAAAAAGCTCCATTACTTGACAAACGATGAAATTTTGGCGCAAGTGCCCGAACCGGAAAAATACCTTGAAGAAGTTGACAAGCTTTTTGACTACCTTTTTGGTAAAGGTATTGATGTTTTTGACAAAGTCGAATCCAGTACTCATCTAGAAATCCAACGCGAAAAAAATGCCACCTCTGACCTGTTGGCACTTCTGTCTCAAAAAGGAGCGGTTGACTCGGTGCGGATGTATCTTAAAGAAATCGGAAAAATTGATCTTTTGGTATTTGCTGATGAAGTCCGGCTAGCCCAGGAAATCGAAAAAGGTAGTGGTATGGCCCGTGAACAACTAATTAATGCTAATTTGCGTCTGGTTGTCTCAATTGCCAAAAAATACATCGGCCGGGGTTTGACTTTTCTTGATTTAGTTCAGGAAGGCAATCAGGGTCTAATGCGGGCCGTTGAAAAGTTTGACTGGAAGCGGGGATTTAAGTTTTCTACCTATGCTACCTGGTGGATTCGTCAGGCTATAACCCGGGCTATTGCCGATCAGGCCAAAACCATTCGCATCCCAGTCCACATGGTCGAAACCATCAATAAGGTTTACAAAGCCACCCGCGCTTTAACCCAACGCTTGGGCTACGAACCGGCGATTGAACAAATTGCCGATGAGGTTGGACTCTCCATTGAAAAAGTTGAGGAAATTTACCGCATTTCTCAGGACACCACATCTCTGGCCACCCCGGTAGGTGATGATGAGGATTCATTTTTAGGTGATTTTATTGAGGACACAACTCAGCCCTCGCCTTATGATGAAACCAGTAAAGAATTATTGCGTGAGTCCATTGAAGAAGTTCTTTCTTCACTAGACGAGCGTGAATCCAAGGTGCTCTCGCTCCGTTTTGGCCTCTCGGGTGAAACCCCCAAGACCTTAGAAGAAGTCGGAAAAATTTTCAATGTCACTCGTGAGCGTATCCGCCAAATCGAAGCGAAAGCACTACGCAAGCTCCGTCACCCATCGAGGCGTAAAAAACTACAAGACTACCTAGAATAACGAGTCGTTAGTCCGCCGTGGCGGACTAAAGCTCTCCGTAAGTTAAGACATCCATCGCGCCGAAAGAAACTACAAGACTATCTGGAATAAGTCACCCACCCCCCCCTCAACTCCCGATAGTAATAAATAACACATTTGCCTATCTACTCATGGATTATTAATCTATTTTTAAGTAGATTAGATAAGTATGAAGACTTATTTAATTGCCATGTTTCTTGGATTGTTTTTGGCTGTCTTCATCCATCTACCCGGTTTTCTGCTGACTCTTGCCGCCACCAAAAACTTTCTCCAGTCGGATTGGAGTGGAGGGGCTGAAGTTTCAGCCACTGTTACTGAAAATTCCCAATTAGGTTTTAATCAATTTTACTCCTCAACTTCCGGAGTAAATACTTCCACCCCCGGCATTATTGAGTTAAAAACTGACATTACTGTTAACTAAGAAGTGAAAACGGCTATTTTTTTGAAAACTATTTTTTTCCTGGCATTTTTGCTTTTTTTAATCCTCAAAAAGTATTTTCCGCCACCGTTACCTGGGATGGCGGTGCCTCTACTTCCAACTGGTCCGATGCCACTAATTGGAGTGGTGATGCGTTACCCGGACCCACTGACGATGTTGTTATCAGTGTTGGTGCCACCATCAATCTATCTGTTGGTTCTACCGTTAATTCACTGACTCTCGGTACTGCCGCTGGTACCTCGGCTCCAACTTTTAACTTTACCTATGATTCAATTTCCGGCTCTCCCTTGGTAATTGACGATGGTAATTTAATGGTTTATTCCAATGCCAAAATCACCCATTCTGTTGGTACTAGTTCGGTAGTCGGCACAGTCTCTATTAAACTAAACACTGGAAACGCCCAAATAAATGGTTCCATTGATGTGGCGGCTAAAGGTTATGCCGCTGGCAAGGGAACTGGTGAAGGAACCAACGGCAGTTCTGGTGGCGGGGGTGGTGGCCACGGCGGTACCGGAGGTAGTGGCTACTATGCTGGCGGAATATCATACGGTTCAATCACCAATCCCACAACTCTCGGCTCCGGCGGCGGTTCTTATAACGATACCAATTACGCCTACGGCGGCCGTGGTGGTGGTGCCGTTAAGTTGGATATTGCCGGCACCTTAGCCGTAATGGGTTCAATTTCTTCAAACGGCGGCAATTACACCAATACCGGCTTTGAATCCGGCGGCGGCGCCGGGGGTAGTATTTACTTAATTGCCAATATTCTCTCCGGTATCGGTTCAATTTCTTCAAACGGTGGTAATGGTCGGACTGATGGTGGTGGCGGCTCCGGTGGCCGTATTGCCCTATATTACGCCACCAAAACCAGCACCGGTCTAATAACCACCACCGGAGGTTTGGGTTCTGCTTTTGGCGCTTCAGGCACTCTTTATTTAAAGCCTGCAAGTCAGGAGAATGGGGATTTAATAATCGACAACAATAATCAGTCACCCGACTCGGCCAACGGGAAATACGGCCTTACCCCCATCTCCTCCTCTCTGGTCCTCAACACTCTGACTCTCCAAAACTACGGTAACTTGGATGTTGGCCCCAGCACCAATATTTCTTATGCCACTCTCAACTGGGCCACCAAAGGAGTCATC
>JBAYFX010000034.1:0-9314 GCA_041666965.1 Candidatus Shapirobacteria bacterium
ACTTGCCTAAATCCAGCCGACCTTTCCATAAATTTAGAAATGAACCCGGATCAACTTATAAAATTAATAGAAAAGAAGGATGGTTTTTGCTGGGATACCAATTTATTCAGAATAGATTTTGACAATACTGGTAAAGTAAGTTGGATGACTCAGATTTATACGCCTTAAATTATGACCGCAACAAACGAGCAGAAATTGGATTATTTAAATAATTTAGTAACCAATTGCCGCCGCTGCCCGTTATATAAAACTGCCACTCATGGAGTACCAGGTGCCGGCAATCCAAATGCCAAAATTGTCCTTATTGGTGAGGCCCCCGGGTTTCATGAAGATCAAGAGGGCTTGCCCTTTGTCGGTGCATCTGGTAAACTGCTCAATAAGCTACTTCTTTCTATTGGATTGGATCGCTCTGAGGTTTACATAGCAAATATTTTGAAACACCGACCTCCTGATAATCGTGACCCGCTCCCTACTGAAATTTTGGCCTGTACAACTTATTTAAAAGCTCAATTGGATATTATTAAACCCAAAATTGTTATTACACTTGGCCGATTTGCCATGAATTATTTTTTCCCGTCTGATTTTATCTCTCGGGTCCATGGTCAGGTCAAGTCCGTTGTTTGGCATGATTTAGCATTATCCATTATTCCCGTCTACCATCCTTCTGCGGCTCTTCGCAATGGAAATATGGCGCGCTCGCTTACGGCCGACTTCGAAACAATCGGCCAATATTTAAAAAACAATTTATGATCACAAATCAAAATCAAAAAAACTATCGAGTTTCTTCGCATCCTCGATTTAATCGTCAGATTACTACCCCTGGTAGTACTTCTGTCTTAAGAATTCTATCTTTAGGAGGGTATGGCGATGTTACCCAAAACATGTTTGTTTATGAGTTTATTCCTCAGGGTCAACCTGACAAGAGTCAAATAATTATTGTTGACTGCGGTATCGGCTTTCCGGAGGAGGACGCCTTTGGGGTAGATCTCCAAATCCCCGATACTCACTATTTAGAGGATAAAAAGGACCGGATTCAGGCAATATTTATTACTCACGGGCATGAGGACCACATTGGAGCCATTCGATTTATTTTGCCTATTTTAGGTAAAAACATCCCCATATATGCTCCTCGTTTAGCTGCCGCTTTTATCAAAGCCCGGCTTGAAGAAAGTCAGTTGTTTCCCCGTTTAAATGTATACGATGAAAATTATCACTACCAAGGGGAATCTTTCAGCATAGAACCGGTCCGCGTCAACCATTCCATTCCTGACACTTTTCACCTAGCCATTACTACCCCAATCGGTACTGTTTACCATGGATCAGATTTTAAGTTTGACCTATTTCCTTTAGATGGAAAACAAGCCGAATATAGTAAAATTGCTGCAATTGGTAATAAAGGTGTACTCTGTTTACTTTCCGACTCTCTTGGGTCAGATCATGATGGATTTTCTCCCTCAGAGCGCTCTATTGCCGACCATTTTCGTGAAGAAATAATTTATTCCAAGGGTCGAGTTTTTGTCACTTCCATTAGTTCCAATATTATGCGCTGGAGTCAAGCTATCGAATACGCTAAATCTGCCGGGCGGAAAGTAGTGGTTATGGGTTTTTCTGTCGACCGTGCCATAAATATTGCTCGTGAACTAGGTTACTTAGATCTTAATGAAACGGATATTATCCCATTTGATCGAGCTAAAAACTTTCGCGATAACCAACTAATTTTCCTGGTCGCTGGGTTTGCTGGTCAGCCTGATTCAGCTTTAAGTAAAATTGCCATGGGTAAACACAAGATAAAAATTAAAGCCGGCGACAAAATCATCTTTTCTTCACCCGACTATATTCCTGGAACCTCATCCAGTATTTATGAGCTAATTGACACCTTGTCTCGCTTGGGAGCTTTAGTTGTCTATGGCGAAAAAGAAGAATTGCATGTTTCTGGCCACGGTTACCAAAAGGAACACGCTCTATTAATTAATCTAGTAAAACCCAAATATTTGCTTCCAATTGGTGGCAATTATCGCCATGTCAAGGGTTACCATAATATGGCCAAAAACATGGGTTATCAGGAAGAATCTTTCTTAACTCCTGAATACGATTCAGTGGTTCAGTTCGATTCAACCGGTAAGGTAGATACCTCACAGCATGCCAGTCTTCGAAAAATCCTAATAGATGGCTTGGGAGTGGGGGATGTGGGCACTACTGTTTTGAGGGACCGCAAACTATTGGCTCAAGATGGCATGTTTACCATTATTATGTTGGTCGACAAGATTGCCGGAAAGCTAATTCAAGAGCCAGTTGTATCGAGCCGTGGTTTTGTTTTCGTCAAAGAAAACACCGAACTTCTCAACTACTTAAAAGAAGAAGCTGTCAAAGAGTTTGATCATTCCACTAGTGTCCCAGCAAATCTTGACTATCTTCGTGAAGAAATCCAGGGTCATTTAGAAGAGGTAATTTTAGCCAAAACCGGCCGCCAGCCAATGGTTCTACCCCTCTTAATCGAAGTTTAAACGGAAATAGACGGAATGTTCTTGTTTCTTTACCCTGGTTTGGATTCCTTCGAATCCAGCTCGGGTTAATAACAATTTAACCCTTATGGCGGCTATCGGAGGATTAAGTTCTCTTGTTGTTACCAACTGTGCAATATTTCTATGGCTTATAACCTCTCCGACTTCAAGGGCTATTTGACCATATTCCGTTTTTGGTGAAATGTGATCCACATTTCCTACCCTTGCTTGTAAGTCAGTTTGTTTAAACAATTTTTCTTCGGTGTCCGGCCAAATTAACACTCTCCATTTTTGCTCCATAATAACCAAGAATAATTCTTATTTACAATTAATACGTAATACTAAAGCAAGAAGCCTGTGTTTGTAAAAATTTAGTATAATAGTTCAAACCAATGAACCGGTATCCCGCCGGGGAGGTCCCCAAAGGCAATGTTGGGGCGGAACTGAACCGTAAATTCAAAGAGAAGTAACTAAGGTGGTACCACGCGTCAGTCAGCCTTTGGCTGAAACACTCGTCCTTGTTTTGTTTTTATACAATAAATCATGAAACCTCAAGTGACCCAAAAAACCCAAGTAAAATCTCGTTTAGCTGATTTGTCCGAATGGTACAACAATATTGTTCTTAAGGCCCAGTTAGCGGATTATGCCCCTGTAAAAGGATGTATGGTAATTAGACCTTACGGTTACGCCCTTTGGGAATCAATTCAAGCATATTTAGACAAATTAATTAAAGACAGAGGGGTAAAGAACGCTTATTTTCCTTTATTTGTCCCTATGCACTATCTTCAAAAAGAGAAAGAGCATGTAGAAGGTTTTTCTCCCCAGCTGGCTGTGGTCACCATAGGTGGAGGCGAAAAGTTAACAGAAAATCTAGCGGTCAGACCAACCAGTGAAACCATTATGTACGATATGTACCGTCAGTGGACTAAGTCTTGGCGGGATTTACCTATATTGATAAATCAATGGTGTAATGTGGTCCGTTGGGAAAAGAGAACTTATTTATTTTTACGAACCACAGAGTTCTTATGGCAGGAAGGTCATTGTGCCCATTTAACTCACGAGGAGAGTATGGATCAGGTGACTTGGGCATTAAACGCTTACGAACAAACGTACAACGATCATTTGGCCATGTTTGGCATAAAGGGAGTTAAAAGCGAATCTGAGAAGTTTGCTGGTGCCGGACAAACCTTTACTTTTGAATGTTTAATGCCCAACGGTAAAGCCCTTCAAGCTTGTACTTCCCATGATTTGGGTCAGAACTTTTCCAAATCTTTTGATTGGTCAGTTCAGGACAAAACCGGTGCTAAAGTAAATCCCTGGCAAAACTCCTGGGGTTTGTCTACCAGGTCAATTGGGGGATTAATAATGGTTCATGGAGACGATAATGGTTTGGTATTTCCTCCAAGTGTGGCTCCGATACAAGTTGTTATCGTTCCTTTACCAAATCATAACGAAGCTTTAGACCTAGCCTCTTCAATCTATGAGGATTTAAAAAAGCAATTTCGGATTGAACTAGATACTATTGAAGATGAAACTGCTGGGTATAAGTTCAATCAATGGGAAATGAAAGGAGTCCCGGTTAGAGTCGAAATTGGTAATCGTGAAGCAGCTCAAAATCGAGCGACTATTTACCGGCGTGATACCGGCACCAAAGAGCTTGTTTCAGTGACCAATCTTAAGAGTTTACTTCCAGAGCTTCTAAAGAACATTCAAACCAATCTTTTAGACAAGCATCGTCAGTTTACCCAAGACAATACCCATATTGTGGACAACTACGAAGAATTTAAAAAAATCATGTCCACTACTCGTGGTTTTATTTCTGCTTTTTGGTGTAATAATCCTCAATGTGAAGATCAAATTAAAGCCGAAACCAAAGCTACAACCCGCTGTTTGCCTTTGGGAGCTAAACCGGAAAACGGAAAATGTATAGTCTGTAGCCAACCCGCTTCACACCGCTGGCTATTTGCTCAATCATACTAACTGCTTAAGTCTTAAATGTTAGCCTAATTTAGGCTATACTTTTTTATGGCAAAACGTGGTCGGAAAAAAGGTAAACGGGGGGGGGTTCCCGCTCTTAGTCTTAAACCGGAAACTGTTCAAACAGTACTGTTTATTAGTATTGTTATTTTGGCTTTAATTACGGCGGTTTCTTTTGTTCAAACCGGACCCGTTCCTACCCAATACAACTTAACTTTAACTCAGCTTTTTGGATTCGGAGCAGTTATGGTTCCTTTTATTATGACCATATTGGCCTTTCTTTTTGCCAAAATAAAATCCCCGTTTAAGGAACCTAATGTTGTTTTAGGGTCTTTGGTAATGTTTATTTCAGTTCTGGGTCTGTTTCGGCAGGGTCAAACTGGTAGTTTTCTTTGGGATCAAATATTTATTCTATTTGGTGCTCTAACTACTTCAATTATCTTTTTCTTCACCGCCCTTGTTGGTTTTGTTGTATTGTTTGATACTTCAATCGCCCAAATCGTCAAAACTGTAATCCGTTTTGTTACCACGATTCGCCGGTACACCGTTGGTCTTCCCTCAAAAAAGAACAAAGACACTTTGGTAAAAAATTCTCAAGCCCCCACTTATGTTCAGTCTAATCTAGATTCTCAACCAATTCCGTCAAAAACAAAATTTGATGATGACCCTATTGTTGCTGGGGTCTCACCCATTTTAAGGTCATCTCCAGCTACTTCGCCCATTTCCAGCTTGGTTAACACAGAGTCAAAAGTCTGGCAGTATCCCGATTTATCGCTTTTTGATGACACTCCCGGAGCCAAAGCTGATCGGGGTGACACCCGCCGCCACGCTCAAATTATTGAACAGACCCTGGATTCTTTTGGAATAACCGCCCGAGTAGCCGAAGTCAACAATAGTCCCTCAGTCACCCAATATGCTCTTGAAGTAGCCCTTGGTACCAAATTGGCAAAAATCATGTCACTAAGTAACGACCTAGCCATGGCCTTAGCCGCTCCTGGTGGCCAAATTAGAGTTGAGGCTCCAATTCCGGGCCGGTCCCTTGTGGGTATTGAGGTACCCAACCGCTCCTTGGAAGTGGTTCCGATTAGGAAAATCATGGAGTCCGAACCTATGCGCCAAGCTAAATCAAAAATTACCGTGCCGCTTGGTTTAGATGTAGCCGGACAGCCCAAAGTTGCTGACATTGCCAAAATGCCCCATGTATTAATTGCCGGGCAAACCGGTTCTGGTAAGTCAGTTTGCGTCAACTCTTGGATTTCTACCTTGCTCTACCGTGCTTCACCTCAAGAGGTCCGCTTGATAATGGTTGACCCTAAACGCGTTGAGTTAACCCCGTACAACGGCATTCCCCATTTGTTAGTGCCAGTTATTGTTGAACCAGAAAGGGTGGTGTCAGCTCTCAAGTGGGCAGTGTCCGAAATGGAGCGCCGCTATAAAATGTTTACCGAAGTTGGTGCCAAAAACTTAGAGGGCTACAACAATTTGTCCGGTTTTCAAAATTTACCTTATATCGTTATATTCATCGATGAGTTAGCCGAAATCATGCTATTCTCACCAGCCGAAGTCGAAGACAACATTTGTCGTTTGGCTCAAATGGCCCGGGCGGTTGGTATTCACTTGGTTCTGGCCACCCAACGTCCTTCGGTAAACGTTATAACCGGTTTAATTAAAGCTAATGTTCCTGCCCGGATTGCTTTTGCGGTTGCCTCCATGACTGATTCGAGGGTTATTTTGGACTCTCCTGGGGCCGAAAAACTTTTAGGGCGTGGTGACATGCTCTACATTCCTCCCGATATTGCTAAACCGGTCCGTATTCAGGGGTGTTTTATTTCCGAAAAAGAAACCAATCGACTAATCGACTTCCTTAAAGCTCAAAAAAGTACCGAGTATAACAATGATATATTACAGCAGCCGGTTAAAAGCCCTAATTCTTTAAGTAAAAACATAGTTCAAGTAGACGGTGCCGAAAGAGACGCCGTATTCAATGACGCTGTTGATTTAATTAAACGTACCGGCAAAGCCAGCGCCAGTCTCTTTCAACGACATTTAAAGCTTGGCTACGCCCGAGCAGCTAGGTTACTTGATCAACTGGAACAAGCGGGGGTGGTAGGGCCTGGTCAGGGAGCTAAAGCTCGACAAATATTAATACCACACGCTGAACCCAGTGACGAAATTGAATAGTTATGACACAAGCCATAGACATTCTGGCCAATACCAGAATCGATAAGGGATACTCTTTGGAGGAAATAGCCAAAATTACCCGCCTTTCGCTCAAGTATTTAATAGCTATTGAAGCAGGTGACTTAAACTCCCTCCCCCCAGAACCCTATAACTATTTAATGATTAAGGATTATGCCCAATTTTTAGGATTAAAAGGGGAGGATTTAGTACGACTTTATCGCCGTGATTATCAGCGCCTGCCCTCAAAGCTAACTACTTCTCGGGTTAAACATCAAATTACGCCAAATTTACTTTTTAACCTATTGTCATTAGTCAGTTTACTGATTTTTATTTTTTATCTAGTTTGGCAATATTATGATTATCAAAGACCCCCGCCGCTTGAAGTTGTTTGGCCTCAGACTGAATTAGTCGGGGACTCAGATATTATTGTTACCGGTGTCACTGATTCTGAAGCTACTGTTAAGGTAAACGATCAATTAGTTATTGTTTCTCCTGAAGGTCACTTTGAATACCGCCTCAAACCTTTAAAACCTACCACAAAAGTCAGCGTGGTCTCAATCTCCATATCCGGTAAAACTACCACCATTACCAAAATTTATCGCTTTTAGTCTATACTCATTTTATGGAACTCAATCAACTCTTTCTTTCAATCATGCTAATGTCCATAACTACTGTTTTTGTGATTCTGGCAGTGTGGCTATTAATGGTCATGCGCGATGTTAAAGATATTATTGTCAAAACCAACTCCATCTTAACCGACGCTCAATCTGTCACCTCCTCAATTCGTGCCCCCCTTTCATCTGCCTCTGAATTTTTAATCGGTTTAAAAAACGGTCTTCAGTTTGTTAACCAAATATTAGATCAGTTCCCCAAAACTAAAAAACGTGTCCCGGCCAAAAATTAAAATCGTTAATAACTGTTGTTCTACCTCATCTTTTGTCTGGGGTATGATATTGGGAATTTTAGTGGCCGCCATTGTGGCCGTTGTTCTTAAAAAGAAAAAGGGGATTGATGTAATAAAAATTCTTAGTGAAGTGTTTAGAGATCTATTTGGTGACTCACATTTACGTCAATTAAGAAACTGAATAAGTAATAGGCTAGGCTTGCTATAATTGCCATATGACTGCCGCAGATCTTAAAGCCAAGTTTGTTGAATTTTTTAAACAAAATGGACATATTGAAATCCCCAGCGCTTCCCTGATTCCTGAAAACGATCCCACTACTCTATTTATTTCCGCCGGAATTCAACCTTTAGTCCCCTACTTTTTAGGCCGACCCCACCCCGTAGGAAAAAGACTGGTCAATGTTCAAAAATGTGTTAGAACCGGGGATATTGATGAAGTAGGAGACGAAGTTCACCATACTTTTTTTGAAATGCTTGGTAATTGGTCTTTAGGTGACTATTTCAAAACCGATATGATTCCTATGAGCTTTGAATTTCTAACAAAGACCTTAAACATTCCTATAAGTAACTTAGCCGTAACTTGTTTTGAGGGAGATAGTAACGCCCCAAAAGATATTGAAACTGCCACCCTCTGGAAAAAACTTGGTATTCCTCCTACTCGCATTGCCTATCTTCCGAAAGCTAACAACTGGTGGGGTCCTCCTGGTGTAACCGGACCATGTGGCACGGATACCGAAATGTTTTATTGGACAGGTTCCGATACGGCTCCCCAAGTATTCGACCCAGACGATAAACGCTGGGTCGAAATCTGGAACGATGTTTTGATTCAATACTTCAAAAACGAAGCCGGTGATTACGAAAAGCTAGTCCAAAACAACATCGACACCGGTATGGGTGTGGAACGGACCACAGCAATTTTAAATGGATTTGCTGACAACTATTTAACTGATATTTGGCAGCCAATAATTAAAACTATCGAAAGCTTAAAACCAGGAATTAGTTATCTAAATACTTCTCACACTGTTCCCTTAAGAATTGTCGCCGACCACCTTCGGGCGGCCACCTTTATTGTAGCCGACGGGTTAGAGCCGGGTAATAAAGAAGCCGGTTATGTTCTTCGTCGGCTAATTCGCCGGGCTATTCGGCAGGCCATAATATTAGGAATTGATACCAACTTTACTCCTCAAGTCGTCACCTCGATTATTAATAACCGAAATAATATGGGGGGCGATTATACATATTTAGATCTGGACCGGGAAAGAATTATTTCTGTGATTTCCACCGAAGAAAAGAAATTTCGTCAAACACTAACCAAAGGATTGACCCAAATTCAAAAACTCATCAAAGCCAATAATAAAATTAGTGGCCAGCAGGCTTTCGATATTTACCAAAGCTTTGGTTTTCCCCTAGAAATGATTCAAGAAGAACTAAAGTTAGCTAATATTACATTAAATGTAGACGAGTTTAACCGAGCCAAAGAAGAACATATATCCCAATCCCGTACTTTATCAGCCGGAAAATTCAGATCTGGTTTAGTTGATAACTCAGAAATTACCACCAAATACCATACCGCCACCCATTTGTTACATGCCGCACTGCGAAAAATTCTTGGCACCCACGTCCAACAAGTCGGTTCCAACATAACCTCCGAGCGTCTCCGTTTTGATTTTACCCACCCGGAAAAGCTAACCCCCGCTCAAATAGATGAAGTCGAAACTGAAATAAACCAGGTAATTAAGTCCTCTTATCCC
>JBAYFX010000035.1:0-8888 GCA_041666965.1 Candidatus Shapirobacteria bacterium
TAAACAAGGGCAGGAAATATTAGCTAAACCTGATGTTAAAAAAGACGAGTTTGATAAGTTTAATCAGGAATTAGTTAGTATTGTTCAAACAATTTCTGCGGCGCTTTATCAATCCGGCCAGCCATCAGACACACCTCAAGAGGATCAATCCAATCCTCCAAAGTCCGAACCAAAAAAAGATAAACCTGAGGCCGAAGAAGGCGAGGTAGTCTAGTGAAAAAAGATTATTACGAAATACTGGGTATAACTAAAGGGTCAACGGCCGCGGATATTAAATCTGCCTACCGCAAGAAGGCTCTCGAGTGGCACCCAGATCGCAATAAATCCGCCGATGCTGAAGAAAAATTTAAAGAAATAAATGAAGCTTATGAAATTTTAAGTAACGATCAAAAGCGCAGTGCCTATGACCAATATGGGCATGCTGCCTTTGATCCTAGTGCTGGTGGGTTTGGTAACCATACTTATACCCAAGGGTCAGGTCCGTTTACTTTTACCTGGAACTCAAATGGGCCTAATTTTGGTCAAAATGCCGATTTTGACTTTGGTGGCTTTAGCAACCCCTTTGATATTTTTGAACAGTTCTTTGGCGGTGGAGGTGGTTTTGGTGGCCGTCAAACCAGACAAATTCCCACCTATCGGATAGTCGTAGAATTTATGGAAGCCGTCAATGGTGTCGAGAAAGAAATATCACTTGATGGAAATAAGAAAAAAATTAAAATTCCCGCCGGTGTTGATGATGGCCAGCGTATTAAATACGGTGATTTTATACTTTATATAGACGTCAAACCTGATTTAACCTTTAAGCGCGATGGAAATGATGTCTATATTAGCCAGGAAATAACCTTTGCTCAGGCAGCACTCGGGGATGAAATTTCCATCCAAACCCTGGAGGGACCTCTATCTATTAGGGTCCGGCCAGGAACCCAATCACATACGTTGATTCGTTTAAAAGCCAAAGGAATTAAAGATGTAAATGGTTATGGCCGGGGAGATTTTTATATTAGGTTACTTATAACTGTTCCTACTCGGCTTAGTGCTGCTCAAAAAGAATTATTACGACAACTCAATCTCTAGATGTCTGTCTAATTTCAGCTTCAACTGCTATAATAAGCCATAAGTTAATCGGATGGGGACGGAGTCGTCCCCATTTTCATGAAATATGGATATAAAAAAACTACCTAAAACTGAATTTGCGGCTGCCGTTGCTCAAATCGCAGGAGAACGCAATCTCGATAGTCAACTAATTCTTGATTCTATTGAGGCTGGTTTAATTTCTGCCTATAAGCGCGACCAGAAAGAACATGGCGTCAATGTAGCCGAAGAATCAACCTTTGTTGTTGAGCTCGCTCCTGAAACCGGTTCATTTAAGGTCTACGAAACGACCGATGATAAAAAAGTAGACGTTACTCCTCCAGGGTTCGGACGTATCGCCGCCCAAACGGCTAGGCAAGTAATTGATCAAAAAATCCACGAAGCTGAAAAAGAAAATATTCTTGATGAATATCGTCGCAAAATCGGTGGTTTAGTAAACGGTATTGTTCTTCGGGCTGATTCATATCGGCTTACTGTTGGTATAGGCCGGACTGAAGCTGTTTGCCCCAAAGAGGAGCAGGTTAAAGGTGAAAACCTTAAAACCGGTGATAAAAAGCTTTTTTTGGTCAAAGAGGTAACTAAAGATGATGAATTAGGCAAAAGTGAAGTCATTCTTTCTCGAAAAGATCCTGAATTTATTCGTCAACTTTTTGTTCGTGAAGTCCCTGAAGTTGCCAACCGTACTGTAACTGTTGAAAAAATAGCCCGAACTCCCGGCGTTAGAATAAAAGTGGCAGTTTCTTCGCGGGAAGCTGGAGTCGATCCTGTCGGTTCTTGTATAGGCCAAAAAGGATCTCGAATCCAATCGATTTTAAGCGAGCTTTCGCCAGACGAAAAATTAGACGTTGTGGCTTTCAGTAAAAACCTTTCCCACTTTATTGTTCAGGCTTTGTCACCGGCTCAGGGTGTTACTTTAGTTAGTCAAAAAGATGGGGTTGCCCTGGTTACTGTTCCTGAAGATCAATTAGCACTGGCTATTGGCTCAGGTGGTGAAAATATTAATTTGGCTGGAGTATTAACCGGCATGGATATTAAAGTACAAGCCGAAAAGTAATTTATGGCCAATAGTACCCCACAGCAGCATCGACCTCCGATAGTTGCTGTTATGGGTCACATTGATCACGGCAAAACCACCCTTTTAGACCGAATTCGTTCAGCTCGTGTTGCCTTAAAAGAAGCCGGAGGTATTACTCAACATCTTTCAGCCTACCAAACCGAAGTAGTTTTAAAATCCGGTGCTACTAAAGCCATAACTTTTATTGATACACCAGGCCACGCTGCGTTCCGGGCTATGCGAACTAGGGGAACCCAAATCACCGACATTGCTCTTTTAGTCATTTCAGCGCTTGATGGAGTCATGGCCCAAACCAAAGAAGCCATATCTCAAATAAAAGCTGCCGGTATTCCGGTAATTGTTGCCATGACAAAAACCGATCTCGAAGGCAGTCAACCGGAAAAGATTAAGGGACAATTGGTGGAACTAGAATTAACTCCTGAAGAATATGGCGGTCAAGTGGCCTTAATTCCCGTTTCCGCCAAAACAGGGGAGGGAATTCCTGAGTTAATTGAGTCAATTTCGCTTTTAGCCGATGTTATGGAGTTACCCTATTTGTCTGATGCTCCACTCGAGGCTGTTGTTTACGAGTCACGTATGGATGTTACTCGTGGAGCCGTGGTCTCCGCAATAATCAAAAACGGTCAAATAAAAGTTGGCGACACTCTCTATGCCGATTCTTCTACTGGTAAGGTAAAGGTCATCAACGATTGGTCCGGAAAACCTCTTCAAGTGGCGCTGCCTTCCATGCCTATAGAAATATTAGGGTTCAATACAGTGGCTCCGGTTGGTGCTACTCTTAGCTTTGAACCTCTTTCCCATGTTGTACCCTCCCTCCCTCCAATGCCTAAAATCGGAGACGTAGACAGTCCTCATTTAAATTTAATTCTAAAAGCTGATGTAGGGGGAACGCTTGAAGCTCTCAAGTCGAGCCTTTCTGATGATGTAACCATTGTTTCGTCTAGCATTGGTGCTGTAAATGACACCGACATTTTTATGGCAGCTTCCAGTCATGCTGAAATTTTTGCTTTCAATGTTCCGGTTCCCAAAACAGTCAAAAATTTAGCTGATAATGAAAAAGTAAAAATATTTGAGAGTAAGGTAATCTATGAAATTTTAGAAAATATTCAATCTCAGGTGTTAAAACTAATGGACCCGACAATTGAAGAAACCACTTTAGGTGAAGCTAAAATTACCGCTGAATTTAAAATTGAAAAAGTCAGAATTGCTGGAGTTCAGGTTTACAAAGGTGAACTGTCAAAAGGAGATCAGGTACATTTAAAACGGGGTGACAAAATTATAAAGGACACCAAAATTGATAATATCCGACAAGCGAAGTCAGACGTGGACCGGGTTAAAGCCACGGGGGAGTGTGGCGTAACTTTTAAACCCTATGTTGATTTTCAATTAAATGATGTTATAATAGCCTATAAAAGTTAATTAAGTGACTAATGAAAAACTATAATGTTTCAACCATCAGTCCGCTTTTGGCTAACGCCAAAACTGCTTTAATTGTCGTCCCAGTCATTAGTGTTGATTCCATTGGTGCCGCACTAGCCCTAGCTTTAGGCTTAAAAAAGAAAGGTATTGACGCTCGTGTCTATTCTCCTCAAAAAACAGATAATAATTATTCCAAATTAAGCGGTCTAGAACTTATTTCTGACACCTTTACTGGTGGGGATTTGGTGATTACTCTTTCCTATCCTCTCGATCAAATCGATCAAGTTTCTTACAACGATGATGGGGGAAAGCTTAACTTAGTTGTCAAAACAAAATCAACTGGCCCGACTGTTGCGACCGATCAAATTGTAATTAATAATCAATCCGGTTCCGCTGATGTTGGTTTTATGCTTGGAGATGAGTCTGTCCTTGGTGAAAATAGCCAAATAGTCAACAAAGGCAACTGGATACTGGTTTCACCTATTAATGTAACTAAACCGTGGGCTAAGGCTACGATTATTGACCCTGATGCTCCATTTTCAGAAATTTTTACCTTCTTACTACCCATGTTGGGATTAGAACTTGATGCTGATTCCGGAAAAGACCTCCTAATTGGTCTTCGTGTTGCCACTCAGTCTTTTTCAGTTAACGTGTCTCCAGAAAGTTTTGAAGCTGGAGCAATTTGCTTGAGGGCTACTCAGCCAGAAATGACTCAGGCTCCCCAATCCGTTCCTCAAAACGTTACCCCGATAGAAAAGGTAGAATCAGCCCCAGCTAACCCCGGCACTTTTTCTCCTTCCACCCCTCCCACCGCCTAACCTAGATTTATAAACTAATATTAATATGACTTTCGCAGAACAAGAACAATTTGATAGACAATTAATTGAATTTTTTGCACCAAAAAAATGCCCACTCAGAGAAGTAGCTGACAGGTGGGTATATTCTGCTTCCCGATATGTGGAGGGTAGCCATATTGATTTAGCTTGTATTCCCCAGGATCGCAGATCAAGTGAATGTGAGACTTGTGTTTTATTTGATCCTACAAAGCAATCATTCCAATTCGAATCAACTATTCCGGTTGGTGTCAGAATTATCGCCACTCCAGCTCCTTCCGGTGCTTTTGCAATAACAAATGATTTGTTGAATATATAAAAGATTATTTAAAATGTCTCTAATCCACACTTTTGAGACTCTATTTGCTAATAAAGTAAATTTATCCCATTTATGTGTTTTTCGTCCTTCATTATTTGGTGTTAGGGTAGTTACAGGGTTAGAAGTACCGAGGGAACCCTTGGAAAAACAACCGCACGGTTTGATTAAGTGTCGCATGGTTTTTAAGCATCCTCAATTGGGTGAAACCTTTTGTGATGAACAGGGAACTCCCCACGAAGCTTGCTATAACTGTCCTATTGGTCGCTTTGGTGTCCGTGCTTGATGTGCTATAATTCCCGTTGACCTAATCCGGTTTTTTGGGACGCCATTCCAAAATCATTATACTTTTACCGGATACGGCCTTAAATCACATGGCTTTAACCAAAGACGAAAAGCAGTCCTTAATTACTAAATACGCCCAAGATAAGGGGGACACCGGTTCTCCTGAAGTCCAGGTAGCAATTTTAACCAAACAAATCGAGAAACTTCAAGGCCACTTGGCTGAGAATAAGCACGATTCTCCTGCCAAAAGGGGACTTTTGAGTAAAATCGCTAAACGTCGCCGCTTGCTTCGTTATCTTACCGAACACACTCCAGATCGTTACACCAAACTTATCAAGGAATTAGGCTTAAAAAAATAAAAAATGAATCCAAACAAATTTGACATCCAACTTACACCCGAGCGCGTACTTACTCTTTCAACCGGTCAATTAGCCCCCCAAGCCAATGGCGCCGTTTTGGCACAGCTGGGTAATAGCCTGGTTTTAGCCACTGTTGTCCAAGGTGCCGTCGATAAGGCCAAAGATTATTTTCCTCTCCAGGTAGAATTCCAAGACAAACTTTATGCTGGCGGTTTAATTAAAGGTGGTAAGTGGATTAAGCGTGAAGGCGGACCGTCCGACGCTTCCGTTTTGTTTGGTCGTATCATAGACAGAAGCATTCGCCCCTTGTTTCCCGCTGGTTACAAGCATGAAGTTCAGCTGATAGTTACCGTTTTAAGTAACGATAAAAATTCCGATTTAGTTACTGCTGCCTTTTTTGCTTCAGTTGGCGCTTTAATGATTAGTAGTATTCCTTTTAATAGTCCGGTATCTCCCGTCCGTGTTGGTTTGATTGATCAAAAGCCGGTTCTTTTCCCAACCTTGTCTGAAATGGCTCTCTCAGAATTAGATCTTTTTGTTTGTCGCGATCATCATGGTATTAACATGATCGAAGCCGACGCCAACATCGTAAAAAATGAGTTAGTTTTAGAGTGTATAAATCTGGCAGAAGATACGGGAAAATCTCTTAATCTAGAGCTGGAAAAGTTTGCCAAAGAATTTGGTAAAGCTAAATTTGAGTTTGTTGACCTTTCACCAACAACTGCCTTAATTGAAGAAGTTGAATCTTTAATAAAAGACGACCTCTTAAAATATCTTTCAGAGGGGTCAGATGGAGCTCATGTTCGTCAGGAAGAAGCTCTCAAAGAAAAAGTAAGCCAATTTTTTAAATCCCGAGTTGACTCCGGAGAGATCGAAGCCGCCAACTTAACTGAAGCCTTAGACCTTATTTTTAAACGTTATTTCCGCACCCAAACTTTAAGTGGTAAACGCTACGATAATCGAGCACTCAATGAAGTACGCCCCCTTCGAATGGAGGTAGGTGTTCTGCCTTGTGTTCATGGCTCAGCTATCTTTGAGCGGGGTTTAACCCAGGCTCTAACCTCGGTAACACTTGGCGCACTTTCTGAACAGCAATATCTTCAGGATTCTTTCGGTGAAATCACCAAACGCTATATTCACTACTATTCTGCCGCTCCTTTTTCTACAGGCCAAACTGGCCGTACCGGACGCCCCGGTCGCCGCGAAATTGGCCATGGTGCTTTAGCTGAAAAAGCTCTTGTTCCGGTAATTCCATCTATGGAAGAGTTTCCTTACACCATTGCCCTGACTTCCGAAGTAATGTCTCAAAATGGTTCGTCTTCTATGGCCTCAACTTGTGGGTCTACACTGAGCTTGCTTGACGCTGGTGTACCACTAAAAGCCAAAGTTGCTGGTATCTCAGTCGGTATGGTTAGTGATGAGTCAGACAAATTCTTACTCCTGACAGATATTGCCGGTGTTGAAGATCACCACGGCGATATGGATTTTAAAATCACTGGTACCCGAGAGGGCATTACTGCCATCCAATTGGATATAAAGCGCTCCGGACTTACACCGGCCATGATTGCTGACACCTTTACAGCATCCACGGCTGCTCGGCTTTCCATATTAGATGCCATGGATAAAGCGATTGTTGGTCCCAGAAGTGAACTTTCTCCATTTGCTCCAAAAATCAAACTAGTTTTACTTCCTGAAGACAAAATCGGTGAAGTCATAGTGTCAGGTGGCAAAACCATTCGTGGACTAATGGAAAAATACGATGTTCAAATCGATATTGACGATGATGGAAAAGCGTCAATATCTTCTCCTGACATGACCAAGGTTGATGCCGCTGCTACCGAAATTGAAGCCATGATTCGTGAAGTCCAAGTTGGCGAGGATTTTGAAGGTGTAGTCACTCGAGTTGAAAACTTTGGTGCTTTTGTTGAATTTTTACCCGGACGCGAAGCCTTGCTTCACGTTTCTGAGATGACTCAAGGCTATTTGTCTGATCCTTCGACTATCATCAAAATTGGCGATAAGTTGAAAGTAAAAATATCCGGCTTTAACGACAATCATCAGATCAAACTCTCTGCTCCTGAGTTTAAAGCGGCTCATCCTCAAGGTGATGGTTCAGCACCTCCTCAGCGCGCAGGTGGTTTCCGTCCACCACAAAGAGACAGCCGTCCTCGTCAGGAATTCCAGCACGGCCGTTTTGACCCCAGAAAATAAGGGCAAAAAGCTCTATACTGAATTATGGAAAGTGTTTTAACAACTTCCGAGGCCATTACCCGTCTCGTTACCAAAACCCATGGTGCCCCGCTTCCTAATGGCTTGAAAGATAAGTTAGACGAGTTATTCGCTCAACTGACAATTAACGCCCGCTCTGAAGAGACTTTTTGGCAATACTATCAAAATGTGTCCCGCTATATTGAGTGGGTCTTAAAGCTGCCGTGGACCTCTGAATCAAGTGATGTGTTAGATATAAATAATGCCCGCACCAAACTTGATGAAAAGCACCACGGTTTAGACGCCGTCAAAGAAAGAATTTTAGAATATGTTTCGGTCCTGTCGTTACAAAAACAGCGTCACCCCGATGTTCCGCTTCGCGCCCCAATTATGTTGTTTGTGGGGTTAGTTGGTACCGGCAAAACCACCATGGCCGCTTCAATCGCTTCTGTTTTAGGCCGGCAACTTATTCGGATACCTTTTGGTGGTTTAGGTGACCCCCTTTACCTCAGAGGTCAATCACGGGTTTACCCCAACTCAGAGCCAGGAGCCATAATTCGAGGTTTGACTGTAGCCTCAACCCGTAATCCGGTTATACTTTTGGACGAAATTGATCGGGTAGCCGATGATGCACTTAATACCATCATGGGTGTTTTAGTTGAATTACTTGACCCTGAACAGAATCATCATTTTACCGATCATTATCTTGACTATCCCTTTGATTTGTCTCAAGCTTTATTTGTGGCCACTTGTAACAACACTTCCCGCATTGCCACGGCTGTAATGGACCGTTTAGAAGTAATCCAAATGCCCTCCTATACTGATGAAGAAAAAATTGTCATTGGTAGGGATTATCTTTTTCCCCGGGCACTAATCGATACTGGCTTGACCGAAACGGAAGTTACCATCTCCCCAGATATTTGGCCCACCATAGTTCGTCCACTTGGCTTTGATGCTGGGGTCCGCACTCTCAAACGAAACATTGAAGGATTGTGCCGTAAATCAGCCCTATTAATAGCCGATGGTCAAGTTCAGCGAGTTTCTGTTGACGCGACTAATGTTAAACATTATCTTCCACAATGGTAAAAAAACCTCGCTCCCGTTCAAAGTTAGCTTTAACTCAAGTCACAAATCCTCTAATCAATCAATTAGATTTTCCTTTTATGCCATTTTTAGTTTTAGCTCTAGCCTTCGTGTTATTGCTTTTAACTCTGTCTCCATACTTATTCACCACCCTAAAAGCCCGGTCAGAAGCCGTTGTTTGTGGGGGAGTGTCTAACCTACCATGTCCAGCCAATTTA
>JBAYFX010000036.1:0-8873 GCA_041666965.1 Candidatus Shapirobacteria bacterium
ATCTTAAACTCAGACATTAGAAATGTAACAAGAGATCACGTTGGTAGCCAAGTTGGGGCAGTTGTGGCTCACGATGCTTTGATGTTTATGGGAAAAGAGGATGCCAATAAAGTAATCGCTAGCATGCCAAAACTATTAGGAGATGAAGGCGGATATGTTTATCTAAATGCACTTGCCACTAGTAGTCCAATATATCGCCAACCTGACAGGTATGGAGCAATGGTGGTCGGAAATAACACACTGAAAGTTCGTGCCGGTTGTCACGGAGGAACTATTGAAAGTGGCTTTTTTGAATTTGGAGAAATAATTGCCCGGTTAGCTCTCAGTGGAGGCGTAATAATTAATAGTGAAACAGTAGAAAGAGGTTTGGGTGGGCCTTTTGTCGATCATTTGGTTATCGCCAGGTTCAGCCCGGACGCCTTAAGCAGGGATTGATACAAATAATCTTTCAGTAAGATAATTAAGTGTGACATAGAACTAATTTATGTCTTTAAAACGATCAAGTATTTCAGCTTAAATAATTTTTCATTTTTATACTGAATTATAATTTCGAAAAAGCCATTGTACTGTTGCTATAATTTCCCATGACCAATAATGTAATTGTTTCCACCAATCCGTCCACCGCAGAAGTTTTAGGTCAAGTTCCTTTTTCGTCGCCCGAAGAAATCACTTCCAAAGTTAACCAGGCCCAACAGGCAAAGATTTTATGGAAAGACTTAGGAGTTGAGGGCAGGCACACTTATTTAGCTAGAATTATTGAATTACTTACAGAAACTCAGGAAGAGCTGGCCACGCTCCAGTCCCAAGAAATGGGCATGCCCATAACTGAGGCGAAAGTCGATGTTGAAGATGGTATTCGTTATTTCCAGTGGTATCTTGACCATGCCCCCGATTATTTAGCTCCTCAAAAGACTTTTGAAAACGATGAAATTTATCACCAGGTATTTCACGAGCCTTACGGTGTTGCCGCCGTCATTACTCCTTGGAATTTTCCCATTTCCAACTTCGTTTGGGGGGTCGCCCAAAATCTAGCTGCCGGTAATGTGGTAGTTTTTAAGCACTCCGAGGAATGTCCCTTGTTTGGTAAAAAAATCGAAGAAATTATATCTAAAGCAAACTTACCCGCTGGTGTCTTTTCCGAAGTTTATGGCAATGGCCAAGTCGGGGATTTTCTGGTTCATCAAAATATAGATTTAATTTGGTTTACCGGAAGTACTAAGGTTGGCCAGCTGCTTTACAAAGTTGCTGCTGATAAGTTTATTAAAGCCGTTTTTGAATTGGGCGGTTCGTCTCCCGGAATCGTTTTTGCCGATGCGGACCTCGACCGGACTCTCGAGTCAATTTTCATGAATCGTTTTCTAAATTGCGGTCAGGTTTGCGATGGTCTCAAAAGACTAATTGTCCACCAGAGCCGGTTTGACCAAGTCGTCACCAAGCTTAAGCAGTTGATTCAAACCAAAAAGGTTGGCAACGCCCTCGATTCGGCTACAGATATTGGCCCACTTGTTGCCAAGCGCCAGCTAGACACTCTCCAAATACAGTTTCAGGATGCCCTCGACAAGGGTGCCAAAGTTGAAATTGGCGGTAAGGGCATACCCGGTCTCCCGGGCTTCTTTTTTGAGCCAACTATTTTAACCAACGTTACCCCCAGCATGTTAGTTTGGCAGGAAGAAGTCTTTGGCCCGGTTCTTCCCGTGGTTGCCTTCGATACTGAAGAAGAAGCTATAAAGCTAGCCAATGATACTCAATACGGCTTAGGCTCCTACATTTTTACTGAAGATAAACAACTAGCCACCAGAGTTGCTTCGAGAATAGAGGCCGGAATGGTGGGTATAAATAATGCTTATTATGGCCAGCCCTGCAGCCCCTTTGGCGGCCAAAAACTATCCGGCATGGGCCGGGATCATGGTGTCTTTGGCTTTCACGACTTAACCCAAATCAAAGTCGTGTCTTTCGAAAAATAGTTCCATAAACGCTCCACTCGTAAAAGCAGTTTATAATAAATCCAGGTATGTTAGATCAACTCAAGGGTATTCCTAAAAGCATCGAGGCGTATTTGCTTGGTAACAAAAAAGAAGGTGAGTTGACTATCTCAGAAAAGCATCACCAATTACTTGTTGGACACGGATTAACGCCAATACAAACCCTTAGATTAGGCCGGTTTCACGATATTATCAGTCGCTCGTTGGCCGGAGCTGATGTTGTTAAGTGTTCCGATAACGCAGGAAACATCTTAGTCGCTCATCTAACAGACGGCCTGGTTTCCGGGAAAACCTTAGCTTCCGAAGCAAGGATTTCTCAAGTAGTTGCCGGCACAGAGTTTGTTTCCGATACCGGCTGGACAGTAAAATTTCCGGAATCTGTGAGCTTGGCTAAAGCTAGTAAAAGTACTTTAACTGTTTACCCCTTTTATAGTGGCGACAACGGTGAGGCTTTCACTAAGGGGTATAGCGATGATGATCTGACTGCGGTTGGTGTTTCTGTTTTGACTGGAATGGAAGCCATGTACCACCAGCTTAATCCGGCACAAATAAAAATGTTAGAAGAAAATGGTCAAAAAATTCAACCGATTTTAACCGCCGCAAGATTTGCCGTTGGTCAGTGGTTAAAAATGAAAAGCGTTTTAACTGGCCAGGAAGTAAGCGGTTTGCTTCAAATGCACAAAAGTGGTAATCAACTTGCGGCACTTTCACCCCCGAGATTAATTCACCACGATTTACATACATTTAATGTTGTTCCTAATCCGGAAACAAAAAATATCGTTGTGGTCGATCTGGCCATGCTCTCAACCGGTCAGTCCCATGCTGATTTTGGTAGATGGTTAACGTTTTTATTGATAGCTGATAGAAAAAAAGCCATGCTCCAACTTGAAGAAGAACTATTAAGCAATGGAGTCATAACCCAAGAAGCCCTTCAATGTTCTAAGGCTGGGGCCTTGCTTGATTGGGGAAGAGAATTAACTGAGCGGCCAAAAGCCGAAGATCTGGTTACTACCCAAAGAGTTGAGGCGGGAAGGAGATTATGGAAAGAAGAGGTGGCTATGTTGTTAAGGAGAAATTAAACCAAGTAGTCCCAAAATCGTTCCACCCTGCTGGCTCTTACTTAAACGGTTCTCCCATACATCTCTACCGTTACTCGGCAACCATCTTGATTACACATCGGATCGTCTCTCGCTTCGTCAGCCCAAGGATAAATCCTAACTCTTTCCACGTTTACTCCTCCGCCTGTAAGTACTCTTGCCATTTTGAGATTAATAATAATATTCCGATCCGTAAATTCCAAAGCTTCCCTGGAATCTTCTACTTTTGTTAAAAGCCCTAAGTGGTGAAGGGCTGCTCTTGTATTTGGTTCAATTACGCAAGTTAGATACACCGGTTGATCAACACCTATCCTAGTTGCCATCTCTCGAACTAACTTCTTTCCACAGCCAGCTTTTTTTGATTGAATGTCGTCTATAAGCCACCCGTCATTATGTTTAAAATAAGTTAAACTGGCGCTACTCTCCAGGTCTCTGATGTAAAACGGTCCGTTAGGGGGACGATCAAGTTTGCATTCGCAATAATCATTCATACTTTCAAGTCAATTATATACCAGTGTTCTAAATTCGTTCCATTGTTCGGGGATAATGAATGGGTTGGGATTAAAAGTCTCTCCCTCCTTCGATGGGAGGGGTCAGGGGTGGGTTTTATTAATTTATTTTCCCTTGCCCTTTTCAAGGGAAAGGGTAGGGTTAGGGTTTCTTCCTCAACCTATGTAACTCTCTTAATCTGTGATATGATAATTCACGTTTAATACGGGTGATTAGTGCCCGTTTTTTTAAAATTTAAAACAAATGCTCTAAAGTACCAGCGTACTAGGGTACTATTTATATGGCCGAAGCCATCAAAACTACCAAAAACCGCGACGTTCCCGTCGAAAAAGTTAGAAACATTGGCATTATTGCCCACATTGATGGCGGTAAAACTACTACCACCGAGCGTCTTCTTTTTTATACTGGTAAAATCCACAAAATTGGATCTGTGGACGAGGGTACTACTACTACCGACACCATGGACCAGGAGCGTGAGCGGGGCATCACCATTCAGTCTGCTTGTATCACCACCTATTTCAAAGACATTCGGATTAACATCATCGACACTCCCGGCCACGTCGATTTCACTGCCGAAGTCGAGCGCTCTCTTCGCGTTCTCGATGGCGCTATCATGATTTTTGATGGTAATGCCGGAGTTCAGGCCCAATCCGAAACGGTCTGGCGTCAGGCCGACAAATATGGCGTTCCCCGTATTGCCTTTGTCAACAAAATGGACAAGGTTGGTGCCTCTTTTGCCTTAACTCTCGAAAGCATCCGTCAAAAACTCCGCGCCCCCATCATCCCCATGGTTCTCCCCATTGGTGAAGAGCATGAGTTCAAGGGTGTCATCGATCTTCTCTCCCAAAAAATGATTGTCTACGATAAAGACGAAGAAGGCATGGAGTTTTCTATAAAAGACATTTCACCAGAATATGCTGATGCTGTGGCCAAGGCCCGAGCCGAGATGATTGAAAAAATCGCCGGTGAGGACGAAGCTCTCATGGAGAAATTCTTAAGTGATCAACCTATCACTGACGCCGAGCTCAAAGCCGCCCTCCGTCAGGCCACCATTCACCGCAAACTTTTCCCCGTATTCTGTGGCGCTGCCTGGCGCAACAAAGGTATTCACCCGATTCTCGACGCCATTGTTGATTACTTACCCTCCCCCCTCGATGTTCCTCCCATGGAAGGTTTCGACGTCAATACCGGCGATAAAATCCTTCGCAAACCTCTTAAGACCGAGCCTTTCTGCGGCCTTTTGTTCAAGGTCCAGTCCGATCCTCACGTTGGTACTCTCTCCTACGTCCGCGTTTACTCAGGCAGCATCAAAACCGGCGTTGAGGTCTACAACTCTACCAAACAAAAATCCGAACGCATCGGTCGTTTGCTACTAATGCACGCCGACAAGCGTGAAGGTATTGAAGAAGGGTTTGCCGGAGAAATCATTGCCTGTATTGGTCTTAAGGAATCCGTCACCGGTGATACTCTCTGTGATCGCAATGCTCCCATCTCCCTCTCGCCTATTCAGTTCCCCGAGCCCGTAATTTCACTAAGTATCGAGCCCGTCACCACTGACGACCAGGAAAAATTGTCCAATGCCTTAAACCGTTTGGCTACCGAAGATCCAACTTTTAGGGTTTCCTACAATCATGAAACCGGTCAAACCATTATTGAAGGTATGGGCGAACTCTACCTCGAAATTATTGTCGACCGTCTTAAGCGTGAGTTTGGAGTCAACGTCAAAACCGGTGCTCCCCAGGTTGCTTACCGGGAAACCATTTCCGCCAATGCCGATGGTGAGGGTAAATACATTCACCAGTCCGGTGGTAGGGGTCAATACGGTCATGCCAAAATTAAAGTTGAGCCCAAGGGTAGGGGAGAAGGTGTCGAGTTTGTCAACGCCGTCAAAGGTGGTGCCATTCCTTCAAACTTCATTCCCGCCATTGAAAAAGGGGTCCAAGAAACGCTCAAAAAGGGGATTATTGCTGGCTATCCGGCAACTGACATAAAAATCACTCTCTACGATGGATCGTATCACGAAGTTGATAGCTCTGAAGCTGCCTTCAAGTTGGCTGGTGCTTATTCCATCAAAGACGCTTTTGTTAAAGCAACTCCCTTGATTCTCGAGCCCATCATGAAGCTCGAAGTGGCCACTCCTTCCGAGTTTTTGGGTACAGTCATAGGCGACCTTTCCGCCCGCCGCGGCCAGATTGGTGGAACTAATGAGTCTTTTGGATTCACCACTATTTTGGCAACAGTTCCTCTTGAGGCCATTCGAGGTTATGCTACTGTCATCCGGTCCTTAACTCAGGGTCGGGGATCTTTCTACATGGAGCCTTCTCACTACGATCCCGTTCCCCGAGATATCCAGGAAAAGCTGACCATCAAAACTCAAGCCTAGTTTACCCTGAGTGATCGTTGGGTCATTCTGAGTCCGAAAGCTTTCGGACGAAGAATCTCATCTGTTTCTTCCCCCTCCTTTTTCAAGGGAGGGGTAGGGGTGGGTTTAGGGTTTCTTATGGTGTAAAATACAAATCATTATAGGTATTAACCAAAACATATATGTCACCAAATCCAGAAGCAGAACCTAGAAATACTGGGGTTCCTACTCAGGCCGAAATTATAGATTTAATTGAGAGATTAAGTACTGATGACACAGTACTGAGTTTAGTGAACTCCGTAAAGGGATGGGGAATTGATGAATCCTTAAGAAATTCACGAGAAGCTATTGATGCCCTTACTAGGATTCTTCCAATTCTCCCCGATACCCCAAACCCCGCGACGCCTGCCGGTGACCCTCCCCAAGTTCGTTAGTCTTCTTCAGTTCCCTGTCTTTCTGAAATCTCTCTGTTTCCCGGGCACGCTGGTCCTAACCAAATAGGTGGGGTATTGAAAAAAATACTATCACCTTTGAAGCGGTATCTTAATGATCCCTCAGGCTGACCGTTCGTATCTAAACAGCAAGTTAAACAGTCAGCAACCAAAGCACGATTTTTCATCAATTCGGGTTTGACTTGGGTTATAACTTTATCAGCGTCGCACTTCTCACATACTTGTCCAAACGGTTTTTCCCCTTCAAACTTATGTACGAACATATACTTAATATATCACAATTTGCCACCTCCTTAGTCATCCTGAGCAGAGCGAAGGATCTCCTTTCCTTTTTTCTTGACATACCCATACAATACCAATACAGTGTATATATCAGAACAATACTTCAGGTCCCCGTTGACTCTAAAACCCTAACTTTGGCTAGAAAAGCTGGCCAAGAAATGGGTTTTTCTTCTATCCAAGAGTTTCTTCGATTATTTATGCAACGCCTAGCCGAAGGAAAGGTCGAAATAAAATTAATTATCAATAGTGAAACTTAATTTTAAAGACATCGGCACTCACGCCCAAGTCTACAAGAGTTAATGTGGCCTAAATTTTCTGGTGGTAGTAAATCGTGAAACTTGTTTTAGTAATAATGTTGATTCTGAGACATCTACAACTAAAGCTTGTCCAGGAACCCCTCTACCTGTGTTCCGTAGAACACTCCCCACTAATCTTTCCGATAAATCTTGAGTAGTTATTCTTTGTGGATTGCTACGAAGTGGATCTATTTGTAACCAACGAATTTCATTTTCGGATAATTTATCAAACCCATAAAGGACCGTAAAATGACCTGGTTGGAGTAACATTACTAAATTTCCTTCTCGAATTCCTTGAACACACAATCGTCCGTATCCAGGAGCCTCGTTAGGTTGAAACCTTGCTTCAATTCCTACTTCTTCTCTGAAAAACCTAGCTGTTGAATCGTCAGCAAACAAACCTCCTCGATCATAAATACCTCTTTCTTGAGCTCTCCTGACCAAGTCCTCTTCTCTAATTACTGGCAACACAACATGTCTAGCTTTTCCTATTCCTGAACGTATGGCTAGTGCTGAAGCTATTCCGCAACTATCTGCGAATTGTTGAACATGAGGAGCTAGTTCTACGCTAGTATAAATTCCCATAGGAAGTTGTGAAACTTCTCCAAGTATGGCATTTCTAGTAGTATCTAAAAGCTGTTGTCTAAGTATGGCTTGCTCTTCCGGACTATATCTCCTTATTCCGTGTGCTTCAAATTTTTTACCGTCCGTCATGCCCTCAATTATAGAGCAATTCTAATTATAAGAGTTTATCTCGTTATAAAACTTACAACCCCATTCGGAAGGGGATTAAGGGGGCTGGGTTTATACTTTATTTATAAAACACGATTCACCTATTGAAGCTAAAACTAAACGAGGAAATTTAAGTTACGTCGCATCTGTAAGATCGATAGCTCGGATTAATAGATGTCAACCAACTTTGGCCGAATCCATTGTTTGGAAGACTTTGCTTAAAAATAAGCAAACCGGTTATAAATTTCTTCGCCAAAAACCAATCGGTCGGCTTATTTTAGACTTTTATTGTCCTCAGTTATTGTTGGCTATCGAAGTTGACGGTTCATCCCATTTAAAAAAGATAGAATTAGACAAATTTCGAGATAGTTATTTAGATAATCTAAATATTAAAACAGTTCGTTTTACTAATAGTGAAGTATTAAATAGTATAGAGGAAGTTAAAAAATCTCTAAATAACTTTATTCAGCAACGTCAACAAGAACTTCATTTTCCCCCTCCTTTTTCAAGGGAGGGGGATTAAGGGGGCTGGGTTTAATTAAATTCTTTCCCCCTCCTTGTCAAGGGAGGGTAGGGGTGGGTTTAGAATTTCTTATCATGTAAAATATAACTAAATTATAGGTATTAATCAAAATAACTATGACCCAAAATAACAAAGAACTACCTGGTAGCACCGAACCTGTTACTCAAAACGAAATAGGTGAGGCAATAAGACGTTTAATGATAACTGAAATCACGCTAAATGAGAGATTTACAGATATTAGGGGGTTGATTGGCGACTGTTTACAGGTCATTGACGAAACCATCAATTTGTTAAGAAGGGTTCGACCAAGTTTTCCGGATTCAGAAGATCTTTCTGCCTCTGCCGGTGAACCTCCCCAAGTTCGCTAAATTTGGCATTCTACTGTGTCCGTCTCAGACGGAGAGGGGTCAGCGAAAGGTTTGATCTTAAGGGGGCTGGGTTTAATTAAATTCTTTTCCCCCTCCTTTTTCAAGGGAGGGGGATTAAGGGGGCTGGGTTTAATTTGTCCGGTTAGGGTTAAAGTACCCTGGGTTTAACCGCCCAAGTTTTTGTGTTAACGTAATCTATACATTTTCTCCATTGCAAAGCAGTATTCTTATTGCTACAATCTTAAAGCTTTTTTCTTTAATAATTAATA
>JBAYFX010000037.1:0-8456 GCA_041666965.1 Candidatus Shapirobacteria bacterium
AAGGTTGGCCGCCATGAGTTCAACTTCAATAATTAACACTTTGCTTTGTGGCAGCCAAAATCCACTTACTTTCACCGCCACAACTGTCGGCCAGCCGACAGCTACCACGGCTCAAGTAAACGTTGAACAAGTATTTCCTACCGGCAGGAGGGTTGTGCCAGTAAGTTTAGTCCGCGCCCCTGATACCTGGCAAATTAACACTGTTACTTGTACTCAAATCACCCCACTGCTTTCGCCAATTTCTACACCTACCGGCAGCGCTTCTACCGTTTCACCTAGGCTTTAAGTCTTTCTAAAAACAAGCTGGCGCCGGGTATAAATTTGGTCCTCCGGCTATTGCTTTGACGCTCCGCCAGCCGTATCAATCTATCATTGACCAACTTTACTTTGTTAATTATTACTCTTGGCTTTTTCATTCCTCACTCATGTCGTCTATTTCCAAACCGCTGTCACTGTAATAGCTAATCTTTCTTCCCCCTCTATATGAATATTCGCCTTCCGTGTCTTGTTTTCGGTCACGATAATCACGAACAATTCCACGGGCAAGTAACTGAGGTTCGTTGTAATTCATATAATATTATTTAACAATTAATTATCAGATTCTATTTGCCTCCCGCAAGTTTTCTATCCAAAAATTCGTAATAGGGGCGTAATAATCAACAACGTAACCAAAATTGACAAAAATATGTAAAAATAGGCAGTGTTTACAACTAAGTCTTTCAGCTACCAACTTCCCCCTAATTTAATTGCCCAGTCTCCGGTCTCTCCCCGGGACTCATCCCGTCTGATGGTTATTAATCGAAAAACTAATTCTATTAGTCATCATCTATTTTCTAACTTGCCCTCCCTTTTACCTCCTCGCTCGGTTTTAGTCTTCAATCAAACCAAAGTTTTTCCGGCTCGGCTTTTTGCTCGCAAGTCCACTGGCGGCAAAACCGAAGTATTGTTCATTCACCCGGTTTCACCCGATTCCTGGTTATGTCTGGCTTCTCCCCGGCCCCAAGAGGGGAGTTTTCTCTACTTAAATAACAAGCCAATCCTTGAAACCATCAAAAGTACCCCTGCCTCTTCCGAAGTGGTATTAAAGTTTTTACCCTTAACTTCGCTATATGATTTTCTTGCTCGCCACGGTCACACTCCTCTGCCTCCCTATATTAAGTCCACTACCCCCGAATCAATCTTGCGTCGTCAATATCAACCAATTTTTGCCAAAACCACAGGTTCTGCAGCTGCTCCCACCGCTTCGCTTCATTTCACTAAACGGCTTTTAACTAAACTAAGTAGCCAGTCCATTCCTTCAGAATTTCTAACTCTACATGTAGGTTTGGGAACTTTTGCCCCCTTAACTCAATCAAATCTTAACTCGGGCACTCTCCACACCGAGCCTTACTCCATCAATCCGGCTGTAATCAGCCGTTTAAATGACTTCAAATCTCAAGGCAATAAAATTATTGCAGTTGGTACTACAACTGCCCGTTGTTTAGAATCCTCGTCGTCACTAGACGGTGTTTTAACTGAGTCTCAGGGGGCAACTGACTTGTTTATCCGCCCCGGATATAAATTTAAGTTTGTCGATGGTTTAATTACTAACTTTCATTTACCAGAGTCGAGTTTGCTTATGTTTGTTTCCGCTTTTGTCTCTGCTCCCAACACAACCTCTGAATTTTCTGATTTTGCTCATTCACTCATCGGCCGTGCCTATTTAGAGGCTGTTTCCCAGCGCTACCGCTTTTTTAGTTTCGGTGATGCTTCTTTGATTCTCTAAATTTCCACACCACTGGTCGTAAACATTTTCCATATTTTTAGTTAAAATTTTGGAGTCCTCGTCTTTTACTTTATCCCAACCGTAAGATGGAGAAAAAGTTACCCTGAATATTGGGAAAAAGAAAGAAAACCCGGGGATTAGTCTTAAGTAATCCCACTCCGAAGTCCCCTCAATTTTAGCCATCACTACCCGAATCTTTTCCGGTTTTTTGGTTTGTTTCCACATGTGGCCTACACCCGAAAACCAGCTCCCGTCGCCCGATCCCGCCATTGGGAATATTAACAATGCTCCTTTTTCATCTAACTTATTGCTTGCCTCGGTTATGCTGGCCCTATTTTTAATTTTTTCTTCTTCAGAATTAAGTTTAGTTGAAGTGTGTATTTTTCCAAACACTTTCATTTTTACGCTCCCGCCTTTACTGTTTTCCATTCGATTGTGAACAAATACTGGAATCAATATTTTGTCTAAATTTTCTCCAATGCCCTTTAGTACCGAATTGGCAATCATTCTAAAATCAGTTCTGGTGGGTAAAGCCCCCAAAATTGCTAAAACGTCCGATTCGTGAGGGTGGTTGGCCACAATAATTACTGCTTGGTCTTTCAACACTTTTTCCGAGTCACCCAAGTAGGCGACTTCTAGCTTGCTTCGCGTTTGGGCTACTACTTCTGCCACCGCCTCTTTCATGCCTGCCTGGCCCACTCTCACATCAAACTTACTTACCCAGCCGCCAATTAGTTTAACGTCGGTTAGTCGGCTCATTTTGTAACTCCTTTTTTATTTTCCACAATTCGTTGATTATAACCAAAATAACTGGCAGTGCTACCGTTAACCACCTGAAGTTTTCGTTTTTCATCACCAAAATTGGTACCCCTAAAAACTTAATTAACCCCACTACTTTGCCAATAATCAATCTGGGTAACACCGGTACCGCGTCCTCTGCTTCGTTCTGGTCCCCGGCGGTAATGTAAGTGTTTCCTCCCAAAGCCGTAATCCGGTGAGCCACAATTTTTTCTTGGTCCAATACTTTGGCGTAAAAACTAATCACTTCACCAATTTGATAGTTCTCTTTTTGTTTTACTAATACCAGTGAGCCCTTAGGTATACTTGGTGCCATGGAGTCTGAGTCCATCACAAAGTATTTCCACCCTCCGGTTAAATTTTTACCGGCTCCAATGGTTAATCCGGCCCAAATTAGCCATAAAATCAACAGTATGTAATAGTACTTACCTGTAAGTATTTTGGTCACCATTTATTCTATCAATTTCCCAGTGTTATCAAATTAGTCAGTCTTTCTTCGTCCCTAAAACCACCGCTTTCACCCTGGTTAAGTCTAATTGTTTTAAATACCAAATCAAATTGACAATTACCCAACACTCCTCCTGTCTCCTGTCTTTCTAGTGTCATAATCAGATTTTCTTCCCCGCTGTCTGGCAGTTCATAATTCAGGTTTAGTAGACTTACCTTGCCTTCCCATTTTTTTTGGCCTTTGGGGGTAAACCAGGTCATATTCAGTAGATCACATGCTTCTTGAGTCCCCCCAATCCGCTCATATGTTACCTGGTAGTTAAATTTTACCTTCCCGTCGTTTTTAATTTTTAGGCTTCTAACATCAAATCCTCCCGGCGTCAGTCCTACAGTTTGAAACAGTATATTTGTTGTAGTTTGGTTTATGGTACTTTTTGTACCTAAATCCAGAGTGGTGGCTGTTGCTTTATTTCCGGTAATTACTTCCTCGTCTGACAGATCAGCGTCGGTTAAATTAACGTTTAGCGCCATCCACAAAAATACTAATAGTATTAGTTTTAAGGCTACCCCCCCGGGGCTAGGCCAACTTTTTTCTCTCCTGCGCCATTTTCCTGATTTCATCGTATGCCACTATGGTCACCGGTACTACTACCATTAATATTAATCCGGCCGGTGTTCGGGTGTAAGCCACAACAAACCCCATTTTTGGAATGGTAAATACAACTTTCCCAATAATCTGCGTCAGTCTAATTTGGTCAGCGTCTTCAGTTCGATTAGCATCCCCTTTGGTTATAAAACTTGGGCTGGTGTCACTTCCCGTTTGCTCAATTAGCCGGTGTGTCACCACCCGACCATCTTGCCCTCTAAAAGTTACAATTTGATTAGGGAAATACTTTGCTTGGGGCACGGCAAAAATAATATCCCCGGTCATTATTGTTGGTTCCATTGATCCGGATTGGACAATCCATGGTTTGGTTTTCCACATTCCACTATTAGACCAAAATGACAACCCTCCCATAATTACTACCACTATTACAATAAGCCAAATCCCTAATTCTAAAAAATAGTGCCCAAGTTGTTTTAAATTTTCCATTTTAACCCAAAGCGGGAGGCTTACGCCTCCCGCCTGTTACTAACTAGTTATTAAAAAGCGGGAATGGTCCCGGCATTAATTTGAACTAAATTAAAAGCGGCGTCAAAGGCTACAGAGTCACTCTGTATCTCATTACCGTAATCACCCTCGCTTGCTGCCCATTCAATCCCGACTTGCTTGGACTGTCCGGGGGCAATTACCACACTAGGTAAGCTGTTCCATGCTGGTCCGTAAGTAACGGCATCAGCGTCAGACAATGTTTTACCAGTAATTACTTCCTCGTCATCCAGTTTTACGGTGAACTTAAGTTTTTGGCCGACTTCGCCCGGATCATTAGCTACTTCACAGGTAGTGTCAATTATCTTCTCAGGTTCGTTACAACCATTTTCAGCATTTACAACGTTGGCGAATTTAAAAAATAATCGTCCTGGAAGTGTACCGACATTTTTAATCTCCCATGTTTTCCCATCGTTTATATCACCCGAAGCTCCAATGTTTTCTACCACAAACGGTTGGCTAATTGTTCCGTTTTCGTTACCTACTGCCATGTCCAAGGTACCAACAGTAAACTTGCTTCCTGTTACCGTTTCCCGATCAGTAAAGAAGGCGCGGGTCACCGCAAATCCGGCACCGCCAAAAGAGGCGAGTACCAAAAGACTTATCAAAATCTTTCGATTAATTTTCATAAAATAAAGTTAATGAATAATAAACTTTATATAACTAAAACATTCCTTAACGAGACTGTCAAGGGAATACTTTTATAAGTAAGAATATAGTAAGAAGAACTAGACTACGTAAAATAAGACGGAACGCAAGGCAAATATAAAGAACTACAATAATAGTAGGAAAAAATACAAATAAAAGCATAACCGATAATAAAAACTACCTAACCTAAGGAAAACTTTAAAAAACATAATCACAAATACATACACCGCCAACACATCAGAAATGATAATAAAACACATTAGAAACTTATTCAAGTCACGTCAACTTGCAACTTATTCGTGTCCTTGTTACCATAAATCCTTTATGCCTTATCGTGAACTGATTTTTGACATTGAAACCCAGAAACTGTTTGATGATATTCAGTCTGGCAATCCGGCAGATTTGGGTGTTTCTATTGTCAGTGTCTACAAACGGTTAGTTGAAAATGGCAAGGAGCTAAGTGGTCAAATGTTTAGTTTTTGGGTTCAGGATCTGTCCGGGCTTTGGCCTCTATTTTCCAACGTTGACCGGATAATTGGATTCAATAGTCTTAAGTTTGATGTACCGGTACTCGCCCCCCTAAGTCCCTTTGACCTAAAACACCTTAATCATTTTGACATGCTCGACATTATTAAAGATATTTTAGGTCACCGCCTTAGTCTTGACACTTTAGCTACCGCCACCTTAGGCGCCGGTAAAACCGACTCTGGCTTAAATGCTGTTACTTACTGGCAACAATCAACTCCCGAGAGCTTAGCTAAACTCCAGCACTATTGTGAGCACGATGTCCTTGTTACTCGGGATTTGTACGATTATGGTGTAGTCCATGGTCACTTAAAATACCTCGACCGTTGGAATACTCTCCGCATGGTTGATGTTGATTTTTCCTACCCTAAGTCTGATTCTATTCCCCAAATGGGTTTGTTTTAAATGTTAAAATCTAACTGTGCCTAATCCTGCCGATACCCTTTGGGTTTCCCATTCCTCTATTTCTGACTTTGCCAGTTGCCCCCGTGCCTACTATCTAAAAAACATTTACCGGGACCCTAAAACCGGTCACAAGATTAAAGTCATGTCCCCGGCTCTGGCTCTGGGCCAGGCTGTCCACGACACTCTTGAATCTTTGTCCACCATTCCTGCGACTTCTCGCTTCGCTACTCCTCTTTTGACCCGCTTTGAAGCTTCCTGGGAAAAAATTAGTGGCAAAAAAGGTGGGTTTTCCTCCCAAGATGACGAATACCGCTTCCGTCGCCGCGGCGAGGCCATGATTTCTCAGGTTCAAGCTAATCCCGGCCCTATTTCTTTGCCCGCTGTTAAACTTCAAGACGATTTACCCAGTTTCTGGCTGTCTGAGTCGGAAAGCATTAAACTTTGTGGCAAAATCGACTGGCTTGAATATATTCCGGCTACCAATTCAGTCCGAATAATCGACTTTAAAACCAGTAAATCTCCCGAACCGTCCGATTCCCTCCAGCTGCCCATCTACTATCTTTTAGCCCTTAAGGTTCAGGAAAGAGCCGTCAGTGCGCTGGCTTATTGGTATTTGGAAATTAGCCCGACTCCCCAAGATCAGCCGCTTCCCGATTTAGCTACTTCTACTGAGACTCTACTAAAGCTTGCCCGAAAAATTAAACTGGCCCGCCAAATGGAACGCTTTGTATGCCCCAGCTCCGGTTGCTTTAAGTGTCGGGAGTTGGAAAGGGTATTAAAAGGAGAAGGTGAATTGGTTGGCACTGACGATTATGGAGCTGATGTTTACATTCTACCTTCTAAAGTAAATTATGGCTCCGTTCAAACCAGCTACATCATCTAGTCCCATCCGCCTTAACCTTTTTTTGGCCCGTTTTGCTGGAGTCTCCCGACGTAAGGCCGACTTTTTAATTGAAACTTTCCAAGTTAAAGTCAACGGTCAGAAGGCCTTTTTAGGTCAAAAAGTAAAACTATCCAGTGATTTGGTAACACTTAATGGTCGCACGATATTGCCTACCTCCGAGCCTAAGGTGTATTTAGTGCTCAACAAACCAGTTGGTTACATAACCACCACCAGCGACCAATTCGGTCGTCGCTCGGTTGTTGAATTAATTCCTCAGTCTCCTCGTCTTTACCCGGTTGGCCGTCTAGATTCGGCTACTGCCGGGTTGTTGCTTTTTACCAACGACGGTCAAATCTCCCTGCTTTTAACTCATCCCCGCTACCATCTCCCCAAAACTTATGAAGTAATCACCACCCGTTCTCCGAATCCTGCTCAAATCCGTTTACTCCAGACAGGCGTGAGATTGTCAGATGGTCCAACTCTCCCGGCTCGGGCTAAACTAATCGGACCAACCCCCAACGGTTTTAATTGGCAATTAACTTTGAGGGAGGGGCGTAACCGCCAAATCCGCCGCCTTTGTGACCAGTTAGGTTTGAAATTAGTATCCTTAATGAGGCTCAGTCTTGGCCCCCTTACCTTAGGCAACCTAAGAGTCGGTCAATACCGCTACCTCACTAATCAGGAAATCTCAAAATTAAAATCTGTTGTAGAATTAACTAATGAAAAAGAAGTCGGTTTCCGTTGATAAAAATAGTTTTCTTCTGCTTCTGTCCTGTTTTGTTCTCATTGTAACTTTTCTTATTAACTTCCTCTACGCCTTCTAATTGGTGTCTATTTCTTTTGCCAGGATTCGGTAATAATCCCCCTAAAACTAGTTTGGTTAACTTTTGTGTAGTTTTTTGATTCTAAAATATTTTGGTGGTTTACCCCGTGTATTTCTTCTCCATATGAAATTACTTCAACAGAGCCCCCTTCAATGTCTCCCCGAATGTCTTTAACTTCGACTTCCGGCCGGTAATAGTTAATCGGGTCGCCAAACGTGGCAATCATATATACCTTATTGCCCCTTATGCTCCTACTGGCACTTTTCCAATCTTCCCGGTGCTGGGTGGGGGTAAGCAAATAGAACAAGCTCCAAGCGCTAAAACCAATTACCAGCCACCATTTTTTAGGCAACAGAGCCAGGATTAGTGGCAGCAAATAAATAAATCTAAAATAAGACATCATTGGGACTTTTAAAGACACCAGTATTCCCATAAGCATGGTCAATAAAACAATCATTATCTCAGCTCTTTTCCAGGATTTATTTACTACCAGTCCGCCCCATACTATGACTGTCCACAATCCTCCAATACCCCAATAAATTATTTTTGGGTAAAAACTCACCCGGCCAATGGCAAACTTCAAAGGTACTAGTCCTAAATTCTTAATGTTTGTTTTTCCCAAAGCCCCCGCCCAGTTGGTTGCCCCACCCAGCTGGCTTCCTGCTGCCTTAATCTGTTCACTAACAAGCGGCAGTAAGCTTAAAAGAACGGCCATCACCCCCCAGTTTGCTTTAAGAATATTTTTGAAGTTCTTTGTTAACATCCAGTAAATATTTATTCCTACCCATCCAAGTCCCACCCCGTAAAAACTACCCAAAGCCAGCCCGGAAAATGCATTAACCCATAACCATTTTTCTTTTTTAATCGCCCACCAAGCCAGTACAAACAGCATTGTTGCCATGGAATACATCCGGGCCTCTTGGGAGTAATAAATTAAAAGGGGGTTTACTGCTACCAATAACCCGGCCCCAGCACCGCAAAGACTGTAAATTACCCCAATAGTTACCAGTC
>JBAYFX010000038.1:0-8369 GCA_041666965.1 Candidatus Shapirobacteria bacterium
GCCAAAACATAATCCTAAATATGGAATTTTGTTCTCTCTGGCATATTTTACTGTTGCCAGTTTTCCTTCCACCCCTCTCGAACCCCAACCCTGTGGCACAATAATTCCTGCATATCCTTTTAGCCTCTCACCAACATTACGGCCATCAATGTCATCAGTACTAATAGCCTCAACTACCACTTTTACCCCTACTTGTGCTCCCGCATGTTTCAATGCCTCCATCACACACAAATAAGCATCAGTCAGAGTAAAACTACCGGTGGCAAAATACTTACCCACCATAGCAATCCTGACTTCTTTTGTCAGATTATTTAGTTTTTCTACAAATTCCGTCCATTCAATTAATCTATTATTCTTAACTCTCTTTGTTAAATGTAATTTTTTAATTATCTTGTCCGAAAACATTTGTTTTTCTAAAAACAGCGGTACTTCATAAATATTTTTTAAATCCGGATTAGCAATAATATCCCCGTCACTCATATTGCAAAACATGGCCAGTCTCTCCCGTCTTCTCTGATCTATTTCTTTTTCACTTCTGGCAATTAAAAAATCGGGCATTATCCCCATCGAATTTAACAAATGAACCGACTGTTGTGCCGGCTTACTCTTTAGCTCTCCCAAACTTTTTATGACCGGCAAATACGACACGTGTATCTGGATTACATCTTTTGGATTTTGCAATCTTAAAATTCTACTTGCTTCATAAAAAATCCCATTTTGGTATTCCCCCACCGTCCCACCCAGTTCAACTATAACCACGTCAGCCTTATTAACTTTCCCAGCCACTTTAACCCTTCGAATAATTTCATCAGTCAGATGAGGTATCGCTTCCACGTCTTCACCCTTATATTCCATTGCTCTCTCTTTATCAATTACCGTTTTATACACCTGCCCTGTCGTCATATAATTTTCCTGGCGCAACGATCTTCCCAAAAATCTTTCGTAATTTCCCAAGTCCTGATCAGTTTCAATTCCATCATCACACACAAATACCTCACCATGCTCCTGGGGCCTAATTGTTCCGGCATCAATATTCAAATACATATCAATTTTAACGTTGGTTACTATATAGCCTCTCGATTCCAGTAATAGTCCAATGGACGCCGCCGTAATTCCTTTACCTAGTCCAGACACTACTCCTCCAGTTACAAAAATAAATTTCATTCTCTCATTCTACATTTGGCCTGCCCCTTTTCAATCCCTGTAATTGCTTTAATATTAACCCTAGAATCATCTTTGCCCGGTTTCTGCTATAATCCCCCAAATGTCTTCACACTCAGTCGTAAGCGTAGAAAGTCCAAATGGATTAATTGATTATTTAGCAGCTTCCCATTCTGGTGAATACGGAGGTCACAAAATTAGAGTTTGTACTAGTGGTGTTTGTGTCAATACTCCTAACGGACGATCATTTTTCGTTGAAACGCATAATTTGCCAATTAATCTAGATTGTTACCCTCCTATTTCTATTGTCCGTCGCGCAATTCCATTATCTTAACCACTTCGCCTACCCGCCCGCTTTCAGATTTTGGACAAATCAATAGCGACTCACTTGTATCAATCACCACTAAATCACTTACCCCAATTATTGCCACTTTCTTATTTTCCGGTACCCGTACAAAGTTATTTGAACTCTCAATTTCCACCAACCCCTCAGGAGACTGGTATTGCCCTTTTTCAGTCAGGTACTTAGCTACACTCTCCCAAGTCCCAAAATCAATCCACTTAAAAGGTAGTTCCACTACCAACGCCTCAGCAAAAATTTCCTGAGTCACATCTTCCATTGGACCTTTTGGCATTAGCGCGTATTGCTCTGTCAAATCAGCACCATCAATATATGCCATCAATGGCCCATACCATTCCGGCTTTCGTGCTTGCAATAACTCCATTAACTTTCTTGGAGTCCAAGCATAATGATTCGCATGCGTTAACGCTCTTCCATCAGCTACCAAACTCTCAACCGCCTCCTTGGAGCTTCTCCACATAAATTGGTCTACCTTAAATACTCCCACACTTCCCTCCCGTCCCACTTCCTCACCTTTTATTAAATAATCAATTCCCATAATGGCATACTCCGGTTTGTTACCTCCCGTTATTAACCTGCCTTCTTTTTTAATTAGCCCGTCACACACTTCAATCATTTCAATAAACTTGTCCGCAGGCTCCCGTAATACATCCGCCTGAACTAAAATAAACGGTTCATCCGGGTCTATTTTATACAAGTTAGCAGCAGCCAGACACGTTGCCGGGCCTTGGTTCCTCATCTCCGGTTCAATGAAAATATTTTGGTCCACAACCTCAGGTACTTGTTCTTTAGCAATTATTGCTTGCTCTGAATTAGTCTGCAAGTAAATTTCTTCCGGTTTAAATTTAAGACGTAACGCTTCCCAATTGAGTTGGAATAGTGACTTACCGTCAATTAATGTTAAAAAATGTTTAGGACTTGTGGGTTTAGATTCAGGCCACATTTTGGTGCCCACACCTCCACAAATTAATACTGGTTTCATAGTATTTAATTCTATCAAACTACACAAACTTACGAGCAAGCATCCAGGCGGCAATTGTTTGAGCTTCCACAATTTCCCCCTCCAAAATCAACTTTTCCATTTTGTCCCAGTCAACCGCCAATACTTCCATCTCCTCCGTAACGTCACCCTTAGGCTCCCCCTTTTTAATACAATCTTTGGCCAAATACACCTTAACCCAACCTTTGTTTTTTCCTGGGTTTGATATTAGCCTGCCTAAATACTTAATGTTTTTAGTTTCATACCCCGTTTCTTCCTTTAATTCTCTGACCGCTGTAGTTTCTGGCAGTTCACCCTCATCATATCTTCCCGCAGGGAAACCGGTAATCACTTCCCCCGAACCATGGCGGTATTGACGCACCAATATTATTTTTCCCTCGTCGGTTATTGGTACCACTACCGCCCCTGCCCCCAAATCAACCACTCCATAATCGTCAATTACTTTTCCATTTGGTAATTGAACTCGATGTTTATAAATTTTTAAATACTCGTTTAATGACACATCTTTTTCCTCAAGAGTCTTCCACTTCTTAATCATAAGCTATAATACCAAATAACCTATGAACGAAGCGTATAGCCCAAAAGCAGTTGAAGCAATGCGTCATATTCTCACCCACGAATACCGTCCCAGACTTAGTATTACTGATTTACCTGTACAGTCAAAAGATTCATCACCAACCCACCGTCAATCTCCATTTGTTTTTATAACCAGACTAATATCTGACTTAACCCAATTCCACAAAAACCCAATTGTCGAACCTGAAGATTCTTATTAACTCTATTTTGCCATCAATTAAGTTTTGTTTTCCTCCCCCATCGCCCAATCTTCCAAAGGTCCTTTCATAAAAAGGAGATATTTCGGTATATGTGTATATTTCCATACTCCATCTTCTCCTTTCTTTCCAACTACCAACTCTTCCCATTCACCTTTTACTCCCAGTATTCCAAACTTCGCATTTTCTTCAATCAAATCCATATTTTCATCTTCTTTTTTTAACGGATTTTCCAAATTAGTAAATTTCCTCCCTTCTGTAAAATCAAAACTAATCGAATGAATCTTCCATTCTGGGTCTCCCAGCATCCCAGAATATATAACAGGCTTCCAAGTAACTTTAGCTACTACCATTCCATTATTTTCCGAAACCACCATTCTCGAAACATAACCATTTTCCCCAGAACCAAACACTAAATTATCAAAGACTTCTACCTCCGACCAGTCAAAAAGTGTCATGCCATCATGTTCCACCTTTACTCTTTCTTCTTCAGAAATAAGTAAAGCCCTTGTTCTGGTGTCAAATTTTCCGTTTTCAGGCACTACTACTTGATCTTTATCCGGATTAAATGAACCCACTGCAGCACACTTATCTGGTTTAGTTTGGGTTTCCAAAGAAGCAGGAGGTAATGAAGAAGAACCAACAATAGCAGCAACGGCAGCCAATCTAATTACATTATCTTTAAATGTATTTTTACTCATATTTTAATAAATTCTAAAATATTGTCGACCGTAGTGGCTACAATTCGGCCAATCGCTTCACGGGTATTAAAGGCATTGTGTGGCGTAATAATCACGTCATCCCGGTCCCGCAACAAGTGAAAACTTAAAATATCTTGTAAATCCGACTTCTTGGTATCATCCGTTAACACCACCGATATATTTTCCACCCTCGACTCTTCTTCCACTACGTCTAGTGCCGCTCCAGCCAATACTCCTTTGTTTAATGCCCACACTACCGCGCTTGATTCCACCACCGGCCCTCGGCAAGTATTAATCAGGTAGCTCCCCTTCTTCATCAATCCAATATTTTTCTTATTTATTAAGTGATATGTTTGAGGAATAGACGGTACATGTAAAGTCACAATGTCTGCCTGTTTCAAACATGTTTCCAAGTCCACAATTTTATAGCCGTGCTTTTTAGCCATTACCTCATCGGCATTTTTCTCCACTCCAATAACTTTCATCCCCAGCCCTCGCCCCAATTTCACCACATTGGCCCCAATTTTCCCAACGCCAACCACCCCCAAAGTTTTTCCAAATAAATCAATGCCCGTCAATCCTTCGGGGCTAAATTCACCGTTTTCCACTGATTGGTGCGCTGGAATTATTTTTTTAGTTAGAGCCATCATTAGGGCTACCGTGTACTCGGCTACCGTTTGGGATCCATATTCAGGCACATTTTTTACTTCAATCTTCCTTTTTTGGCACTCCGCACTATCAATATGGTCTACCCCGGTACTCCTGGCCGCTACCATTTTCAGCTTCGGCAACTTGTCTAACATCTTTTTACTTAAATCCGAATAAATAAACGTCGAAATAACATCATAATCTTTGGCAATGTCCAGCTTGTCCTGAACTTCCTCCTCAAATATTCCTACGCCATATACCGGTAGTCTAGTTATTTGGTCCACAATCGCCTCCTTCTCCCAACTCTTAACCCCAAAAAACCCAATTTTTATATCCATACCTCATTTTACATTACTTTATTCACTTCTTGGTTCTACATCCCCCACCAGCTGTTACGGGTATAAATTCCCTCCCCATACCTACCTCTTCCGTCGCTGTTCCACCAGTCGTTTCGCCGGTACACGCTATTAATGTCACTGTAATTTCTCTTATTTCTTTTTTTAACCACATTGACATTTGCTTTTTCACTACACCCCTCACCCTCAGTTCCCACAGTCATCACACTTAGCACATACCTCCCAACTTTAGATGGATGCACCGTGTCCCCATTGTGATAATTACTAAAAAACCCGTCCGGCCCGTCGACTCTCAATACAGTGTCATTCGCAAATTGGCTACTTTGGTTATGAAACGAGCCCACATTAAAACCCTCCCATAAATTAATTGTCTTTTCCTGGCTCCACGGGTCACTTGTGTCCTTTTGAACCCTTGCTTGAGTACTGCCATACTGACAAATTTCTGCCCCCCAAACTCTTACCGGTTTAAATCCCAAAACCACAAATCCCAAAATTATAATTAACCACAGATACTTCATAGCTAAATAATAAATCATTTGTCCAATGAGCCCATATGCAGTTCGTAAGCTAAAAGTAATGGTTTTATTACCCCATAACATTTACCCCAATTGACACACTAGTATGCCCTATGTTTTACTGTTTATAGTTAAACATTATTTAGATGTTCACTGATACTACCTATGACTGATCAAACTATCCCACAAGACAAACTTGTGAAACAAACTCCCAAGAAAGTTAATGATATTTCTATCGATAACTTACCCGACCTCTTAACCGTCGCCGAAGTCGCCGACTTACTCCGCGTCTCTAAACTAACCGTCAAACGTTGGGGTAAACGGGGTAAACTTCCTGCCATCCGCATCAATGCCAGAGGTGACCGCCGTTACCGCAAAGAAGCTGTGTTGTGGCTTTTGGGTATCCAAAGTGAGTAATCCTTTTAATCAAGTAGTACGCACCATACTCTAAGGTAAACTAACATTACTTGTAATATCACAATTCAACCACTCTACCCCGTGGGGTTCTTTTTACCAATCCTTTTTTCATTAAAAATGGTTCGTACACCTCAGTAATTGTATCCACGTCTTCCGACAACCCGGCCGCGATGTTTTCCACCCCCACCGGTCCCCCTTTATAGTCAATTCTGACTATCTCCAAATACCGCCTATCAGCGTCCGACAAACCTAACTCGTCCACCCCAAGCATTTTAAGTGCTTCCTCGGCTTCCTTCACTGTAATTAGTCCATCATTATTAATTTGGGCAAAGTCCCTCACCCGACGTAGTAGTCTATTGGCTACCCGTGGTGTCCCCCTAGATCTTTGGGCAATAACTTTCGCCGCCCCCTCAACTATTTGACACTTTAGTACCTCGGCCGTTCGCTTTACAATTTCCACCAGCTCGTTATCTTCATAAAAATCCAGCTGTTGAATATAACCAAACCGGTCCCGCAGGGGACCTGTCAACATTCCGATTCTGGTAGTTGCGCCAACTATGGTAAATTTGGGTAAGTTTAAGCGTACTGTTTTGGCCATTGGCCCCTTACCCAAAATTATATCCAGGGCAAAATCTTCCATAGCGCTGTAAAGCATTTCCTCCACCGCCTTATTAAGCCGGTGAATCTCATCAATAAACAAAAAATCTCCTTTTTTTAGCCCGGTTAATATGGCCGCAATGTCTCCGGTCCGAGTCATGGCTGGCCCGCTGGTTATTTTAATATTGGCTCCCATTTCCCGGGCCAATAAAAATGCTAGTGTTGTTTTACCCAACCCCGGAGGGCCATAAAACAAAATGTGATCAGCCGCTTCCCCTCGGGCGCGCGCCGCATCAATAAATATTTGTAATTGTCGACAGGCTTTCCCCTGCCCAATAAACTCCTCCAAAGACTGGGGCCGCAAACTCTTTTCCACTACTTTTTCCTCTTTTGTTGCCTTGGGGTCCAAATTATTTCCATCACTCATGTTTCCATTTTACCAAACCCCGCCGCCGCGGGGCGAACTAAACCCGAAACTAACCAATATTCTGTAAACACCAAGCCAACTTTGTTTCCAAGTCCACCATTTCCTTGGGTAACTTTTTTAGCACTCCTTCAATCTCTCTGCCACCAAACCCCAATTGTCTCAAACTTTGCGACAAATCATCATCAAGAAGCGGTAGCTCATCTTTCAAATTCAATTCCCCCAAACCCCCTACTTTCGACTTTAAGTCCACTATAATTCTTTGAGCCGTCTTTTTTCCAATCCCTTTAATTTTGGCAAAAAAGTCTACCTCAGCGTCTCCTATGGCTTTAATCACCGCCTCCGCCTGAGTCTCAGATAATATTTGCGCTCCAGTCTTTGGTCCCACTCCCGACACGGTAATTAACAGTTTAAACAGCTGCAATTCGTCCCATGTCTCAAATCCATACAGTGCCTGGTCATTTTCCGACACCGCCATGTGGGTATAAAGTTTTGTTTCCTCTCCCTCTACTATTTTTCTGCCCAGTCTTTGTCCTACCCACACGTTATACCCTACTCCGCCTACCTCCACTATCACCTGGTTTCCCCAGGTTTTATCAATTACTCCTCTTAAGCTTGAAATCATAAGCTAATCATATCACCTCAATTTATACGGTGGTTTAGTTTCTCTAATAAACCGTATTGTCTTAAATACCTCCCCCCTTCGGTCTTTTACCTCACCATCAATCATGGCCGAGTAAGTTGACACCAAATCCGGATTCTTATGGGCAAAATAGGTCAAAGTTTTAAAATCATCATACCAATCATCCATTTCCAAAAGTGTTTTTTTAATTCTCGCTCTCGCAACAGTATCGCTTATGTATTCCAAAAGTTCGCCAATTGTCACCAATTTTTCATGGTCTGCTATAAAATTTTGTTTATTAGGCTGTCTTTTCTTAAGCCTTTCTTCTGCTCTGGCGGACATAAAAGGAATTACTAAATTGATATTCACTTTTTCCAGCCTTTTATCACCCTCAATTACTCTAATTACCCAATCATCTATCTGCTGGCTAGAATAAGCCGCATCATCAAAGTAAACCACATTCTCTACTTGAGGGTGTTGACTCATCCACTCTCCCAAATTTTTTGTCATCACCACTGCTTCCGGTTCCCTGGGCAGCCACTGCTTTGCAATAGAATAGACCCAAGAATCCGACTTCCCCGACGATGTCTGCAAAACTACATATGGTTTATCTCCAATTTCTTTTACTATGGAATCTGTTGTTTTCTTTAAAGCTCCCAAAAATTCCTCAAATGAAATATAATTAATATTATCCGCAATGAACCTGGCCACCCCATGTATATCCGGTCGATTATGGGCGCTAACCCATTCCTCTAATTTTACCTTATCTGGTGGATTTTCCTCTGGTGTCGGCA
>JBAYFX010000039.1:0-8311 GCA_041666965.1 Candidatus Shapirobacteria bacterium
AATTCTACGTTCTGCTAATTCTCTTTCCAGTCTTAACTCCGAATTCCCAGTTCCCTTAAATTCTTCAAATACCAAATCATCCATTTTAGACCCAGTGTCTACCAAAGCTGTTCCAATTATCGTTAACGATCCTCCGTTCTCAATTTTCCGAGCAGCCCCAAAGAATCGTTTACTTGGGTACAACGCTGCCGGGTCAAAACCTCCTGACAAAGTTCGACCAGATGTAGGAATAGCCAAATTGTAAGCTCGTGCCAAACGAGTAATTGAATCAAATACAATAAACACATCTTTTCCCATTTCTACCAATCTTTTAGCCCGTTCAATTGCTATTTCTGCCGCTTTTGTTTGATCCTCTGGTTTTTGGTCAAAATGTGATGCTACCACTTCACCTTTAATAAACCTTTGCATATCAGTCACTTCTTCTGGACGTTCCCCTACTAACACCGCCATCAAGTGAACATTGGGATAATTTTTAGCTACCCCGTCAGCAATTTCTTTAAGCAAAGTAGTTTTACCGGCTTTTGGCGGCGACACAATCATCCCTCTTTGACCAAACCCAACAGGAGAGAACAAGTCAATTATCCGAGTCGATACAATGTTTGTTTCAGTTTCCAGCTTTAATTGCTGTAAAGGATAAATCGGAACTAAATCCCTAAAATCCACTCTTTTCACCGCTTCCCGCACTTCTTCGTCATTGACCCTGTTAAGCTTAACCATCGCCCAGTGTTTTTCTGACTCTTTTGGCGCTTTAGCCCAACCCGTTATCATATCCCCCATCCTTAGACCATATCTGCGTATTATCATTGATGGCAAATAAGCATCTTTGGGGGTGGGAGTAAACTTGGGCCGAATCATACCTGAACCGTCGGGTAATAGATCTAAACATCCCACAATTTGTTCAACCCCTGTCATGGGCGGAGGTGTCATAATCCTTGGAGTTTCATACCTAACTTCAGCTTGCTTAATCACCGGTGTTTTAACTTCTTCAACCACCTTCGTTACTTCTTTAATTACCGGAGTTCCCTCTCCGTTACTAATTGGTTTATCAATTTCCACCCTGTTTAAACTAACATCCTGCTTCGATGATGTTTCGGTTGTTTTAGGCGCCACAACGTCTGGCTCTGTTTTTGCTGTTACTTTTCTCATTTTTTATATTTAAACCGTACCGACCGCCTCAAACTTAGCGCAACGTGTCGGGAAATTAATCTCTTAAAACTAGTAAATTGTAAATTAAACACTCTGGTTTGTCAAATAAGCAGATTTCCAAACCCCAAAATCATTCAGATCAACTTTTCCATCGCCGTAAAAATCAGCCGTTTTTCCTGTCTCTGTTACAAATTCCGTTTTCCATATTCCCAAGTCAATCAAATCTACCCGCCCGTCTCCATTCGCGTCCCCCACCATCTTGTCCAATCCCGCCCCTTGAGCCACAACCAAAGGCTTAGCTGCATTTATCCGAATCAAATCAGCGATTCTTTTATACTGATCAGCTGTAATTCCCGCCCTCTGATAATAATCATTTTGCAAACACATAAATGAAATTGGTACATAAAAATTACTTCTCTGGTTTGTATTTATCGCATCCATTTTTTCCGAATCTACTGTGTACAACAACGCCTCATAAATTACACTTGCCGGGTTCTGGACCGGCTCTGCTTGGCTAGCAGTCCCAAATCCTCCCGGCTCAAATCCCACCTTAGTAATATTAGCCACTGATGCCAATTTCTGATGGTAACTCAACCCACCCCGAAATATCTGACTTGTTTCCCAATTAAACACAGATCCGGTTTGATACTTCCATCCCTCCCCGCTATCAATCGCCATCTGGCCTAAACCATCGTCTATCACCTCAATTTCCCTCAATTCTTGTCCAATTCCCTCAATCGATACCCAATAAGAATAACTCATATAGAGCGAAGAAGCCGGAAAACTAAATGTCCACATCTGCCACTCTCCAGACTGACTCACTTTCGTATTATTACTTTCTGCCCACTTATTTCCTATTTGTCCGTTGTTATCCTTATATATCACCATTTTCATATTAGAACTTATAGTCTCAACCGACTTAATTTTCGTTTTTGCCTGAATAATATTTCTAGCCTCATTGTTGGTAAATCTCATCGCCATCTTTTGTCCGTTAACAGCTGTCCACCTTCCTCCGTTTTTCATTTTATAAACCGGCAGTACTGCGTTTGTAACCTCATTCCATCCGTTCCACTTTAACCACACTTTATTGCCATATTTAGAGCTCACCTGGTCTACCACTGGGTTAAACACGTTCCCGTTTAATAACAACCCATTTCCTAGCTGCAATACCACCGGTTTAAAGTCTCCAAAGTGCTTTACATACATGTCAACAATTCTCATAACTGTTTGGATATATAACTGGTCAGTGTAACCAGGAAACATATTTACGTTGTAGTTGGAACCTCCACCTCCCGTCAACATTTCCCCATTTGGTCCACCTCCCATCATATTAATTGCTGTTAATTTATCCCGAAATTTATATGCCACTGAAGTAGGATCATCATAATGCTTCCTTACCTGTCCAAGCAGTTTGTCTAAAGCTACCAAATAATTCTCATTCCAAGGAATAAATGCCGATCTTTTTGACGATATGGTCACATATCCATAAACATCATTTTTTGTCCATTCCGGGACACTGGCCACCATACCCGTTTGAACATCAAGCCAATAACTGGCTTTTGGCCAAGTTGCTAGCTGGCTAGCTAGCATGTTATCCCCCTCACTAAAATCATATACCCCTTGTTTAGCTTCAATTTTTGCCCAATCAAATCCACCACCAGCAGCATAAAACCAATTTACCGTTGATTCCCCTAACCCTAAACCGTTTGGTCCTGCCCAGTGACACACCCCCAGTCCTCCCTCCAAAGCCAAAGAGTGCTCCCCAGCCGCCAACCAGACTATCACCACTAACATCATCCACTTTTTCATAATTTATCTTACCTTATTTGACTTTGACATTTATAGCCTTCAAACCCTGAATCGTAAAATAAGAAAGACAATGTTATCCATTTTCAACTCGGCTTTATTATCTTTTACAATTACCCTCACACTCTATTCCTACCACTCACTATAGAAAGCGACAGACCTGCCCCCTCTGTCGCTCTCAACACTAAGCCCAAAAGTTGTCTTGACTTTTGGTCCTAAAAACCCTATCTTTAAAGGGAAGAAACAACCCTATTCGTGTTCCACCTGCTTTTGAGAATATCGATAAGGTTGTTTCTTTTTTTGTTTTTATATAAGTATTTTTGACCTAAGTCTACGTAATTTCGAAAACTGATCTTCTTCCCAACTCCTATCTTTTCTGGCCCCACTCAGTCTTTTTTTTATTCTCTCCCAGCTCAACTTCAATTTCATAATTCAGTCTACCACTACCCTCTTATTTTGGCCATATCCTATATTTATTTAATGTCTAAGTTGTCTATATCCGTATAATATTTATTTGTGGAATATGAGTTGGAAATAAGCACTTACTCACCAATTTCACTGATTGTGGAAAACCATTTTATTGTAAAAATTTATCCCTTCACCAAATCCTCTCCAAACAACGTTTTAGTACCTCCCTATACTTTTTACTCTGCTAAAAACTTTTTTATTTCTCCTATTTTTGTCACCTCCACCAGTTCTCTCCCCAACGCTCTGGCTTCACTTTTTCGCTTTTCCATATTTCTTACTTTTTTAACCCCACCCAACAAACTCACCTCCCCCACCAACGCTACTCTATTCCCTCCCCCAATCGGTTTGTTTTTGTAAGAACTATAAATCGCCCCAACAATTGCCAAATCGGCTCCAGTATCACTAATCCGAATTCCCCCCGCTACGGCTACCACAACATCAAATTTATATAGCGGTACTCCCAAAACTTTTTGAGTTACCGCCACCAAAATCTGACCCCTATTAAAATCAATCCCCGAAAATACCCTCCTCGGGGCTGGACTAAAACTTTCAGTCACCAAAGCCTGAACTTCAATTGCCATCGGTCTACTTCCTTCCATAACAATACTCACACCCGACCCCACTCCCTCCCCATCTTCTGTTAAATTAATTTTGTCACCCCCCATTTCCACCAATCCCTTTTCTCCCATCCGAAATACACCCACCTCATCCGCCGCTCCAAATCTGTTCTTGGTCCCCTGCAAAATTCTCAGTTCTGTATTCTTCTCACCCTCAAAGTAAAGAACCACATCCACCATGTGCTCCAACATTTTCGGCCCGGCTATCTCCCCTTCTTTTGTCACATGTCCCAAAAGTATAATCGCCACTCCACTACTTTTTGCTAATTTCAATAATCTCAGAGTTACTTCCCGTATTTGACTCGGACTTCCTGCCAACCCACTCACCCCTTCGGCTCTCATCACCTGAACCGAGTCTACTAGCACCAAATCGTACACATCTTTTACTCTCTGCTCCATCGCCTCTAAATCGTCTATATTATTTGTTTCCAACACTTCTATCTTTTCCTGCTTACCTCCAAGTCGCCTCACCCGTAATGCCACTTGGCTGGCCGTTTCTTCCCCGTCCACGTACAAAACTTTTTTATCCGTCATTAAATTTATTGCTGCCTGAGTCACCAAGGTACTTTTACCTACTCCCGGCTCACCCGCCAACAATATTAAGCTTCCCCGAACAACTCCTTTTCCCAATACTCTGTCAAATTCCCTTATGTTGGTACTAATATAACTATTTGAATTATTGTCTTCAAAACTAATGTCCCCCAAATTAATCACTTTTATCTTTGTGATACCGTTCTGTCCTCCACCACTTTTACCGCTTTTCGTGTTTTGTACTTTTGGTGCTTCTTTTAAACTATTCCACTCACCACATGCCGGACACTGACCCTGCCATTTATTAAACTCATTTCCACAATTAGAACACACAAACACTATTTCATTTTTACTTTTCACTAACACATTCTACCACTTCGGGTTTTATTTGTGTATTTATTAGATTTTATGTTCCCCACCTTCAATTGGCATATCTAAATTTATACCCCAAATAGATTTTTGTCAATTCCAAGGCCTTAAGTAAAGCCGTCTTAAATTAGCGCCTACCTAAGGTATATTTTTACCTAATTTTTCTTGCTTCTAAGTAAAACCTCTTCTCTTGAGGCTCCCCCATTGAAAATGTTTTCCTAGGCAATGCTCCATCCTTTTCTACTGCAGGAAACAATTCCTCCTTTTTTAAAGTTGGCAATAAAAATCCCACATTGCCAACACTACTAGCTAGTTTCTCAACCGCAAGTACCCCATGTACATAATCAATTTTTACCCCCTCATGTGTAGCCAGATATTCATCCAACATAATCTGTAAATTGCCTACTGTCAACTGACTCCACATCTCCCTTAATCTTATTGTCTTCTTAATTCCACTACTTATCACTTCCATTTCCGCCCCCTCCCCGCTTAAATATTTTTCCAAATCCACCTCATCAACTCCAAACAAAACTCTATGAATTGGCTCAAACTCCAAAGCACTGTCATGAATATTCACCAACTCCACCATTGCAAAGCGCGCCGGATGAGTTACCTTCTCTTCTTCACTCAGTGTAACCTTGACCCGTTCCCAATGTGCCTTGGCTGTTGCCATACTATGATTTCCGTCTCCCATGGCGTACAAAAAACCATCCTCTGTAGTTAGTTTCCCTAACTCTTGAGCAATTCTCGCCCACTCAGCTTCCTCATCAATTCGATACCCTTCTATTTTTCCCCCATTCATCATTAAATCAAAACCATATATCTTTTCCCAGTCCTTGTTCCACACCGGATCAATAACGTCATGCTCAGGATCGTCAATTAACACCATAATGTGGGGTAATTCCACTTGGGCATTTTCTCTAATCTCTAATCTCGGGGGAATTCGGCTTTCTACTGTTCCTTCAGTTGCCCGTATTAAACTTTTAGCACCTTTCTTATAATCATATCTCTCCAAATCCAAGCTTACTACCAATCCTTTTCTGATTTGCCCCTTAGCAGTCCACCTTTTTACAGCCACCATACCTTCAAATTTTTCTTCCAGTGTTCCTTCACCCAAATACTGTTCCATTTTTTGATTAATAGCCAAAATCCTTTCTCTTTTATCTGAATTTTCTAAAAAAACTTCAGGATAAACCAACCTTAAAGTCGAAGGTGCTTCTCCCACCAATTGATCTACCGACACCCAATATTCCGGTTCACTGGTAAATTGATCACACGCTACCACCGCCCACTTAGTCATTTCAGTCCCGTCTTTAGGCAATATCACACTTAATACATTTAATCCCACCTCACGAAGTTTTTGTCTTGTTTCTTCTGTCATTGCCTATTCTACACTAAAAACCCCGGCCTTCGCCGGGGTTCAAATCTATCACTACTACTTATTTATAAATCACCGTTTTCTTATCACTCATTACCAAACCCAAGCTCAACTTTCGCTTCGACACGTCAACCGATTCAATATAAACCCCCACACTATCCTTCTCTTTTATGTTAGCTCCACCACCCAACTTAGAAATATGGATTAACCCCTCAATACCTGGTTCCAATCTAACCAAAGCTCCATAACTAGCTAGTTTTACCACAACCCCATCAACTTCTTTGTCTTTAGGATATTTGGCTTCAATTTCCATCCATGGATCATTGGTTAATCTCTTAATTGAAAACTGCAATCTTCCCTCATCTTTATTCAACAATTTAACCTTCACCTTCTCTTTAGCTTTATAAATTGTTCCTACATTTTCCACCTTTTCCCAACTAATTTCTGAAATATGAACTAACCCTTCTAAATACAATTTCTTTTCTCCAATTGGCACTTCAATTCTCACAAATATACCAAACGGCTCCACCCTAACCACTTCAGCCTCAAACTCACCACCAACCACCAAATTCTCCATTGCATTAACTTCTTCACCAACTTTAGTTGGTTCAGACACCAATCTCTCCGAGAAGACTAACCGGTTTTTAGCCTGATCTACTTCCAATACCTTGGCTTTAATTTTCTTTCCTAACATCTTTTCTGGATCTCCATCATACTTAGAGCCAATTTGTGATCCTGGAATAAATCCGAAAAAGCCAAATGGGGCCAAAACTACAATCCCCCCTCGATTTAGCTCCTTTCCAAACACACTTACTTCACCCCCGCTCTTTTCTTTCTCAGAAAAATAATTCCAACCATAACCAGATGCGGCACCTCGAATTGAAACTAATATCTGGCCTCTATCGTTCTCCGGTTGTTTTACTTGAACCTCAATCTCATCTCCTACTTTTAAATCTGACACATAATCTTTAACAAATTCAAATTCCTTACCACTAACCACAGCGTCTGTTTTTCCGTCAATATCAATGTAAATTGACTTGCCCCGTATTGCTGTTATTTTACCTTTTACCTCCTGCCCCTTCTTAAGTCCAACTAATTCAACTCCTTCGCTTTTAAGCAACTCCTCCATCGTAGTTATTTCGCTTTTACTCTTTTTGATTTTTTTTTCTTTTTTAGCCATGTCTATCTGCCTCCAGCAGACCTAAAAAAATCCCTCAACTAAGGGATTTTATATACGGGATTGAATACCCTAAATTAATTAATAACATAAATATTTATAAATTATATAATCGAGAAATTAATCTTTCAGCCCCCCATTATACCCCGAAAGCATTCGAATAAATTCAAGCACTGACAAATCATGCTTGAGATTTTCCTTTCTTTTGATTTCTCGATTCCGGCCACGACCTATCTTCAGTTAAGTTTGCACCTAACCTATTGTCAGCGCTGACGCGTTTCACTTCTCTGTTCGGAATGGGAAAAGGTGGTACCACATCGCACCGGTGACCGGAATCCAAAAATCAAAAGTTTGTCATCAGTTTAGAGCTCCTAAATTGAGCTGCCTATTTGGCTTTTGTTCCGATTACTCGAACCAAAAGCCAAATTTGAGGAGTTTTTTCGATCTGTCATCGGCTTAGCTTAAACCCTTACGGGCCTTCCACTGTCCGAGAATTAACCGGTAGTCTCCCGGCGATCTCTCTTCCCTTACGGGAACACGATTCCTTATCTTAGGGTCAGCTTCCTGCTTGAGATGCTTTCAGCAGTTATCTTATAAAAACGTAGCTACTCGGCAATGCGCCTGACGGCACAACCGACACACTAGAGGTTTCCTCGTCCAGGTCCTCTCGTACTGTGGACGAATCCCTTCAAGAATCAAACGATTACTACGGATAGAGACCGAGCTGTCTCGCGACGCTCTGAACCCAACTAACGCAGCGCTTTAATGGGCGAACAGACCAACCCTTGGCCCCTTCTTCAGGGCCAGGATGCGCCAAGT
>JBAYFX010000040.1:0-8072 GCA_041666965.1 Candidatus Shapirobacteria bacterium
CTAGCCTCAGCCAAAGGCTGATCGTCCTATGGACGAAATTACGCCAATCCCCGTAAGTTAGGCTAAACTAATTCGATTGGTCGCTAGCCTCAGCCAAAGGCTGATCGTCCTATGGACGAAATTGCGCCAATCCCCGTCTACGCTAAAGCTACGCCCCGAAAACTTTCGGGATTACCTAAAGAGTAGGTTGACGATAGTATAAACCATAGGAGGGGTAAGAGGTAGGAAAGAGAATTATTAGAAGATAGTAAAGGAAAAGAGGTTAAGGGATGAGAAATGTTATATAAAGTTTATGATTGATATATAGAGGTAAGTATTGAGTAAAGATAATAGCAGAGAATGGTAAGGAATGCTAAGCGGAAAGATGAGAAAATAGTACCTTATTATAGAAGTAAGAGCGATTTTTTAGTAACTGAGGATTAAAAATGTAGTTTCAATTGTAAAATATAGTGATTACTAATATATATAATATATAGGTTTATATATTAAGCATAGCTTTATTTGACAAACAAAATGACTGTTTTATACTGAGTTATGAATGAAACACAAAGAAATACCCGAACCTTGATTGTTAGCTTTGTTGTGGCGATTATGGCGCTGGTTCCATTGAGGTTTTTAGAGATTGGCAATCAACAGTATACGATGGGTGATAGTGTAGTGTTGGGCGACCAAATTGAGGCTAGCAGCCCAGATTGGGTAAAGATGGAAGAGAGTGAAGAGGTGGCGACGATAGAAAACGAGCTAGCACCTTTGTTTGAAGCACCATATGCTCAGATAGAAGAAAGTGGGTGTATGAATGCTTCGGTGGTGGAGGCTAAAAGCACTGCATTAATTGAAGAAATTGACCTGGGAAATTTAAGTGATAATCAGATTAGAGAAAATTTGGCTAAAATTGACCAATTACAAACTTTAGTTTGTGAGGTAAATTAACTAGTTAGCGAATTGAAATAGCGTAGAGGTTGGTAGGTGCGCCAGGGTAAGGAGAGGCTAGAACAATAAGTTGAGAACCATCGGCTGATTGACTGACTTGGTCGGCAGTAAAGCTGCCTTTGAAGAGGGGGTGAAGGTTGGTTCCGTCGGAATCCATAACGGCAATTTCGCCTGTTTTAACCAGAATAAGATTAGTGGTGTTGTTTAACCAAAAGAATTTTGTGTAATTTCCAAGATTGATTTCAAAATTATTACCGGTATTTAAATCGTAAACATAATATCCATTTAGGGTTAGGGTATTGGTTGAAAGAGCTGATGTAGGAACTGGAGATCGGGTGGGGTTTACAAGGGCAGAGCTGGTGGCTGACTGGTAAAGTATTTGGTCTCCTGAGGTGGAAATTTGAACTTGAGCGGCTGACGAAGAAGCGGTAAGTGGTTTAATAAACGGTGGGAGGCGCAGTAAGTTTTGACTAACTATGCGGGTTTCTTGGGTGTTCCAACGGGAACTGATGAGGTTTAGTTGAGTGGTAACATCAAAAACTTGGTCGGTGGTATTGGGGCCAGTTAGAGTAAATAGATAATTATTGTTAGGAGAAACAGCTAAAATTTCGTTAGAATCAGGAGAAAACTTAAAAGTAAATTGAGTCCAGTCAATACCGGGAAGTGGGGCTGAGAGGCGACGTGTTTGATAACGGTTGAGGTTGAGAGGGTTATCACCGGTTTCGAGTAAGAATAAGCCGTTTTCACGCTCAGCTGAAGCGCTGGCAACAGCGTATACCATGCGGGTACCATTGGGAGAGACGGTAAAGTTAATAGCACCAGAGACAGTGATTGGTTTAAGATCGGGCGCAAGCCGATAAAGGTAGACATCAGCCACAGTTACTAATTCGCGGTTAATTTCAACCGTTTTTGACCAGGGTAAAAAGCCATCTTTTGAAATTTTTAAGTGATATTGACCAGGGAGGAGGTTAACGGTATCGTCGGTAGCGGTGGTTAAATGATCGTCAATGTAAACAGAGGCTGCTTTAGGCGTGGAAACTAGGGAGAGCAGACCGGTGGCTTCCAGACGGGGTTGAGAGGTTAAATTAAGGCGATAACCACGCCCAAGAACTGAGAGTAGATATGTACCGCAAACGATAAAGGTGAGAACGGAAAGGACAACAATCAAACTTTTTCGGTCGGATGGGGCAGACATTGACTTAGTATAGACAAGAAAGTACTGGTTATCAAGGAAGATGAGGAGCTGTAAAATGGAGTAATGAAATGGAGAGCAAAAATTGGAGTTGATTTGGGAACAGCAAATACTAAGATTTGGTTAAAAGACCAGGGGTTGGTTTTGAACCAGCCATCAATTGTGGCGGTGTCGGCGGTAGACGGACGAGTGTTGACAGCTGGTACGGAAGCAGCGGAAATGGTGGGTAAGACTCCGGATTATATTGAAGTAAGCCGACCAATGTCGGAGGGGGTAGTGGCTAATTTTGAAGTGGCTAAAGCAATGATGAACTATTTTTTGCGGCAATTGATGGGTCCTTGGTGGTTTTTGGGGCCGGAGGCGGTAGTGGCAGTACCAAGTGGTGCCACTGAGGTGGAACTGAGGGCAGTAGTTGACGTGATGTTGGGGGCTGGAGCCAGCAAGGTGGACTTGATAGATGAACCAGTAGCGGGAGCGGTGGGAGCTAAGATTCCGGTGGCTGAGGCAAAGGGAAACCTGTTGATGGATGTGGGTGGAGGGTCAACTGAGGTGGCGGTAATGGCCTTGGGGGGGGTGGTATCGCAGAGTTCAATTAGAATTGGGGGGGATAAGTTGGATGAGGCAATTGTGGGATATCTTAGAAAGAAGCACGGATTGCTTGTAGGCTTGGCGACTGGGGAGTTTATTAAAAAACAGATAGGTAGCGCTATTAAACCCAAAAAAAACGAACTACTTGAGGTATCGGGAAGAAATATGGCCGACGGATTGCCAAAGAAAGTGATGGTGGGGGCAGATGAGATTTATGGAGCCATGGCCCCAATATTGGAGATAATGGTGGAAACAGTCCGGTCTACTTTAGAAGTTACTCCACCTGAATTAGTGGCTGATGTTTTGGACAGGGGAATCGTATTATGTGGGGAAGGGGCGAAGTTAACCAATTTTGAAACTTTAGTGACTAGGGAAATTGGAGTACCGGCGCATTTGATAGGAGACCCAGAATTGGGGGTAATTAGGGGAATTGGGGCGGTAGTTGATAACCGAGAAAAGTATAGTGATATATTCCGGTAATAGGGACTAGAGTAAATTATATATTGATAAAATTTTATTATCTTGTGGTTGTAGAAAAGAGTAATATAAGTGACATACTTGATTTTAAGTTCCAAATGAACAAATATTTTGTTATATGCCTTAAATTCCGGTGATAACACTGAACTAATTTTATACTCTATTTAGTTTAACTATAGTGAACAGCTAAAGAAAATGTATTATCCTATAGTAATTTGTTAGTTTGCAGATGATGTATTAAGGTATGCTAAGTAATATAATTGACTATTATGATAAGTTTTTAAGCTCATAAAGATGTATTAAAAGTGTAAGAGAAGTAAAAGTTTTACAAAATGATTTAAAAAATGGTTTTAAGCTAGGTTGTAAACAAAAAAGGAGACAGTAGGGAAGATATATTTAGGTATTTTCGACAAAGATTAATAGGAATATAATCAGAAAGATAGGCATAATTATAAAGAAACAGCTTTTAGCAGACTAAGTAATAGATTGATAAACCTTAAGAAAGAGACAGGTAAGAGACAAGAAAGCGGTATAATTTGGCATGATTGAGGGTAAATGGGGGAAAATTGAGGGAGTAAATTTATGGTGGGGCAATAAGGAACAGGTTTTAAAAATAATTGAGAAATGGATAAGTAGTGGCCAGAAAAGAAAAAGAGTGGCTACTGTAAACCCGGAATTTGTGATGCAGGCGGTAGAGGATAAGAATTTTTTTGAAACTTTGGAAAAGATTGATTTGAAGGTAGTCGATGGAGTGGGTTTGTTGTGGGCTAAAAGAGTTGGCAAAGGTGGCTTGGCGGTCGGGCTAAGGGAGGGTTGGAAAATATTGGCTGGGGGTAAAAAAGAGGGATTGATACCCGGAGTGGAGTTGGCCGAAGGGTTAATAGAACTGGCCAATCAAAAAAAATGGAAGGTAATGTTGGCGGGCGGGTGGGAGAATAGAGCTAAAAAGGCGGCAGATAGCTTTAAAGCGAAATATCCAAAATTGAAAATAAGAGCCATTGAGGGGGAGCCAAAAATGAGTCATAAAGAGACAATAAGGCACATTAACGAGTATTCCCCAGACGTTTTATTGGTAGCTATGGGTATGAGAAAACAGGAAGAGTGGGTGGAGGCGAATATGGACAAGCTGGATTTTGGAGTGGCAATTGGGGTGGGGAGGAGTTTTGATTATTGGTCGGGTGAATTAAAGCGGGCACCGGAGTGGGCCAGAATTATGGGCTTGGAGTGGCTGTACAGCTTGTATAAGGAACCAAAAAGATGGCGCCGACAGTTAGCACTGATAAGATTTGTAGGTAGGGTGGTGGGTAAAAATAACTAAAACCCAAGGAGCTTGATTTCGAGCTTGAGATCTAGATTGAGTTTAGACTTGGCTTCGGTTCTAACTTTGTCAATTAAGGCCATAAAGTCGGCGGCGGTGGCGCCACCAAGATTCGTAAAGATATTGGCATGCTGAGGGCCGATTTGGGCGCCACCAACAGTCAGTCCTTTAAGGCCTAAAACTTGGTCGATTATCCAGCCGGTGGACTTCTGTTCGCCCCAAATGGGCAGACATTGCTTTAAAGTTGGATTTTGAAAGACTGAACCAGCCGAATTCATGGGTTGGACTTTTGATTTTTGAGAGATCCAGGCGGCTGCGGTCCTCTTAGCCCGGTCTACATCGCCTTGAAATAAATTGAAGGTAGCCTCCAAAATAATCCACTCTGGGTGGGCTTGGAACTCTGAAGTATCGTAATCCCACTTTAAGTCAGAGGCGGGGGTAGTAATTGTTTCTCCGGTCTTAAAATCAAAGTAGGTAATTGAGTTGAGGAATTGATTAAAGTGGTAGTTACCGCCATGAATGTTGTAGTAGGTAGCCCCACCGATGGTTCCGGGGATATAGGCAAACCATTGAAGGCCGGTGACACCATGGTTTAACAAATAATTAAGAGCGAAAGGCAGGGGTGTGCCGGAAGTGATGGTTACTTGAATTGGGGGAGACGTTGATTCGTCGTAGTCAATTTTGGTGAAATCGAGATAGTCTTGAGGATTATCTTCGTGACGAATTGCTTGAGTTGAGAGGGTGGTGGAGGATGAGGACTGAGGGCGGTCGTGAATGGTAATGGTGGTGTCGGTATCGGTATTGTGTACTGTTATACCTTTTATGCCTGTGTCGGAAATTAAAATGTTGGATCCGTTGCCAATGAGGGTAGGATTAACAGAATCTAGCTTTAAAAGACGTAGTAAGCCTTCAAACTGATGATTGGAGGTCGAGTGAATATAAAGATCGGCGGGACCACCAATTTTTAGGGTAGTAACAGGCGCTAAAATAAAATTAGTTTTGGGCTCAAGTTGGGGAAAATGTGAGGTTATTTGACTAATTAGAGGTGAATAATCCATTACCAATTTTAGTAGTAAAAGGTAAGTAAAGCAAATTTATATAGGTTAGGGGTGAAGACTGGGGTAAAAGTAAACCACTTAATCTTATAATATGTCCATATTAAGTTTTTGTATTAATATAGGTTTTTGATGTGGAAAAGTTAATAAACTTTATACATCCTATAGTGTTTATAGGTTAAATTTTGCCTTAAATTTGGTAATATTGAGTATGATTTTAGGAATTGACCCAGGAGTAGCAAATGTGGGATGGGCGGTAGTGAATGATGGAGTCATGATTGAGGGAGGGGTAATTGTGACCGGTGTTAAGATAGATTCCGGGCTGAGACTAAAAAAAATAAAAGAGGAATTGGTGGAAATACTCAAAAAATATGATATAAAAGCTGCGGGTATAGAAAGTTTATTTTTTGCTAAAAATGCTAAATCAGCTATTAAAGTGGCCGAAGCAATCGGGGTAATTAAGCTAACTATTGCTGAAGCCGGAGTGAGTGTGAAGGAACTAACACCCCTACAGGTTAAAATGGCAATAGTAGGGTACGGGCGGGCGGAAAAAAGGCAAGTGTTGGAAATGGTAAAAGTAATGCTGGGAGGGCAGGAAGTAGCGGGTCCGAGTCATGTAGGGGATGCGGTAGCAGTAGCGTTGACTGTCGAGTTGGGACAACGGAGCCAAATGTTATGACAGAAGACGGGTTTTTAAACCTATAAGGTATTTGATCTAGTAGATTATATTTACATTACGAGGCTATTTTCCTAGACTGTGTAAGTGATTTTATATATAAGTAGTAAGAGGATAAAATGAGAGGCAATTGGCGGGGTAGCTGGGGGGTAGTTCAGATTCCATTAATTGTGGGAATGGTGATTATGGCCGTAGCTTTACCGGTAGCGTTGAAACTTGGTAGTCAAAGCCAGGATACTCGGAACAGAGCGGCAGAATCCCAATGTAGTAGTGGCGAAACACAATGTAGTGGAAATACAGTTCAAACATGTAGTGGAGGCAAGTGGGTTAATGGGCAGTATTGTTCAAGTGGGTGTTCGGGGGGGGCATGTAAAAATGCCTGTGCTCCAAATAGTAGCTGTGGATCTTCCACATGTAAGGGTCAAACTTGCAAAGATAGTTGTGGAAATACCTGGCAGGGGCAAAAAGATTGCTCAACTCCAACCAACCCACCTGTGCCAACAACGCCACCGCGAGATTGTGATACGGCAGCTACCCAGGATTGTAATTGGAACGGAAAACCGGGATATCAAAGATGTAATGCCGAGGGTAAGTGGGGAGCGTGTCAAGCGAAAAATCCGTGTTCAGGGGAGTGTTTGGCTTATGCTTCGAGTTGCGGTTCGGTGGGTAGAGGAAGCGCGGGGGGGGATTGTGCTAGCGGAGTGTGTTGTGGTGGAGCATTGCCCACAAATACGCCAATTCCAACTTTGACTCCAACTCCAACGGTTACCCCAATGTGTACTGTTGGAGAAAAAGAATGTGTGGGTGGAGTATTACGAACCTGTTATTCACCGGCTCCGGGGACACTGGTATGGAACACGTCAATTTGCGAGACCGGATGTAAAACCGGCGAGAGTGAGTGTAATCCGACCCCAACTAGTACTCCAACACCTACCTTAAACCCAACTCCAAAGGCAGTATGTGTTATGGGGGAGAAGAAGTGCGAGGTGGGAATAGAGTATACCTGTTATGAGCCATACCCCGGAGGATTTGTGTGGAATTCAATTAAATGTGAGTCGGGTGAGTGTTTGGGGGACATATGTAAACCGGAACCCACTCCAACCCCTACTAAACCGGTACAAACGCCTACGCCAATGTGCACGGTGGGAGAAAAAGAATGTGTGGGGGGGGTGTTACGTACTTGCTATTCACCAGCTCCGGGAACACTAGTGTGGAATACCTCAATTTGTGAGACCGGGTGCAAAACCGGGGCGAATGAGTGTAACCCAAAATTAACTCCAACCATTAGTGGGAGGCCGGCTCCAAAGGGCAGTTATCGGAGGCCAAAAGGACTATGAGAAGTAAGGGACTTGTTCAAATTCCAATACTGATAGCAATGTTGTTGATGGCAATTGCGACTCCGGTAGCTCTAAATTTAGTGAGTAAAAGTCAGGATGTACGTAATCGGGCAATGGAGGCGATTTCGGAAGCTGGTGGAATTGATTGTGGAAGTATTGAATCTAACTCTGAGGGAACCTGTAATTTTACGGACAGTGAGGGGGAGGGACATTACGATTGTGGTCCAATTCAGGAGTATTGTAGTAAAAACGTGGGGATTGGAGCGACGCCGACAGCAACACCTAAGATAAGCTGTACAAACGGCCAGACTATGTGTAATGAGGATAAAACCGGAGTTATCCAGTGCGTAAATGGAGCGTGGTCAGGATTAGTTTTAGGGTGCCCCGGGGGGTGTGTGGGAGAAGTGGGGGCGGCTGATTGTGCTCCTGCGAAGGCTAACACTAATTGTCCATGGTATGCCAATCCTAATCAGTGTCCGTCGGATTGGTATGCTGACCC
>JBAYFX010000041.1:0-7632 GCA_041666965.1 Candidatus Shapirobacteria bacterium
TGTAGACCATGGTAAGACTACTTTGGTGGATGCCCTGCTTAAACAAACACATACATTTCGGGACAATCAGGAAGAAATGGGGGCTGAACGGATTATGGACTCAAACGACCTTGAACGGGAAAAGGGAATTACTATTCTTTCTAAAAACACTTCAGTCAATTACAAGGGAACAAAAATCAATATTATTGACACACCCGGGCACGCTGACTTTGGCGGAGAGGTAGAAAGAGTACTGAATATGGCCGACGGGGCGCTATTAATTGTGGACGCGGCTGAAGGACCTTTGTCACAAACGAGATTTGTACTTAAAAAAGCCCTGGATTACGGACTTAAAATAATTTTGGTAATAAATAAAATTGATCGAAAAGACGCAGATGTAAGCAGAGTAATGAATGACACCGAGGAACTATTTTTAAATTTAGCCAGCACAAGCGATACTTTAGATTTTCCGGTGGTTTACGCCGTTGGGCGAGACGGAAAAGCCTACCACCAAATGCCTGAAGGGTTGGATCAAGCGGGAGACATTACTCCCCTTTTGGACACAATACTAAGCTCAATTAAACCAACAATTCCAAGCGATAAAGAACCATTTAAAATGCTAGTTTCTGCTTTTGAACCGAACCAATTCTTAGGCCGATTAGCAGTAGGGCGGGTATTTCAGGGAAAAATTAAAAGCGGGGACGCGGTAGTCATGCTCTCTGCTGACAGTAAAATTGAAGGGAATTACCGGATTGGAAAAATGTATGTAAATGATGGAATTAGTAAAGTCGAGGTGACTGAGGCAGAAAGTGGAGATATTGTATATTTGGCAGGAATTGATGAGATTGAAATAGGTCACACTTTGGCTTCACCTCTTGCCCCCCAGGCTTTACCAACCATAGAGGTGGCCCCACCAACGCTCAAGGCTAGTTTCGGACCAAACAGCTCAATGTTTGCGAAAGCTGAGTCAAGGTTTTTAACCAGCCGAGAATTGAAAGAGAGACTAGTTGAGGAAGCCAGAACCAACTTGGGGATGAAAGTGGAAATGGACCCAACGGACAACATTAGAATGATTGTGGCCGGGAGAGGCGAACTACATTTGGCCATATTAATTGAAAAGTTAAGACGGGAAGGGTTTGCCCTGGAAGTAGGCAAGCCGGAAGTAATTTTGAGAAAAGTTGAGGGACAGTGGCAAGAACCAATAAACGAACTGACAATTTTGACAACTGACGAATATGTTGGGGCAATTAGTGCCGAGCTGGGTAAAAGACGAGGTCAAATGTTGGACATGATAAGTGATGGGAAGGGCGGAGTGAAAATAATTTATAAAATTAGCGAGAAAAATAGCTTGGGTCTAAGGACAGTCCTGATGACTGAAACTAAAGGCACAACCGCTATTTCCAGCTTGTTTTTAGGTTATGAAAAACTGGAAGAGACTCTAACGCGAAGCCGGAACGGAGTGATGATTGCCACCGAAACCGGTAAAGCCCTGTCTTACGGACTGGACTTGGCTCAAAAGAGAGGAATAACCTTTGTAGAACCAACTGAGTTAATTTATGAGGGGCAAATTGTAGGTTTGCGACCAGTAGGCGGTGACTTGGATATTAATGTGGGTAAAGGGAAACAGCTGACTAACATGAGATCTTCTGGTAACGACGACGCGATAATTTTGGCCCCGGCGGTAAAGTATAGTATTGAAGAATGTTTGGATTTTATTGAAGAAGATGAACTGATTGACATTACTCCAAAAATGGTAAGACTAAGGAAAAAATATTTAACCAAGGTGGACCGGACTCGAGCCGAGCGAAAAGGAAACAGTAATCAATAGGTTTTTGGTTTAATATAGGCACTTAAGCCGCGGATAACTATCGGCCAAAAACCAGGTTCACTCCGATACTGATCCAGATCACGTCGTAAAGAGTTCCAGGGACGACTGATTAATGTAGCAGGGATACCATTTTTACTTAATAGATCAAAGGTATCTGCATTATCCTCTACAAACCAAGAAACTTTTAATTCACGGGCGGTGGCCAGTTTAAATTCATCACCCGTACATTGTGTATTTTCACGAAGGTGCAAACGTCCATCGTTCATCCAGGGTGCGTGTTGAGCGTACCAATCTTGAGTACATTCTCTTAAATGAGGCAGGCGGGTGGTGATAGTGTGAACCTGAGCTTGAGGAAGCCTGTTTAGGAATGCCATGGCTTTTAAAACACCTGGCTCCGGTGGCGCTTTGCGTAAAACTTCGGGGGTATACCAACAACATTGGTTAATTTGGGAGGCGATTTGCGACCCCAGATGTTGGGTGGCGACTTGAGATAAAGTGTTCCAGTCAATTAAGTCCGGATAAGCTAAACGAACCGATAATCGATGTTGTTCGAACAGTAGGTTAGCTTGTGCAAGAGCGGCTACGTGTGAACGGTTCTGAACTCCGTCCGAATCAAAGGCAAATACTCTAAATAAACGGTAATTTTCGTACATGGCGAATTATAGCGCAAAAATTATTTAGGAAAAGATAAATTGTTCCATGTCCTTAATCGAACCAAAACCGATACGGTCGGGGACAAGTGAGCCGGTGTCAATCATGGAGGCGGGAGTAATGACAAAATTTCCCCAGCGGGAATTAACAGTATCAAGGGCTTGGGTTAACCTTAGTCCCCGCTCAAGCCGACCAAAAAGGTCGGGCTGAAAAACAGAATTTTTAGTGAGGTTAAAGCAAGACACGGCCAGATTGGCTACCGGCAAACTGTAAGGAGACGAGGAAAGAATTTTGAAAGCCCGCTTATAAATGTCTTGGGAGTCAAAAAGAAGCTCGGAGGTAACGCGCCCTTGGTGCCAAAAGGAACCATTGCGATAAAGAAGGCCCAAGTGAACCCCGGAAGTGCGATAGCCAGCAGTACGCAGACGAAATCCGAGCTTTTCGACTAACTTGTGAAGAATGGGAGAAAGATCCTCTGGGGTAGAAACAGGCTTGGGGAGCGAATACATGTGGCCAAAACTTTTACGACCAAAGTCAACATCATCAATTTCCCATCCCCGCAATCTCAAATACCAGTAATATCCACAAACTGAGGCAAAGGCTGAGCGGAGGGTGGAAACTGGGGCTGAGTAAAAATCCCAAACAGAATAAATCTCTTGCCCGTGAAGACGAACGGCGTTGGCCCGCTTAATGCCATTTAAGTCAGTCAACGAAAGGGACTGGTAAACTTTTTTGAAATTAGTGAAATTAACCTCATCCAGCCCGTCAGGTTTGTGAAGACCAGCGGCGAGTTTGGCCAAAAAACGATTGGGGCCAATGCCTACGGAAATAGTGAGCCAGTCACCCAGCTCGTTTTTTATTTTGGCCTTAATTTCGCGAGCAACTGAGGGAAGACCGAGTTTAAAACCGGGGTAACCTTCAAAATTGAGAACAAACTCATCAATAGATTTGGGGGTGACGGAATCGGTATAGCCGAGCAAAAGTTGTTTGAGTGACCGGTGAACATGACGGTATTTGTCCGGATCGGGGGGTAGGATTTGAAGCCCCGGGCACAAAAGTTGACCGTCACGGACCCGCATACCGGTTTTAACGCCAAACTTTTTGGCCTCGACACTGGGGGCTAAAATGCAGCCGCGGGGGGAAGTGTAGGCGGCCACGGCGATGGGCCGACCCCGAAGCAATGGGTTGGCCTGCTGCTCGATGGTGGCAAAACAGGAGTTAAGGTCCAAGTGCATGAGGGTAGAAGCTTTTTGGCTAAAAGGAAGTTCAAGAGGCTTCATTGTCCGCCACCTCCTCCAGGCGCCAAAAGAGATTGTCAGTGTTAAGTACCAAACGAAAAAATATGGTCGATGAAGAGGCGGAAAAAACGTGGTAAAGGGTCCGGCCACGACGGAATGTGTGATGAAGACCAACCTTAACCAAATCGTAGGAACGGCCGTCCCATAAAACACGTCGGGGGTAGACACGGCGGGTGCGGGAGTCGAAAACCAAGCTGACACTAACCGGCACATCTACTTTTTGGATCATGATTAATGATACCCGAATAAAACCCGAAGTGGAAGAGAAAATGTTAGACTGGCTGAAATTGGAGAGCTGGGGCTTGAGGCGAAAGGAGAGACATAAGATCTGAGGGGGAAGAGTCGGGAGAAAGCCAGAAGGACTCGGAGGCGGGGGGTAAGATTAAGGGCATACGGTCATGAATGGAAGTAATCTCGGGAGTAGCGGTGGTAGTTAAGATGACAAAAGAATCGTCAAAATAGAGACCGGCCAGACCAAGATACTTGGAGTCAGGGTCTTTGAAATAGAAAAGGTTGGAAACGGAGGCAGTTTTTTGCCATTCGTAATACCCGGAGGCAGGAACCAGACAGCGGGAAGTAGTAAAAGCTTTTTTAAAAGCGGGTTTGGCAGTTACCGTCTCGGCGCGGGCATTAATTAGGGGCCGGGAAGAAGAAGACCAAACCGGATGATACCCCCAAAGTTTGGAAATTAAGCGGTTGCCAGTTGAAGAGGCCACAATTAAGGGCAGATTTTGCCCAGGAGAAGCATTGGGGTAGGAAACTAATTCCTTACCCTCGGGTAATTTAAAACGGGAATAAAAGTCAGAATCAGGGTAAAGAGCAAAACGGCCACACATAATTAATTATCAATTATTTAATTACGAATTACGAATAGATTATAAAACAAAAAGGAAAGAAGATGAGGGAGGCGTAATTTAATCAAATACCAGCGGAATTTTAGTAATTATTACGATTATAAAGTCTAAATAATTAATAAATAAGTTAAAATTGGGTTATGAATATTAGAATTGGAAAAATAATTGGCTGGATAATTATTATATTTTTGGGCATACCCAGCTTGTTTACGGCTATATGGGCTACGGGAATTACCAAAGGAATGCTTAGCCGCCAACTAATTAGCGTGATTCCCCAACAAATACTAACAAATCTGCCTGATTTAGCCCAGACCGCCCTAAACGAAGCCCAAAAACCGGGAGCGATTAAGGACCAAAACACGTCCACTTGGATGATGGCAGCGGGTAGAGCAAACAAAAATCTAAATACAGTATTAAATGAAAGCGGGATAAGCCAATGGCTTGAAAATGACTTGGGGAAAGCTCTGGGGCAAATTGAACCGATGCTTAAGGGGGAAGAAGAAATGAAAAACATTGAAGTAAACATGGAACCTCTTAAAACCGCATTAACAACTCCGATTGTTGAAGACTATCTAAAACAGGTAGTGAATAGTTTACCCACCTGTACCAGCCAACAGTTAACGGAATGGAGAGATGAACTGGCGGCATCAAACGAAGAAAAACAAATTCCGGCTTGTAACCCGGGAGCACGAATGGTCAACCAAATTTGGGAAGGGTACAGGACTCAAGTAAATAACATTCCGTCTATAGGGCAAATTAATGATGGTGTGTCAACAACAACGCCGGTTCGGTTTAATTTGATAGGTTGGATAAATAACTGGATATGGGTTTTGTTTTTATTGCCGCTTTTGACAATTGGCGCTGGTGTATGGCTAAGTGAAAATAATAGAGCCAAGCGACTAAGCAGTGGCGGATGGATTATGGCAGCTACCGCCCTAGGAACTCTGGTTTCCGGCCTAATATGCCAAAATGCGATTAAGGCGGCTGTGGCAGCCGGAAATTTTGGCTGGCAGCAAGGGACAAGTTCACCTTGGAGTTGGGAGTTCTACTCCGCCTTAACCAAGCAAATCGGAGGAATTGCTACCCCTCTGGTAGACCAAGTATTTAGCCCGGTAATTAATTTGGCCATTATTTTTCTAGTATTGGGGATTGGCATGGCTGTGGCCGGGAGAGACATGTGGCAAGTGCAAGTTTTATCTAAAAAGTAAGCCTTTCTACAATGTTAGTTACAGGGGAGACATTAGGACAAAGAACTGAATCCGAGTTTGCCATAGCATCGTTAGTGGCCCAACCTAAGATGAAGAAAAGCGGAATGGCAATGAGAGGCCACCAACTGGTGTTTCGATTAGTATCGGAGCTAGTGGTTATTATAGGTTGATCATTCTCTATAGTTGACATAAATTGGAAAATTAAACTAATAAGGTAAATGATCTCAAAGTATCACAATACAAATTAAGGAAAAGGGTAATAAGAGGGCAAGTTAGCTTGCTTGTTCAATAATCTGTTGAGCCCAACTTTTGGCTTTTTCCAGCTGGTTTTTGGCCAGTGGGCCATTGGTACCAGTAACAATGAATCCAATGGGTGGGGTGACAAGTTGGGCCCCTTTGTTTTGAAGAGAGGCGGCAATTTTAGGCGAAGCATAACCAATTAATTTCATGAGTAAGCGAAGAAAAGGTTTTTGAAGATTAAAATCAAACCGGGTATCAAAAGTAGCCAACTTAACCCCTTTTAAAGAATTAGGGGGTAATTGGGACAAAAAGTGCTGAAGGGCCGGGGTGGCTTGGCCGCCATGAGTTGGAGAACCAACAATAAGCAAGTCATAACCCAATATATCTGAGGGCTGTATTTGAGATATGGGATACATTTGGGTTGAATTTTTCTCAGAAAGCGTTTGAAACAGATAATTACCAATTTTTTGGGTGTTTCCGTGAATTGAATCAAATATGATTAATATGTTCATTGTAGATATTTAATAATACTACCGTTAATTATGTTTGGAACTCACAAACGATATTGATACGAATCATCTATAAACTAAACTCAAATTACCAATAAAGTGGTAAGAAAAAATTGAAACATCTCAGGGTGATAATCGAAATTCGTGGTACTATAGAGAATATGAATAAATACTTTGGCCAAGATAGGGGTGGTAATTTTAGGAATTCCGGTAGACGGGATTTTGGGGATCGTAATCGTGAGGACCGACAAATGTTTCAGGCGGTATGCTCCGAATGCGGACGAGATTGCCAAGTACCTTTCAGACCAACCGGAGAAAAACCTGTTTACTGTTCAAGTTGTTTTGAAAAGATGGGGAACAGTTCCAATAACTCCCGAAGTTACTCTGAGAGAGATAATAGCCGCAACCGAGATTTTGGACCAAGAAATTACGAACAAAAGAGTTACGAGCCAAGAAATTTTGGCACTTCGCCTAATAAAGACCAATTAGCGGCTATTGGGGCTAAGTTAGACAAGATTATTGCTCTATTAACTCCAGTCCAACCTAAAATTAAGCTGGAAGCAGAGGAAGCTCCGGTTAAGGTAAAAAAAGCGAAGAAAGTCAAAAAAGAACCGACTCTATTGGGTTAAGATATACTCCCGGTTATTTATCAGGTACTTATTTTCTAAATTTAAGGTAAAATGAAGGTGTAGGGAATTTTTGGAAAAGAAGAAACTACAATTATAAATTTGTGTATATATGGCCAAAAAGTTGTATGTTGGTGGATTGTCTTATGACACTACCGATGAAAGTTTGTTAGCTGCCTTCGCTCAGGCTGGTACTGTGGTATCGGCAATAGTTATTAAAGATAAGTTCTCCGGGAAATCCAAAGGGTTTGGATTCGTGGAAATGGCTACAGAAGAAGAAGCTGCTGCAGCTATTGAAATGTGGAATGAGAAAGAACTTGACGGTCGCGTTGTTAAATGCAACGAAGCCCGACCTATGGAAGATAGACCTCCCCGAAGTGATAACTACTCCCGCGGACCTAGATCCGGCGGATACGGTGGTGGCTCTGACAGATACTAA
>JBAYFX010000042.1:0-7288 GCA_041666965.1 Candidatus Shapirobacteria bacterium
CCGGCAGCACCACTACAATTGTTTAGACCACCGGCAACACCCTCCCAGGCTTGGAGCTTTTTGTTGCGCTGGAAGGAGGCCAGGCGGGTAATGTCATTGATGGCCTTAAAATAGACCGAGCCTCCCCGACCTCCGTCTCCCCCATCGGGGCCACCTTTGGGGCGAAAGGCGTCAGAGTAGAAATGAACCAAACCATTTCCACCATTGCCGGCTTTAACCGTTATGTAAATATCGTCAACAAACATAGGGGTATTATAACGGAACCGCCGAATTTAAGCCATTTTTACAAAAGAGACTTAAGATGAGGGCGGATTTGATCAAATGTATCTTCTGGCGACCCATTGGCATTGATTCTGACAATAGGTAAGGTTGGCAGATACCTGAATACTTCTTTATATGTTTCGTTAAGTTCTAAAATTCGGTCATAGTCGTCGTTGTCACTTAGTGGAGTAAATGTTTCCAGGTGACGACGGCTAATTCTTCTTATAGCAATTTCAGGATCAACTTCAAACCAAAAGGCAATATCAGGCCGGAGGGCAAAGGAGTTGAGATTTATTATTTGAGCGATATCTGTTCGAACCGGAATACGTTCTAAACGACCAGAATCGTATTGATCTCGAGGAGTATCTGATTGATAGGCAATGCTATCTATATAGTTTCTAACAGAGATGACACTAGTACCTTCCTGAAGAGCCGGGACAACTTGAGTAGATTGGAGCATTAACCGGTCGGCGGCGTAGATTTGGGCGGTAACCATGGGGGGTACCTCTATCCCTTGGTCGAAAGCTGAAAGCTTGACTTCACGTAACATTTTTTTGCCAAGTGGAGTTGGTTCAGCAACGCGCAAATGATCTACGTTACGAGCTGTTAGATAATCAGAGATTTTATCGGCTTGAGTATCTTTTCCTGAACCACTTACCCCAAACAGATGAATAAGACGGCCAGTTTTTTTGGAAGATCTAGTATTGTCGTAGTAAGGATTTAGCAGTTGACTCAAGAATGAAACTGTTTGAGGCCAAAGTTGGGCCGCTATTTGCCGGGAAATGGGCAGACGGAGTGATGAAATGCGCCGTGGCATACCTTCGACTAAAGTAGTGGCAATTTCTTGTCTAGTACGACCCGATTCGGTTCCCCAGGCAATGGTGCGAAATATACCTTCCGAGCCCATACCAGCCAAGAAATCTGCTTCGCGCAAAATTAAACCTTCCAAGGTTGCGGGGGGCTGATCTGTTTGATCGTGATCTTTAATTATTGAAACAACTGAATCAATTACATTTTGCTTGTGACCAACTTCGGCCATAAAGGCAGTGGCTAGTTCCACTGACCTATCAATGCTGGCTTGACCATGTAACGTTGGGTCGTGACGGCCTAAGTCATGAAGATAAGCCGACTGGTGAATTAGGTCCCAAGAACGAATAGGAATATTGCCCACTTTGGCGCAAAGGGTTTTAACGTATTCCCATGTTAGTGTTGAGTGATGGAAGTCGTGACTTGCACCTAGAACAAGGGAATGTTTTTCTAAGTAGGGTTTTAGTCTGATCTCGATATTTCTACCCAAAGTCAGAGGGTCAATTTCACCTGACGAGTATAAATCTTTGGTACTTGTTTGGGGCATAAGAGGCGGTAACTGACTACGATCAAACGGTTGGTAACTGACAACATCGGGAAGTTTCATTTTTGTTTTGGACAATAATATGTAATAATTGGCCAAATTATATGACCTCTTACAGCTTAGATGTTGACAGTCTATTTACTTCGTTTTGGACATTTTTATGAGCGCAAGTCTTGACCTGTTTGACAATAAACATTTTGGAACGGTAGTCCCTTGGGTAACGAATTTACTGACAAAAGGAGAGAGTGTTGTTGTATGGGGAATGCCGGGGTACGGTAGGAAACATTTCTTAAGACTAATGGAGCGAAAGCTAGGTATGGGAAATAACTTTAAAACAATTTTTATTGAGTGTTTAGCAAATACTATTGACACCCAAAAAGTCTTAAATGAGTGTATTTGTAACCTAATTAATTTAGATAGCCGGGAAATTGATTATATTAAACTGGCTACTTATTTGAAAAACAATAAACTTATAGTGATTTTGGGGCATATTGAAGAAGTGTCCAATAAGGCTGAATTATTTTCAACTTTACAAAAAATCCGTGAGGTTTGTATTGATAACTTTGCTGTGCTTAGTAGTTGCGACCAGACAATAATAACTAAAAAAATAGATTACCTAGACGCGGGAGGAATACTGTTTGCAAATATTATGAGGATGCCATTATTTGACTTGAAAGGAACTAAGCGAATTTTAGAAATTAACCAAGATTATTTTGGGTACAAAGTTCCAGATGAAGCGACTAAAGAAGTTTATAGATTATCGGGCGGAAACCCAGCCTTAATAAAACATTTAGGAAAATTTGTGTCGGAAATGGGAGAAAAAGCATTAAATAATTTGGAGTTTATGATTAACTATCCCTCATTGGAGATCAAGCTAGAAAGTGTGGCAAAAGTAATAATTTCGGAAGACAGAACTGTGTTAGAAAAAATGGGAATTATTGATACCGGAGGGCAACTGTTTTCACCACTAGTTGGATATTATTTAAAAGGTTATGAAATTGAAAACCAAAAGATGTTATTGCCGGAGTTGAGCCCAAGAGAGGGTAAAATATTCTTATTTTTATTGGCAAATAGAGGGACTTTAGTAACCAAAGACAGAATTGGGTTTTTGATGAATTTAACTGATGACAATTTTTCAATGTGGGCAATATACAAAACTATTTCGAGATTGAAAATACGTCTAAGAGATAAATATGAAATTAAAGCAGTTAAAGATAAGGGGTACGTAATTACTTAATGTTAAGATTAATTATGCAAGACGGAATGACAGTAGTCGGACTGGGATTTATCGGGGTACTGTTTGCCGGACTGGTGGCCTTCGCCATTAAGATACTACTTAAGAATAGGAATAGTTAACTTACTTAACTACTCTTTCTTTTTGACCAAGCGGGCGGAGATGGATATGGAGCGGGTAGTACCATCTGGAGCATTGAGCTGATTGGTACCAGATAAAGTAATGTATTGGGACAAATAGTCAGAGAGGGCAATTTTTACTTCTTTAATCTGAATCTGATAATCTTTGACTTTTTCAATTAAAGGTTGGGCTTCGGATGATTTAAGAGCACGTTGCTTGGCTATGGTGGCTTCTTTGGCTGCTGACTGGGCTTTGGTTTGAGCCTCGGCAAATTCTTTTTGACCGTCAAGATAGGATACTAACATGTCTTTGTGGGTGCGCATTTCCCGGGTCAAGCTTTCAAGACGGGAGTCAAAAGAGTTGATGAGGGACTCTAAACTTATTATGGTTTGAGCAGTGTTGGGTGAAGCAGAAGTGGTAGGCATGGGTACACTTTATCAGCCGACCAACTCCGGTACAAGAGACAAAACATAATTAGAATTATTATGATTTTCATAAAGCGTTGTGTTATATATAAATATGAGTCAAGAAACCCCAAATAGAGTCAAATTTAGAGTAGGAAATGAGATGAGGTGGCTGGTGGAAAAAGAAGGAGTTAAAGTGGTGAACGGAATGATAATTAGACTTATTGATGACAGTAGAGGAGTTCACGTTGTGACAATGACTACGCCCAAACGAATGCGAAGACTACTCCTTCCTGAGGGCTGGACTAATCATGAGAGCGGGACTATTGAATTACCAAATAGCTTTTTTGTGGACGAAGGATGGAGAGTGTTGGAAGAAGACCTCAAAACTGTTGAAGTTAAGCGAGTGACACTAAGCACTGATGAACTCTGACTCAAGAGACAAAAAGTCCTCAAGCTTGGAAATGGCCACTATTTTTAAACGGAGGGCTTTGGCGTGCGGATGGGACTTGGTATATTCCAGCATTACCCGACGGAGTGGATCGAGGCGGCGAAGGGGAAAAGCTGATTGAAAATCGGTCAGATGAAACTTGAGCGCATTGAATCGATCTGGCCAAGTAGGAAGGGCATTGGAAAATACCCAGGGGTTACCTAAAGCAAAGCGGCCAATTAGAACACCATTAACTGAGTACTTGGATTGATACTCGCGAGCCTGAGACAGCGAGGAAATGTCCCCATTTCCAAGTAGTGGAACACCGGCTTGGTGGGCTAAATTAGCCGCTTGGGCAATTGAGTCCCAGTCGGCTTGACCGCTATATCCTTGCTTTAAAGTACGACCATGAAGAGTTAAAAAATCGGGCTTCAGTGCTAAAAGTTGGGGTATCCAGGTGGTAAAAACATTTTCCTCAATACCAAGTCTGGTTTTTATTGAAAATGTCGGATGAATGGCATTTGAAGGAGGACCTGAAAACTGTAAATTGCGGACAATTACGTCTTTAGTTTTTTGATTTAAATCAAGATTATCTAGTGATACTTTGCCGGACAGCCAATCGGCGATGGCTTGTTGACTGGCTCGAGCCAAGCTTAGGGCAAGCTCCGGGGTACCAATTAAGGCGGCTCCCCCACCGTGGTGGATAACGGTTTTGGCAGGACAGCCAAAATTCAGATCAATGCCGTCAAATCCAAGGTGGCAGAGAACTACTGTGGCTTTATAAAAACTATCAGGATCTTTACCAAACAGTTGGCCGATTATTGGACGGTGACCATTTCGAAACAGAAGTAAGTCGTACAATTTAACTCCACCTCGAACTAAGCCTTCGGCGGAGACAAATTCGGTAAACATGACATCAGGTTTGGCAATATGTGCCTGAGTAGAGCGAAAAGCACAGTCGGTAATGCCATCCATGGGAGCAAGACCGATGAGTTGAGTGTGACCGGAAAGCCATTTGGTCATAGTTATCGACGAGAATCTTTACGGGTGCGGGAGGCGAATTTTTTACCAGGACGGGATCCATGAACACGTGAGTTAAAAACTGATTGACGAAGATGACCTTTGTCGTCAGCTCCTCTTATTGGGATGGGCCGAGTTTGAGGTCGACGAGGTTTAAAACTTTTGGCTCGGGTTGGAAGGGTTGATTCAGATGGTGGGGTTTGAGGACGAGGAGCAGGGCGAAAAACGGTTTCAGATTGAGGATCTGTGGTGTCCCCAACTTGGGACTTTGGATCCGGTTTAGCAAAATCGACAATAATGGTACGGTCAATTAGATAATATCCATGAAGTGCCTTTTGGGCGGCGACAGCCGAGTCAACACTATCAAACTCAACAAAGGCCAGACCGCGGCTTTTGTGAAATTTATCCTTGACTATGCGGATAAAGATTACCCTACCGTAGGGAACAAAAAGATCAAGCAACTCCCCTTCCGAGAAACGGAAAGGCAGGCTACCTACAAAAAGACGACTACTGGATGTCATAAAATTCGGTTTTGCCTTCCGAGTTAGTAAAACGGAAAGCTAGATTGGGCTCTAGTGTATCATCTATTTCAAAAACGAGGGCGGTATTGACCCATTGTTCATGGTCCAGAGTGATTTTACTGAGCTCGAAAAGCTTTTTTTGAACGGTATAGCTGTCACTATAGTAAGTTTCTTCTACGTGGGAGAGATTTTTGGATTTATCGACCAAAACGAATTGAGGTGAAGGAGTGTCCCCGATTTGATTAAAAGTTGAAGGAACTCCCTTATTGCTAGCTTTACCTTTAACCCCGATTTCTACTAAAACCAGTTTTTTACCCTTTTGGGGGGCACTGCCGCCGGCATCGGGAATAACTTTCATTGATTTGGCTTTGAATTCAGCAAGACCCACACCATCAGGGTTTGAAGTCTTGTAATCAACTTTAAACTCAGAATTTAATTTGACCGATTTGGTGAAGTTTACCGGTGCGTTAGCCAACTCATCTTCATAGGGGGCTAGGGTCGGGAGGGGTTCATCATCGGAACTAAATTGAGCATTTTTGTTTTTAGTATTTAGAGTGACGGGGGAAGTACATGCAGTTAAAAGCACAAAACTTAAACTAAGAAGTGGAAGAAGATAAGATGATTTCATAGTTATATTTTAGTATATTAATGAATGGCAAGGTACCGGCAATTAATTTTAGGAGAATTGAGCACTAATTGCTATGTGGTGTGGGATGAAAATAGTCGGGAAACTCTGGTTATTGACCCTGCAGACAGCGCCGAGATAATTGGCGACTTCTTATTACAAAACAAACTGGAGCTGAAATTAATTTGTCTAACTCACGGGCATTTTGACCATGTGATGGCAGCCGTGGAGCTGAAGTTGAATTTCGGAACGCTGATTGGCATGAGCATGGAAGATGAGTTTTTGTGGAAACGGCAAACAAAGACAGCAAGACATTTTACTGGAGGTGAGTTTTTGAAACTGGGTGAAATGACCAAAATTGACGTAGATTTTGATAAAACTAACAGCTTTAAGTTAGGAGGAGAGATAATCGAAGTGATTAGACTTCCGGGGCATACACCGGGTAGCGTGGGGTTTTATGTAGCCGGGGAAGGTTGGTTGTTTTCGGGAGATGTGGTGTTTGAAGAGGGGGTGGGAACAGCCGAATATGGATATGGAGATAAAGACAAGCTAGAGGAGAGCATTGATAAAATTAAAAAACTACCAAAAGAGACATTAGTGCTTCCCGGGCACGGGGAGGGTTTCTACCTGGCTGCCCTGACGCAGTGAGTCAACAGTTTCGTCGAAATTACGATTATTGTCATCCTGAATTGACCGAAGTAACTCAATGACTAATTCATTGAGATAGGTTTTTAAGGTGGAGGCTTGAGTGGGGGTAAGCTTTAGGTCGGTAACGATTTGATCAAACGATTTCATTGATGTATTTTATCAAAACTTGGTGGGGTACAATTACGTATCTACTAATTAAACAAAATATGAGTATTAAAGAGGCAGTTGGCGATGCTTTAGTTTGTATTTGTAGACCGAAAGCGGCACTGAAAGCTGATTTTGTCGGCGTGGCTTTGGCTCAAGGTGATAGAGTTGAGGTTGGGGGTGTGGATATGAGCAAAGTGCTGAGTGGCTTAACTTTTGGCAGACGGGTTAGACTACTGACATGGCTGGGAGAACCGGTCAGAAGACCACCAGTTACCGAAACATACACTGGGTAGAGTTTAGGATTTAGATAGGATAAAATAAGCCACTCTGCCCCGTCGGCTAATGGTAGGCCACTACGCTCTGAACGTAGGTATTGTGGTTCGAATCCATACGGGGCAACAGTTTTTTCAGAAAAATGACTGAGGGACAAAGTAAACTAATAATAAAGCGAGGAAATTGAGGGTGGATAAAGTTTCAGAATAGACTATGATTTATCAATGACCGCAATAGATATAAAAACAACTGTA
>JBAYFX010000043.1:0-7038 GCA_041666965.1 Candidatus Shapirobacteria bacterium
AGATGGTGATGCTATCGATGTTGCTTTGGTAGGTTTGAGGAGCAGACAGAGCACTGGGGTTAGTGGGAGGAGTGACATCATACTTAAAGGAGGTGAGGTTTTGAAAAGCTGAGGTAGAAATATTTCCAGCTATATCAACTGACTTAATGGATAGGTAATATTGCTTGTTGGATGTCAGAGAGACACCGGTTAGGTCAAACGAAGGTGTAGTGACCACAAATGGGCATTCGGAATAAGTCTGGCCAATTCCCAAAACGCCAGACGAGTTAACCGGATCATTGTCAGGAGCACTGGCTCCAATATCCGACTGATCAAGCGAGAGACAGTAACCATAAACAGAGGAACCAGTGTCGGTTGCTTGGTGCCAACTAACCTGAGGCGGGGTTCCTACCCAACCGTTTATGGTAGCTCCGATAGAAACCTGAGAGACACCTGAAGGTTCCAGGGTATCCTGAAGATGATAGAGTTCAATTTTATCTAATATTGGAGAAACTCCATTAACCTGAGAAAAAGAGGTCTGGATTTGAACAAAGCGGTTGACGCCGACACTAACACCAAGGGCATCCATTTCGGCTTTTGTTTTAGAAAATAAAGTACCAGTAGAAATGCTCCCCAGATTAATAAAGTCAGCATTAGATAGGGCGGAAGCAGTGGCGGCGGTTTTTATTTTAAAGGTAATGGTATTGCCAACACCCACATTAGCCACGGTAGCTACGAAGGCAGTAGAACCGGCATCCAACCCATTACCCCAACCGCCATTCCAAACCAAATCAATGACACTGCCAGGAGCGGATGATGACAGCCAGGAACCACTTGAGGCCATGTTGACTACTTGGGCTCCCGACTCCACTGTGGGTTCCAGGGGGGTGTAAAGACGGACTTTAATGTCGTCATAATAACCAGCGGCTGTGGTGTGAAGAGCGGCAGCACCGGCAAGCCAGGGAGAGGATGTGTCAGTATAAGACTTAATAAGTAATCCATCAAAATAAAAAGCCATACTAGACCCGACCATTATGGCTTTTTGGGTGTGCCAGTTATTATCGGTAAACCCAGTAAAACCAACACCCGTGCCCTGTTGAGTCCAATTACCGGCCACCCGTTTCCAAAATTCAACCGAATTTCCCGAACCGTTGGGGCCAAGGTAATAACCGTTATCAGTAACTCCCAGGCCAGTGTGGCGGGGCATTAAACCAACGTAGCTGCCAGAGGCAAATTTAGTTTTGGCTTCAAAAATGTAATCGGTATTGGTATTACCAAAAACGGTAGAAGATGTTACCGGCTGATTGCCTCCACTAGTGTAATAATAATGATCCTGAACATACCAGGTACCGGAATCTTCCCGCCAGCCATCGGGGTCAGTGTTGTTTTCGTGTTGGTTAAAATCGTCCCAGAGCGCATAGATATTACTTTTATTAACCGGGGGTGAAGTGGCCCCAGAATTACCATAATACACATAATAATCAGTACTAGCAGACAAAGCTCCAAGAGTTGACTGACCCCTAAACCAAATCTGGGTACTGGCGCTGTTCCAGGATGAAGCGTCGTCTAAAACGCGGTCGAGCTCAACATTAGATGAACCGTTCCAATAGACAATTCTAATATCATCACCCGAAGACAGAGATTGAGACAAGCTGACTAAACTGGCATGATTTATGTTGTAACTAAAAGAATAACCAGAGGGAAGCGAACTACCGGAAAGATTAGTAACCGTTAGCTGTTGACGGTAACCATAGGCAGAGTTCCACCACAAAGGCGGAGTGTCGTTTCCCGACAGCTTAACAACAGCACTATCACCAACACCAGTAAAGGAAACGGAAGCAGTTGTACCCAAGTTAAAAGCTGAGGCACTGTCTATTACTACCTGGGGATTATCAAGAGCTCTGCCCGGTTTTAAGAATAATCCAGATGAAATTAACACGATACCCGCCAAAGCACCCAGATAAATTGCTACTAACCCAAAAAGATTTAATTGCCACCTTAATATGACAATTTTTGAAGTTAAATATTTGCACCAGTTAAAATTCACTTACTTTGAAATTTTACGTAAAAAAAAACTATAGATTCAGTGTAATAAATATCTCACTAATATACAAACAAAACTCACAGTTTCAGCAAAAAGTTTCGGGACAAAAAAATCCGCTCAGATTAATAAGTTATTACGCCTAATTTAAGGTGTTATTTGAAACTCAAAAAAGCGACTAGAAAATTAAACCGATTAAGGCAACTAAAACTAAACAAAACAAGCAATATGGCAGTAAGGCCTTGATTAACTGACGAAGGCTGGTAGAGTCATCCATTACCGCTTTGGCGGCTAAAACGTCGGCTAAAGCCACCATATTTCCAACCCCAGCGCCAACCATGGCTAGAGCCAAAATTTTTACAGCATTTAACCCCATAAGTAAGCTGGAAGAATAAAGAGATGGAGCAAACATTAGGTTGGAGACAGTGGCACTACCGGTAAGGAAACTCCCCAGTGCTCCGACAAAAGGGGCAATACCAGGCAATAATGTTGTATTGAAAACAAGAGATATGGTTTGAGTGATGGACGGAAGGTTTAGAAACGGATTATCCGAATTGTTCATAAGCTGAACAACAATCGACATAAGGGCGACAACTAAATAAGGCGAGAGACTTTTTTTGAATGCCAGAGTTGAAGAACGGGAAATGAATGGCAGAGAAATTTTATAAACCAAGGCAACAATAAGTGACGTAAAAACAAAAATTGTCCCAGGATTAAAAATATTAAAAGTGTAATCAAGGGCTGAAAAGCGGACTACTAATGAGGAAAGGATTAATTTGGCAAAAATTAATAACAAAACAAATATAAAATAAGGAAAAATAGTTCGATTTAAAGGAAGAGATTGGGAAAATTTTGAGGGGGTAGTTTTTGGGACATAGGATGAGATGGGGACAAATAAACCACGCTTGGTGGTAATACTAATAATAAATACCCCAATTAACGCTCCAAAGATTGAGGGGAATTCAATGCCTAAAAGTGAAATAAAGTAAGCCGGTACTACAAAAACAACTCCTGACCATATGGCAAAAGGAAGAGCACCTAAAAACAAATTTTTCCGATGTCTTTGACCAGATACTAGGACCCAAAGCATAAAGACGGGCACAACAAAACCAATCAGATTATAAAGGGCGGTAGTTGGAGCAAAAAGTTGGGGATTAAGATTAATACCTGATAAACCAATCTTAAGAGGCGTACCCGCCGCCCCAAAGGGAACAGAGATGCTATTACCTAAAAGAGAAATGACAATAGCTTTAAGGGGTGACAAACCAAGGGCAAGCAATATGGGAGCAACAACAGCAGCAGGAGTTCCAAAACCGGCAATACCTTCAATAAAGTTTTCTAAAAACCAGGCCAAAATAATAACCTGAATGCGTAAATCAGAGGAGAATTTGTTTATGAAGTAACCGAGGTTTTCCGGTATTTTTAATATTTTTGTTATTTCTAAAAATAATATGGCTCCAAAAACAATTACAAAAATATCAAGGGAAATGAGTAAACCACGAATGGTTGAAAACAAAATCACCCCAAGTGTTACTTGCCAGTAGCCAATAGCAATAATAATGGTTAAGACTAAGGCGATAAACGATATTTTAAGAAGGGAAAGGGTGCGGCTAGTGAAAAGGAGCAAACAAAAAACGGCAAAAGGAACAAGTGACAACAATAATCGAAAAGTCAGCATAACAAATTATAGATAGAATATTTAAAAAATTGACACGAATAATAATTCGAGCAGAATTAATAGCTAAATATGTAAGTTTTATTATCTATTTGCTAGACTGGTTTAGCTAATGAACTCTTTGCTATCGTCACTGCTAAATAAAAAGAAAGAAACGGTAGTCGAACGGCTAAAAAGGGAAATTGAAGAACTAAAGCAGGAAATCGAGAAACAAAAAAAAGAAAACAGTAAAAAGAAATCCGTAAAAAAGTCAAAAAGAATTTGGCAAAAGACAACGAGCAAAGTAAGCTTGGCTAGACTAGAACAAAATCCAATAATAGGCCCTAGAGCGGAAAACGAGTGGGAGGCATGGCAAACTTTTAACCCCGGAGTAGTTTTGGTTAACGACAAGGTTCACATGGTTTACCGGGCTGTTAGTTATGATGGTGTGTCCAGACTGGGATATGCTGCGTCTGATGATGGGTTTACCATAAAAAATCGACTAAGTTACCCGGTTTATGAGCACAAAGAAAGCAAAAGAGAATTTAATGTTTATTCCTATGCTTCGGGGGGCGGTTGGGGCGGAGCAGAAGACCCCAGACTGGTTTTGGTGGAAGAAGAAGACACAATTTATATGACTTATACAGCCTGCCAGAAAGGTTTAAGAGTCGGACTGACTTCAATTAAAGTAAAAGATTTTGAGAAAAATTATTGGAAATGGAAACCACCGGTATTAATATCTCCACCAGGGAAGGTTAATAAGAACTGGATGATATTCCCCGAAAAAATAAATGGTAAATACGCCATACTTCACGCCATTACACCAGATATTTTGGTGGAATATTTTGATAATTTGGAGTTTGACGGGAAAACTTTTATTGAAAATAGTGTGGACCCAAAATTAATGCCACCCCAAGAGGGATGTTGGGACAAGTGGGTAAGGGGCCCGGGGGCGCCGCCTCTAAAAACTAAAGACGGATGGCTGGTTTTTTATCACGCCATGGACGATGATAGAAGTAAATACAAAATCGGGGCAATGCTTTTGGACTTAACCGACCCAACCAAGATTATTGCCCGAACGAAACAACCAATATTAGAACCGGATGCCGAATATGAGAACAACGGTTTTAAAGCTGGGGTGGTTTACTTAACGGGAGCAATAATTAAAGACGGCAATATATTAGTCTATTACGGATGTGCTGATAGCTATGTAGGGGTAGCTTGTGCTAACCTGGATGAGTTTCTAGGATCTCTTAAAACCGAACATATATATAATATAAAATTGAAACCGATTAAAAAATAAAACCACATGTTAGTAAATCGATATAACAATAACCCGATTCTTAAGCCTAAAAGCATTCATTCATGGGAAGCACAGGCGGTATTTAACGGATGTCCGGTAAAAACTGATGAAGGTGTTAAGCTGGTTTATAGAGCCCTGTCCCTCCCCCACTATAGTTCCTTGGCCCGAACACAATTAGAAGTGTCAAGCATTGCTGTGGCGGAAAGCCACGACGGTAAGGATTTTCATGACCGGCACAGATTAATACTTCCAGAGAAGGAGTGGGAAAAATTTGGGGTTGAGGACCCCAGAGTATCTAAACTTGACGACAAATACTTTGTGTTTTATACCGCTTTGTCGGTGTTCCCGTTCGGACCCGACGGGATTAAGGTGGGAGTGGCAATAAGCAAAGATTTAAATACCATTGAAGAAAAACACTTAGTAACGCCCTTTAACGCTAAAGGAATGGTTTTATTTCCTGAAAAAATTAATGGAAAAATTTGGGGCCTATTGTCCGTAAATACCGACAAGCCACCGGCAAAATTTTGCTTGGTATCGTTTGATAAAACTGAAGATATTTGGAACCAAGAGAAATGGCAAGAGTGGTATAAAAACGCAGACTCTCGCGCATTGAAGCTTTCACGTCGCCCGCAAGACCAAGTAGAAGTAGGCGCAGCCCCGATTAAGACTAAAGACGGGTGGCTAGTAATTTACTCCTATATCAGTGACTTTTTTACGACAAAACCAGTTTTTGGAGTGGAAGTAGCCTTACTTGACCTGGAAGACCCATCAAAGATTATTGCTAAAACCGAAGCACCGTTGATGGTACCTGACGAATATTATGAGAAATTTGGGATGGTGCCAAATGTGATTTTCCCCAGCGGGGCTTTTCTGGAAGACAACTCGATTAACCTTTATTACGGTGCGGTGGACACGGTCTGTTGTTTGGCGACGATTGATTATCAGTGCTTAATGGACAAGTTATTGAAGGCTAAGGGCGGTAAAGTAGTAATGTTTGAAAGACCTAAAGATAATCCAATTTTAGAACCAAATGAATTACGGCCATGGGAGGGAAAAGCGGTACTTAACCCGGGGGCAATTTACATAGACGGAAAAGTACATTTGGTGTACCGTGCAATGGGGGAGGACAATACATCGGTGATGGGATATGCCACAAGTAGCGACGGGTACCATATTGACTACCAAAGCCCGGAACCAATTTATGTCCCAAGAGAAGACTTTGAAAGAAAGGGTCAACCAAATGGAAACTCAGGCTGTGAAGATCCACGACTAACCTTAATGGAAGATAGAGTTTACATGCTCTATACCGCCTATAATGGAATTAACCCACCGCGAGTGGCTATGACTTCAATTAGCGTAAAAGATTTTTTAAGTCATAATTGGGAATGGAGCCGACCGAGTTTAATTACCCCCCCCGAAATTGCTGATAAAGATGCTTGTTTGTTCCCCGAAAAAATTAACGACAAATATTTTTTTATTCACCGAAGCGGAGATGATATTGACTCGGCTTTTTCACCGAGTTTAGATTTTAGTAATAACAATTGGCTGGACGAATACCGCTGGATTGCTCCGAGGAAAGGTATGTGGGATGATAAAAAAGTTGGCCTTTCGGCAACACCCTTCAAAACATCCAAGGGCTGGGTGTTGTTGTACCACGGAGTGTCGGAAGAAAATAGCGTCTACCGAATGGGGGCTTGCTTACTAGATTTAGACAATCCCACCCAAGTCATAGCCCGACTGGACAAACCAATATTTGAACCAAAAGAAGATTGGGAATTGTGGGGAATAATTCCCAATGTAGTTTTCCCTTGTGGGGCGGTGGTGATTGACGAGACGGTGTTTATTTATTACGGAGGTGGTGACAAAGTAATTGGAGTGGCGACTATCAAAATTGAAGAATTGCTTACTAGTTTAGAGTTTTGTAGGTATTAAAAAAACATGGTGACAGTTAACCGACCTTGGGGAAAATATGTGATTGTGGAAAAAAAGCCTGGTTATTGGATTAAAAAACTATATCTTAACCAAGGCGAATCTTTGAGCCTTCAAAGACATGAAGGAAGA
>JBAYFX010000044.1:0-6761 GCA_041666965.1 Candidatus Shapirobacteria bacterium
GACATTTTTACATTGTGGGACAAACGGGTGTAGGAAAATCTTGGCTACTGGCTAACATGGCGCTTCAGGACATTAAGGCAGGCAAAGGAGTTTGTTTTATTGACCCACATGATACTTTTGAAAAAATATTGGAGCGCATTCCCCCGGAGCGGGTGGATGACGTGATTTATTTTGACCCATCCATGACTGACCGACCAATGGGCTTTAACGTAATGGAATGTGAAAGTGACGAGCAAAAAGACTTTGTAACCAGCTCGATTATTAACTTAATGTATAAACTCTACGACCCTTACAAAACAGGAATTGTCGGCCCTAGATTTGAGCACGCCATTCGCAACATTATGTTGACCGTAATGACTGAGCCGGGAGCGACATTTATTGAAATTGTACGGGCGCTAACCGACCCAAGTTACGTTCAACAGATGCTACCCAAGGTGTCTGACCCGATGGTTAAACGCTATTGGACTGATCAAATTGCCCAAACAAATGACTTTCACAAGTCAGAAGTTTTGGACTACATTGTGTCTAAATTTGGCCGGTTTATTACTAACACCATGATGCGTAACATCATTGGCCAGTCGGTATCGGCTTTTAACTTCAGGAAGGCCATGGACGAGGGCAAGATTTTGATAATTAATTTAGCCAAGGGAACCATTGGAGAAGAAAATTCAGCATTTTTGGGACTAGTATTAATTCCTAAGATCTTAATTGCCGCCATGAGCCGGCAGGATATTCCTGAGGCTTTAAGAAAAGATTTTTATTTGTATGTGGATGAATTTCAAAACTTTGCCACCCAGGACTTTGCGGTGATTATGAGCGAGGCGCGGAAATATCATTTGAACCTAATTGTAGGCAACCAATTCATATCACAAATGGACGATGAGATTAAGAACGCCGTATTTGGAAATGTAGGTTCGATTTGTAGTTTCAGAGTCGGTATTTCGGACGCCGGGTTTTTGACCAATCAGTTTAAACCGGTGTTCTCAGAACATGATCTACTTAACTTGCCGGTGGGAAATGCTTACCTTAAAACCATGGTCAAAGGTACCCCCCAGCCGCCTTTCTCGGTTTATGTGACGGCTGAAGAAGTTAAATCTCCGGGAAACCCAAAAATGGCGGAAATGATTAAAAGACTATCGGCTTTGAAATATGGGAGACCGCGGGCGATTGTAGAAACCGAAATTGCCAAGAGAGCCAAATTCTAATTAAATAGCACTACATTGATTTAGGGAAGTAGACGTAATAGACTGGATTATTGAATATAAAAATTAAAGCGTTAATTGTAGGGATTTTGTTTTTTGGGGCTATAAACCAAACACTGGCAACTCCAAAATTAACCGTTAAAGCAGAACCTGAAAACACAGCGGTTGGTCAAACTTTTGTGGCCGTGATTGGGGCTAATTCAGATGGTATTGGCGTAATTAGTTTTGATGTAGTAACCGACTTTGATAAAAATACCTATCAACTGATTGAGGTGCTACCCTACCCCAGAAGTCTAGTCGCATTTGACTACGATCAGGACAATTTCGTACCGTTTATTAATAAAAATACTGGATTAATGGAGATCACCCTACCTCCTAAGGATCCAAGCATATTGGAAGGTAAAACAGCAAACGGTCCGCTATTTAAAATGGTGTTTAAGAAAATAAGCGAGGGAGCGGGATTTTTTAGATTTCGATGCCAGAAAGATAGTGTCAAAGAGAGCAACATAATAAGCAGTGACGCAATAGACATGATTGACTGCCAAAATAATGAATATTGGGGAGAATACACCCAAGGACCTACACCAACATTGGAAGTTGCACCGACTCAACAAGACAAAAGACTTACAAATGCACCAAACATTTACTTACAACCGTTATCGGATTTTGCGGTAAACCAAACCACAACGGTAATAGTAGGAGCTGATTCAAAAGGAATTCCCATAATATCGCTGGACGTGATAATTAATTTTCCTACAGATTTGGAAGTAGTGAGTGCTAAACCACTAAAAGCCACAGAGGGGAGTTTTAGATATGATGTTGATAATTTTGTGCCGCTAATCCGAAATGACGAAGGGAAATTCTATGTAACCTTGCCACCTGATGATCCGGCTTTTTTAGAAGGTGTAAAAGTCCAAGACCCTCTTTTTGCGATTGTGTTTAAGACAAAGAAGGCTGGTTTGGGACAAATCACTATCGATTGCCAACAAGATAGTGTGAAAGAAAGTAATATTTTGAGTAGTGACGCAGTCGATGTAATCAGCTGTAAATATAACGGGGTGATTAATATTGAAAGTAGGGCCACAAAATCCGGAGACGCAAATGGCGACGGCAGTGTTAATTTAATGGACTTGGGGATTTGGAAGACGGAGTTTGCGGCAAAGGTTGGAACTAAAGCTGATTTTAACGGAGACGGGAAAGTTAATTTAGCCGATTTAGGAATTTGGAAGACAGAATTTATAAAATAGGGATAGATGATATATATTTAAATTGTGAAGTACATCATTGGTTTGTTGGCTATGTTAATAGTGTTTGCTAACTGCGTTGAGGCTCAGGTTACGGTTGAGTACGGTAAAAAAGAAAAGGTGTTTGATTGGAGTAGTCAGAAGTGTAAAGATTTTGATATGCCGGATGCTCCGGCCAGAGCTTATGTTGACTCTGATGGGAAAATTCATATGGTGACTGCAGAGAATGCTCTGTTCCAAAGTGTGGGTGATAACCTAAACGATTTAAAAAGAGATTGTCAAATGGCTTTCGACAGTAAACACGACGCGACTCCAAGAATGTATCAGGATTATGAGTGGATCTTGTCACCTTATACACTTGACGGAACAACAGTTTACGGTCTGACCCACAACGAATATCATGGATGGGAGAAAGGAAGGATGGGATGTAATTCGGATAACACAGCAAACTGCTGGTGGAACAGTATTAACATGGCAATTTCTAAAAATAAGGGAGCAACTTATGAGCATATAGTTCCGGCTCCGGGACATATGGTGATTAGCTCACCCAATGATTACAACGGGAACAATACAACTGGACCGGTGGGTTGGTTTGAACCAAGTAACATAATTGAAAAAGACAACTACTATTACTTTTTAGTTGGGGGTCATAACTCACCTGATCCTTGGACATCAACAATAGCAAGAAGCAGCAATTTAGCTGATCCAAAAAGTTGGAGATTGTGGGACGGAAGTGAGTTTAATAAAACTGGAGACAGAGCTAGGGCGACTCCAATAGGCGGCGCATTCAATTTCTTTTTAACTTATAACGAATACTTGGGGGAATATTTATCTGCAATGTGTCACTGGGACCCAAACCCTGGTACTCAAAGGGGGCTTTATTATTCGACTACAAAAAATAAAAACTTAACCGATTGGACGTCAGGAGAAAATGTAGGCGGGGACCCTTATATGTATTGTTCGTTAATACAGCCGGGAGATGAGACAAGAAATTTTGAAAAGATTGGTAGATCACCGTGGGTTTACTACACGGCCTGTGGAAGTGGGATTAACAAACCGACTTGCGGGAGTAATGACAGAGATGTATGGCGGGTACGGGTAAGGTTTGACAAAGCCGGAGAAGAAAATAAATACGAACTACTCGACTTAAAAATGAGTGAATGGGGTGGAAACAAAACACTAGATTCTTCGTTTTTTGTTAATGACGCTAATTTAAGTGGTAATAATATCGGATTTGAAAAAGGTGAAGGGTTAAGCTATGTGAAGTTTGGAGGAGCTAATAATTGGCTAGATGTACCAAATAGTAGTAGCTTAAACGTGACGGGAGACATTACCATTGAGACTAAAGTTAAAATCAAGTCAATGCCCAGTGGGTATTATCCAGTGATTATTCAGAAAGCTGAGGGAGCAAAGCGACAATATGGGTTGTATTTAGCGGGAAGTAACGGTAAACTACATTTTAGCCTAAGCAAAGGCCAAGAACTGGTAGGAAGCGTAAGCAATTCAGGAATAGCTGACGGAAAGTGGCACGACATTAAATTAATATATAAAAATAATGAAAGTAAGGCTTATTATGTAATTGATGGGAAGTTAGACGCGGTAGGTGATCATAATGGGGCAAAAATCGGCGAGGTTACCAGTGGAGCAAATGTAGAAGTTGGCTCAGGAATTGATGGGAATATGGATTACGTAAAAGTAAAAAATTACGCGATGGACACTAGCGTGTACCCGACTAATACCCCAACCCCCCCATTAAGAGTTTGCACCCGGTGTAGTAACTGGTATGACTTTCAGCAACTTAACTGGCAGGAAAATGGGTGTAGCACTAATCCACCGACTGGAGTAAATGTGACAACTACATATGATGAAAGTTGTACTCCCCCCGCTTCAGCCAGAAAAACACTTCAATGCTACCGCTGTTCAAAAACAAAAGATAAAGAGTTTGTGTGGTGGGACAGATTGGAAAATCAAACATGTTTACAGGATCCGGCTGAGGGAACAACTGTTGTAAGAGCGGTTAAGAATGATTGCGCTTTGGCTGTTCCTAGTCCGGTTTGTGGTGGGGTAATGGAGGAGTGTTGCACGAGTGAACCTAAGTGTGAGGAAGGTTTGGAATGTTCGGGAGCAAACAGGTGTTTAAAAGTAGCTCCCCCACCGGTGACTGATACCCCAAAGGTACCCGGAGACGCCAATGGAGACGAGGCAGTGAATTTAACCGACTTGGGGATTTGGAAAGAAGAGCAAGTTGGAGGAGTAGGATTAAGGGCAGATTTTAACGGAGACGGGAAGGTGGATTTGGAGGACTTGGGGATTTGGAAAACAGAGTACGTTAAGCAATAAAAATAGGGTAAGATAAATTATGATGTGGAAAGTGAAAACGATTGTTTTGGCAGCAATAGTTTGGACAAGTATTGCCTGCCGGACTATTGAGGCAAAAGAACAAGTATTGGATAATTTTGAAAATCAACAACTATCGGGATGGCAATGGAGTGAAGGAAGCAGTGGCGCCACTAACTGTACTGCTTTGACTTTTGAAGGCAACAGATCGCTCTGTATTAACAAAACTAGCTCAAAAATAGAAATAACAAGGCCTATAACCGGCGGAGAGGACAAATATTTTACGGTAATGTTTTACGATGATATGCAAAATAATGAGACATACTTTAAAGCAGCCAACAGCAATAACGGCCAATATATTATGGTTGGAGTAAGAACAGATGCACCTGAGGAAACAAACCCAGCAACATATTTTGTAAGCTACCAACCAACAGTTGGGCAAAAACTATTTTTTGACAGTGGAGTAAAGAGAACCCAAAAATGGCATAAATTTAGCCTGGTGGTTACAGAAGAGGGTAGTTACGTAAAAATTGACGATTTTAATACCAGCTATTTGGGAGTATTGAACGGGAAGTACCGAGCAGTAAATATTGGTCTTAAGAATGTAGACTCGATTCAGATTGGTTCAGTGTCACAAATGGCTAATGTGATTAATTATGACCAGCTAATAGTGGGGGAGATTGAACCATATAACGGAGTGGGGCCGACGGCCATTAGAAGAATTAAAGATTTTGTGAATAAATATAAAGACGAACTGGTAGATGGAGATGGGGTAAGTGTTAGCCAGCTGACTAGCAATAGTGAAGATCAGTTAGCCCGGACAGCAGCTAATTACGCATTGAGCCTGACTTTATTGTGTAAGGTTGAAAGCGACCTCAATTATTGCCAAAAAGCATTAGTACTGGCCAATAAAATTCGAACATCTTATAACGAATCTAATAATATGTGGAAAGCGGTAGGATCGACAAGCAGGTCTTTTATTTACAACCCGTCGCCATTAACTCTTTATCCGTTACTAATATCAGTGGCAGCTAATAAAAACTTAATTGAACCAAAAGACTGGGAGAGTTTTAAGATGATGTTTACGTCTGAAGCTAACTTATTTTTAGATAATGATTTAACGGTAAAGTTACCAAGCAAGCCGGGAGATTCCTCTTCCGAGACATTGGCTTGGACAGGAGCGTTTATGACTTTGATGGGTCATTATTTTGATAACAATAAGTACCTAGCAATGGGAGAGAAATTGATTTCGTCTTCTCTTTTGCCTTCTAATGTCGGACCAGGAAATAAACTTTACAACCACAATGTTTTTCATCCCGGTTACGCTTTTTATACCATAGCCTCAGTAGCTGAGGCGGGATTAAGTTACGTATTTAAAGGCCAAAGCATACCTAATTGGCACGTAGGGATTGAAGATGTTTATGCTGCTTCGATGGCAGATTATGTGGATACCAAAAACGGATTCTTTTATAAGAATTTTATCAACGGAGTTGATGACTGGCACCGAACGCCAGTTGATTGCGGAATATCTGCTTATTCGCTTCTGGACAGACTTGGATTTGAGGATAAAAACCTGTTGGGTAAATATATATGGTATGTGGCCAGCGATTATCAGGTATTACCAGTGGTGGATAATGTTGATGTTACTTACCAAGTAGACGGGTACCAAGTATCAAGTAACCCTGTGTTAAATGTAAATCAACTGATTAAAAAACCTCTTTTTGGAATGTTATTAAACAGCACTATAGCCTTATATGACGTGGTAGCTTACAGCTATATTAATAAAGACGCCTTGGGGATTTACTTACCAACAACGGTAGCAGAACAGCCAACCAATACACCAATCCCCAACTTAACGACAGCTCCAAATTGCGGTGGGGTAATGGAGGAGTGTTGTACTAGTGAACCAAAGTGCGGAGAAGAACTGGAGTGTAGTGGAAGTAACCGGTGTTTAAAAGTAGCTCCCCCACCGGTGACA
>JBAYFX010000045.1:0-5376 GCA_041666965.1 Candidatus Shapirobacteria bacterium
ACCTAGGCATCCACCGTTTGCTTTATTTAAACCCCTCAATTAGGCAACTCAATTTAGTCGCCCAACTGATGACAATATTTTAAAGAGCAAAAACTTAGTGGGAGAAAAGAAGAATCTTCTTTTCTCCGTTCTAAATTCTTCTAAGCCTTAAGCTTAGTGGACCTGGGGGGACTCGAACCCCCGACCTTCTCGTTGCAAACGAGACGCTCTACCAACTAAGCCACAGGCCCTCAGCCTGACTACTTACTTTTCGGCCAAAAAAAAGCCGACAGCTGCTGCTCTCGGCATCTTCAAATCATCTCACTCGTCTACGCCACTCTCCCCCTCCCCATTCCGTTTAAAAAAGATTTGATTGAAAGCATCAGCAAGTGTCGTTATTTTACCCCAGATCTTTAGGTTTATCAACCCACCAAATCCAGATCTTTCTATTGTCCAATTATTCTATTTCCCCTATCATAGACCTATGACTGAAATTTTAGATTTAATCCTCAACCTTATCCGCACTAATGGTACCTTAGCCATGTTATTTGGCGGATTTGTCGAACAGATTATTGTCCCCATTCCTTCACCGATAATCACAATGGCTGGTGGGGCTTTTTTAATCGACAATCCCCAACCTTTTTTCCCCTCCATTCTTCAAATCCTAACCCGAGTCTCCCTTCCGTATTCTTTTGCCGCAACCATAGGAACTTCCTTAGTTTTTCTCCTTGCTTACTTCGGTGGCCGACCTATCATAGAAAAATTTGGTTCCAAAATCGGGGTCAGTTGGAAACTAATTGAAAAAATTAGAACAGATTTTCAGAAATCTATTAGTGATGAGCTTTTCATTTTCATTTCTTGTATTATTCCTGTCGTTCCAGTTTCACTAATATCAGCCTTCTGCGGAGCTTTCCGCACCCCCCCTCTCAAATTTTATCCAACAGTGTTTGGTGCCCTAATAGTCCGTTCTTTAATTCTTGGTTTTATTGGCTTTCAAATGGGCGAAACTTTTATTTCCTTAGCCCACGGCCTTGATAAAGTTGAAAGTCTACTTACCATTATCGGAGCCCTTATACTCCTTGGATTTTTATACGTAAAAAGAGAAAAGTGGCTCAAATCTAATAGTTAATCAAGTCGCCACAGCTTGTTCCACCACTCACCACTTTCACCCTCGTAACCTAGCGCCCAAAATCCAATCCCTCCAAATTCAAAATTGTTAATTATTCTTGCCTTTTCTGCCAAACTCTTAATGTTTTCATAATATACCTGATAAATCATCCCGCTACTTTCCGTCTTAATCATTCTTGGACTAAAACTCAGCTCATCCCAATCAACCCTCCATTCACCCGATTTTTCCATTTCCGCCGATCTCTTCAGGCTAGCCATCTTATAATCTCCCTCCACCACATCAGCACCCACTTCTTCACTTTCAGTTTGCCATTCGTAACCATACAATGGAAGCGCTATCACAATTTTATTTTTATCCAAACCCAAAACATTAACTCTTTGTGCCATCTCCCAAATGCTCCTTTTCCCATCAGGCGCTCTCAGCGGAGCCACCGGTCCCGCAATTTTCGAACCTGCGCCATGAAAGTCATACGCCATAACTAGCACATAATCGCACACCGCAAACAGTTTGTTAATTCTCTCCACTGATCCTTTGTTGATGGTGTTTACAAATACATCCACCCCCACTTCACCCAAATTCTTGCTTCTTAACTCAACTAAAAACCTTAAAAACTTATCATCCAATACTGCCACCGGGTCACCCTGATACTCAAAATCCACATTCACTCCATCAAAATCCCCCGCAATTACCACCGCCGCCACTTCCTCAATCAATTTTTCCCTGGCCAATTTATCATCTAACAATAGATCAATCGCTTCGTCATTAAATAACTTAATTCCAACAATATTTTTTACCCCACTGTCTCCTGCCCTTTTTTTTAAGTCCAAATAACTTTGACTGCTAATTTTTTTAGATTGACTGTCCCAAACCAAACTCCCACTTTCACTCACCTCAATCCCCAAAAACACCAAATCAGTTAATTCCTCACCGTAATTTCTGGTTTTCCCCACCATCCATGTAGGCAAAAAACCCACTACCCTTTTCCAATCAGGTTTTTTTATGTTTTTCACATTACCCATCGGATTATTCCATTCTCTGTTTCTAAACACCGAAAAACTCCACCCTGCCAAAACCAGTAAAATAATAACTAAGCTAAGTCTAAGTAAATTTTTACTCACAATTATTTCCCGTCAGTGCCTTCCAGCTCCGTCGCCAATTGGCCCACTCACCCAACAATAGCCACGCACCAATTGAAATGATTATAAAATTTCTAAATACCCTTTTTGTCATACCTGCTATTATTTTACCTCAAACCAAAGACCCGTATCCACTCCCCAAGCTCAAGTCACTCTTTTTTAAATTATTTGTGGGCAATAATGGACTCGAACCATTGACCCCTCCGACATTTGTCGGAGTGCTCAATTACTTTATGACACATTTATTGTTGTAAATTATCTTCTCAATAATTATTTTTGACTTTTTCATTTTTATTTTGCGCTCAGTAATTCTTGCTTCTCCAATGGATTCATATTCTTTCTTAAACCTTAATTTCCACGGAACAAGCAATCGAGTCGCAACAACTTTTCTCTTATTGTGAAATTCTTCAAGCCTCCGTTCAACGTTTACCGATGAACCTACATAGTATCTACTATTCTTAAGGCTTTGGATTATGTACAAATAACCTTTCATGTGGGCAATAATGGACTCGAACCATTGACCCCCGTCTTATCAGGACGGTGCTCTAACCAACTGAGCTAATTGCCCCACAATCTCAAACAAAGCGATTATAACACGCAAGTTTATTCAATAAAATTACTGTTGGGGCAACAATGAATCTCTAACTAAAACATAAACACTAGTTGGCTTCCCTGGGCCATATGTCTTTTTCACCCCATCTTCTTTTGTTTCCAACTTTTCCGCAGTTAAATTAATCCAACTGGAACCTTTAATAATCGTTTCCCACTCAACTTCACCCAAATACCCCTCACTTTTATTTAAATTTTTAGCACCCTGGCTCATTATTACCCGTGCCTGGCCTAAATTGTTATTTAGCTCATTTTTAACAATTGCATCTAAAGGATCCGTAAACAGCTTAAGGTTTTTAATTCTTACTTTTTTTGGATCATATTTCAGTAAAAATTGTACCGAACTAAGTGTTCCTTTACCCGCCACCGCTTTAATTTGGTTTTTCCAGGTTTGTCCCACTTCTACTGACACCACCCTCGAACCGGTAAACATCACCCTTGAGGACATTTCTATTGGCGTCGGTACGGTACTAGTCGAACAATTACAACTAGTACTATTCAAACATGCCGGTTTTCGGCAAAATCCGTAAACACTTTGGGGGTCAGCCGCTCCATTCACACTAGCACTAGACGCATCTGGGCATGCCTGGCTTATTACACTCTTGTCTGCTGTAGTTAATGGACTTTGTCCAATTTTATTTAGAATTGTCGGATTTATCGGGTTACAGTTTCCTAGTCCTACCGGGAAACAAACCATCCCTTCCTGGCAATTCACCCCATCCCCACACCGGCTGTTACAAGCTCCACCGGTTAGAGGCAATGTTGGTACCAAAGGAGGCGTAACTATTTTAGTCGGTGTTGGGGTAACCACCACAGAAGCTTTCGCTCCACCCCCAGCATTCCAGCTAGCCAGAGTAATTGCCTTAGCCGCTGCCACAGTAATTTCACTAATTGGACAAGGCATAAGTGAGCAGTTTGTTTTCATGCCTCTAACCCGTATTCTAATCAGATTCCCTTCCAAATATCCTTTACCCCCCGGCCCCAAATCTAAATGACTGCTGACATTAGAACCAGTGTTAATTACCCCAATACTTGGCGCACACCCCGTTCCCACGCAATATCTCACCCCATATCCATCTTCGTTATTATTAACGTCCTGCCACCGAATGCCCAAAAATATTTTTCCGCTTGTATCTTTCACTAAAGTCAATGCTGGTTTTTCAGTAGAACACACCGGACAACTTTCCCCCACAACCTGACTAGGTGCCACGGAAGGAGAAATAGATGGTTTTACTGTCACCGACGGCTTAATTGTTACTGATGGCTTAACTGTCACTGCCGGGCTCACCTCACACGGACTTGTAGTCTCACCCTGCGTCTTAGCACACCACTCTACATTTTGAACATTAGCCGCAATTAAACTAAAATCAGCCCCCCGTACTTGTCCGTCTTTATTAAAGTCAGCCACCGGGTTGTACTTAGCTTCACCGCATTTACTATAGTAAGCCGCTACCATCGTATTATAAAGCTCTTTACAAATCAACGGATACTCCGAATCCACTTTGGTACATACGTTGCCAATTACCTCACATTTATAATTTAAATCATCTGTTTCTAAACTACACGCACTCTCAGCCTGACAATTATTACCACACAATCTGCATCCCACCGGTTCCGGGCTCGGTTCATTCCCCGCCGGTACTACCACTTCGTCCCCCAACGTATACACCGCCTCCACGCTTTCTTTAATAGTCACCTGACCCGTCACCGTCCTCACTCCAGCTACTCCCCCAACTTTAATTTTGCTCTGAACCCCCCCGTCAATTTTGGATTTAAACACCAATTTAGCCAAATCAACCACTCCCCCATACTCCGTGCCCGTTTGGGCCGACAGAATTTTAATTGGTCCACTCCCGATATCATACTTAAATTCACCCCCAACTAAATACCCGCCACCCACCGGATACAAAATTTCTTCATCTACAATTACTGGTTTAACCGCCACCAAATCCCATGCGTTTCTGTCAAACTCAACACTTACATCTGCCCCAAACACCTTTTTTGCCGCATCTCCACTATCCAGCTTCAGCAATACCGTCAAAGTCTCTCCCGGCATCACTTTCTTGGTTGTCGGAATTAGGGTGGCATAAACAAAATACTCATCCGCCGATCTCTGAATATTAGCCGATCTTTGCGTCAGGGCCACTCCGCCCGCCAACGCCGCCAATAACACCAAAATGCCAATCGGAGCTAATATTTTATTCATCTATCGTTAAATTGTTAAATCTCAATACATTAATCTATCACTAATTCAGGAAATTACTCAAGCATTTACTTCGTAAGTATATACTCCACCACTGCCCCAGCCACATTTATCCCCGTTGCTTTCTCAAATCCGGCAAATTGGCACTGCCGGTTTACCTCCAAAATATACGACTTACCCCCATCATCTTTCATAATGTCCACTCCTACATAATCCAGCTTTGCTGCCCCAGCCGCCTTAATCGCCAGCGCTTCGTCCTCCCTCGTCAGTTCCCACCTCTCTACCGAGCCCCCCAGCGAATAATTACTTCTAAATTCTTC
>JBAYFX010000046.1:0-4901 GCA_041666965.1 Candidatus Shapirobacteria bacterium
ATTAACCAATTGGGAAGCTTTTGTTACAATACCAGTGTTGCCTGGATAGCTCAGTTGGTAGAGCATCCCCTTGGTAAGGGGAAGGTCAAGGATTCAAGTTCCTTTCCAGGCTCAAGAGAATATTTAACTTAATTTTGACAACGTAACTAACTACTACAAATGTAGTTTGAGTGGTAAAATAGACCGTGTTAAAAATCAATAACTTGAAGGTCAGCGTTGAAGAAAAGCAGATATTGTCGGGTTTAGACATGGAAATTAAACCGGGGGAAGTAGTGGCCTTAATGGGTCCTAACGGTTCGGGTAAGTCAACACTGGCCAATGCCATTATGGGTCACCCCAACTTTAAGATTAATGGATCAATCAAGTTTGAGAATAAGGAAATCACTGGATTAACCCCAGACCAGCGGTCAAATCTTGGGATTTATTTGGCGACTCAAAATCCAGTAGCCATTCCGGGATTATCAGCCCAAAGTTTGTTGTGGCAAATATATAAGGCTAGAAACGAAACAAAATCAAGTATTTCGGAGTTTAAGGAGTGGATTGTGGCCCAGGCGGCGGCGCTAGGACTAAACTCTGAGTTGTTAACTCGGGGGGTAAATGATGGGTTTTCGGGGGGAGAAAAGAAAAAATTGGAAACTTTGCAAATGCTGGTGTTTAATCCCAAGTTAATAATAATGGATGAAATTGATTCGGGGTTGGATGTAGATGCATTAAAGGTCATTGCTAAAACTGTGGCCAAAGTTGCCAATGAGCGTAAAATTGGCGTGTTGGTGATTACCCATTACTGGCGAATATTGGAGTATTTAAACCCGGATAGGGTGATTGTGCTGGAGGCGGGTAAGGTAGTGCGTGAGGGGGATGCGACACTGGCCCATGAAATTGAGAAAACCGGTTATGGAGTAACTTTGTAATGACCCGATTTGCCCCACTCAAAAAGTCTAAAAGCTGGGAACCGTTAGAATATAAGTATGGATTTAAAGTGGAGGAAAAGTCGGTATATAAGTCGGAGCGGGGACTAACTAAAGAAGTTGTAGAAAAGATTAGCCAAATAAAAAAGGAACCGGAGTGGATGCTACAAAAGAGATTAGAGGCGCTTAAAATCTTTGAAACAAAGCCAATGCCGACTTGGGGGGGAGATTTAAGTAAGATTGATTTTGAAAATATTTTCTACTATCTTAAACCTAGCCAGGGGACAGAAAAAAGTTGGGATGATGTACCCAGTGAGATTCGGGAAACTTATGAGAAGCTGGGGATTCCTAAAGCCGAGAAGGACTATTTGGGAGGAGTTAAGGCGCAATATGAATCAGAAGTGGTATATGGCAGTCTCCAAAAGAGTTTGGCGGACAAAGGAGTGTTGTTTATGGGAATGGATGAAGCACTTCTTAAACACGAGGCGGTAGTTAAAGAATATTTTGGACGGGTAATACCGGCGGGGGACAATAAATTTAGTGCGCTAAACAGTGCAGTGTGGAGCGGGGGATCGTTTATTTACGTACCCAAAGGGGTAAAGGTTGACTTGCCACTTCAGGCTTATTTTAGAATTAACGCGGCGAATATGGGCCAGTTTGAACGGACTATGATTATTGTAGACGAGGGAGCCAGTGTTCATTACGTGGAGGGGTGTACGGCGCCGATTTACTCAACCGACAGTTTACACGCAGCGGTCGTAGAAATATTTGTAAAAAAGGGAGCTCGATGCCGCTATACCACCATTCAAAACTGGTCGACTAATGTATATAACCTGGTAACCAAGCGGGCATGGGTAGAGGAGGAGGCAATAATGGAGTGGGTAGATGGGAACTTGGGGAGTAAACTGACCATGAAATATCCAAGTGTGATTTTGGCGGGTAGGGGAGCGAGGGGAGAAATATTGTCGGTAGCCGTGGCCGGAGAGGGGCAACATCAGGACGCGGGAGCTAAGTGTATTCATTTGGCGCCTAATACCAGTAGCCGGGTAATATCTAAGTCAATTAGCTTCAGGGGCGGACGGGCTAGTTATAGGGGTACGGTAAATATTGGACCGGGAGCTGAAAACGGGCGCAGCAAAGTGGTGTGTGACGCCCTGATTTTGGACGATAAATCGAGAAGTGACACATATCCGACTAATAAAATTTTTAGAAGTGATGCGGTTGTGGAGCATGAGGCGACGGTCAGTAAAATCGGAGAGGAACAACTGTTTTACTTAATGGCCCGTGGATTTGAGGAGCATGAGGCAGAGGCGATGATTGTGAGAGGATTTATTGAGCCGATCGTGAGGGAGCTGCCGATGGAATATGCGGTGGAGTTAAATAGATTGATTAATTTACAAATGGAGGGGTCGGTTGGATGAACTTATTATTTCCTTGTGGTCATTTCGCAAATCTACGAAGTCCGGCAGAGCCGGGTTCAATGATTTACTCCATTGACCACTTCAGAAATTGTATATGAAAACAATAACCAACACTTTTAGGGTAAAAAGCGGGGAGACGAAAATTCTGGATGATGTGTGGCGGTTTGACAAACCGGACAGTCAGCAAAAAATGGTGGTTAAAGCCGTGGTTGAGGAGGGTGGTAAGGTGGAAATGAAGGGAAAAATCATAATTGAAAAAGAGGCGATTAATACTGAGGCTTATTTGGACCAGCGAATAATGCTTTTGGGCAAGGGGGCAGTGGGGGTAGTAGCCCAACCGGAATTGGAGATTAATTGTAATCAAGTAAAAGCGTCACATGCGGCAACGGTAGGTCCGGTTAACCCGGATCAGTTGTTTTATTTAATGGCTCGGGGCAAAAACTACACAGAGGCGCTAGAATTACTGGTGGAGGCATTTTTAAATGGATGTGTTGATATTTATTAAATATGATTAACAACATTAAGACCCAATTTCCGATTTTTAAAAACCAACCAAAGTTGGTTTATTTGGATACGGCGGCAACGGCTTTAAAGCCCCAAAGGGTGATTGACAAAGAGGTGGAGTATTACCAAAAATATAGCGCCAACGTCGGTCGGAGCATGTGTGATATGGCTGCGAAGGCGACTTTAGAATATGAAGAAACGCGAGAATTAGTGGCCAAATTTATTGGGGCAACAGGCTCAAGCGAAGTGGTATTTACCCATGGAACGACTGAAGGGATAAATCTAATTGCCAATGGCTGGGGAGAAGAAAATTTAAAACCCGGGGACGAAATTATTGTGACTGAGGTAGAACACCACGCCAATTTATTGCCGTGGATACGGGTGGCTAAAAATAAAGGATTAGTAATAAAATATGTACCTCTTGATGAAAAAACGATGGAGTTGAGATGGGACCGACTGAGAAGCCTAATTACGGCAAAGACAAAACTAATTAGTTTTACTCACGTGAGCAATGTGACGGGATTGATAAACGATGTGGAAAAAATAGTTAAAACTGTAAAAAAGATAAATGAAAAAATTGTAGTGGTGGTTGATGGAGCCCAAGCTGTGGGGCACATGAAAATTGAAGTGGAGAGGTTAGGAGTAGATTTTTATGTGTTTTCAGGACACAAAATGTATGGACCCACCGGGGTGGGAGTAGTGTGGGGGAGGATGGACAGGTGGCTTCAAACAAAACCAATAATAGTGGGTGGCGGGGCAGTGGAAGATTCGGATTATGAAAGCTATGTACTTAGAGACGCGCCACAAGGTTTTGAGGCGGGAACACCGGCAATTGCTCAGGTAATCGGACTTGGAGAAGCTATAAGGTTTATTGAAGAAATTGGCTGGGAGGAAATTGAGACTCACGAAAAGGAAATTGCCAGTTATGCTTATGAAAAATTAAGCCATTTGAAAGGATGCTGGGTTATTGGCAACAAAAAAAGCCGAATTATTACCGTGGTTAATAAAAATATTCATGCCCATGATTTGGCTGATTTAATGATATCTTTTAACATTTGTTCACGGGCTGGGCACCATTGCGCTTTGCCACTTCACAAAAAACTGGGGGTATTGGCATCTACCAGGTTTAGTTTTGGGATATATAACCAAAAGGAGGATATTGACCATTTGGTTGAATCAATTAAAAACAGTTTAAAGATTTGGGATAGTTTAGATAATTCAAATTAGTATGGATAATAATTGGTGGCAAGAAGAAATAATTGACCGGTATAAAAACCCAAAACACCGGGGGAAAGTGGAAGGAGTGGAGGCCGGGGTGGCCAACATGCTTTGTGGTGACAAAATTACAATTACCGCTCGTTTGGAAAAGGGGATTATTAAGGAAGCAAAGTTTGAAGGGGGTGGATGTTCCATTTCCATGGCGGCAATGGATATGCTTTTAGATAAAGTTATTGGGAAAAAGTTAAGTCAGGTTCAAAAAATGAGCGGGGAAGAAATTGAGAAAATGCTTGGAGTTGAATTGACCTTGGCTAGGAAGAAATGTGCCTATTTAGGACTGGAAGTACTGAAAAAACTGAAGTAGTATGATACATTACATTAATTTAAACTTTAATTATTTGGAACTATGAGTAAGACATTAGAAATGTTTAGGGAAGTTAGTGGGATTTTTAAATTTTTGCGCGAACCGGACGTTAGTCCATATGCGATTAACGAAGAAAATGAGACGGTGACGAGAGGGGTGAGCGTAGCGAAAATTGATGGTATTAGAACAAGATGGCAATTGGCATTGGAGGTGGTGGCGGGGATGTCGTGGCTTGGAGAATTAAAGCCAGCAAGTAGTTTGGCGAACAGAGGTATGGAAGCTAGTGATGAGCCGAAAAGTAATTAAAGGAGCCTGAAGTCGGACTTGAACCGACGACCTAGCGTTTACAAAACGCTTGCTCTACCAACTGAGCTATTCAGGCAAACTAACGACCTGTCCGGTGTCCACCGGACTGCTCTACCTGCCCGCAGTCCGAAAGTATTCGGACAGCTATTGCAGGCGGGCCAACTGAGCTATTCAGGCAAA
>JBAYFX010000047.1:0-4294 GCA_041666965.1 Candidatus Shapirobacteria bacterium
ATGAAAGAAAATTACATCTTAAAAGATTTTTTATTAACGGAGAAAAAAGAATGTCACATTGGTAACCATGGCGGTACTAGTTCAAGTGAAATGTTTGTTCCTTTAATTAAATTTGATTGTTAGTTGTATAAGGAGAGGTTAGTTTTTTGTATTTTACTCAGCTTCTGTTTATATATCAATTTTATGGGAAAAAAATTGGTTGGTCGTATAAATTGTATTTGCTTCGTCCTGCTTGTTGGAAACGAGATAAAAGTCGTCAATTACCAACTCTTTGAAGTTGGATAATTCATCGATTACTGCTTGCTGATTGTCTATTGGTACAAACCAAACGACTTTGGTGTACCAAGTCGCCACCGTTTTTTCACCAGCTCTCTTCCTAACAAAATCAACCAACTCTTTTGTTTGTTCAAGTCCAAATTCAATCGCCACATGCTGAGCTCCGGGTATTGTAACTTCATCTATTATGAAAGCTTTTTTAGCCTGTAGTCTGAGAGGCAAAAACCGTTTTAAATCGCACAAAAGATCAAGTTCTGTTCGAACATCAGTAACGGAAGCATCATTAATAAAAGTCAGCGTTAAGTGTCTAAAAATATCACGTTTCAAACTGTTATTCGGAGACTGGCAATATTTATCTTCTAGGGAATCAAAATATTTTTCCTGTTCCTCACTGAGTCTGCCAAATATCCCTAGCGCTTTTATTGTATTTGATGATATTTCCAGCATATGGTTATTATATATATTTATAACTTAGGAATATTTACCCACGGGTAGTCGTTGTGTCCAAAGTGCCCATACCGGGCAGTTTTTTGATAAATAGGTCTTCTCAATCCCAAGCCTTCGTTAATTCCTTCCATTGACAGGTCCAGAAGTTTCCACCCAAAATCCTCAATCACATTATCAGTTGCTTTAGAGGTACCAAATGTTTCAATTGCTTTACCTACGGGCAGTATTTGGCCAATGGCATAAGCCAGTTGAACCTCGCATCGGTCAGCCAGTCCAGCAGCAACTATATTTTTAGCAATAAATCGGGCCGCATAGGCTGCACTTCTGTCAACCTTAGTTGTATCTTTTCCAGAAAAGCAACCTCCCCCAATTCTTCCCATTCCTCCATAAGTGTCCACCACAATTTTTCGGCCTGTTACCCCTGTGTCTGACGCGGGGCCTCCAATTTCCCATCTTCCGGTACCGTTTAGAATTAATTTATTCTCATCAATTTCAAAACCGTATTCTGCCAAAACTGGTACAACAACTTGTTGATAAAAGAAATTTTGGTAGTCCCCCGGGGCAGTTTTATAATCAACCGGTTTGGCTAAAACTATTTTTTCAATTGAAACTGGTGCTTGGTTAACATAATTAACCGTAACCTGAGATTTACCGTCTGGACGTAACCACCCATATCTCCGTTGTAAATCGTCCATTTTATGGCATAAACTGTGAGCTATGGATATTGGTAAGGGCATTAAGTCTGGTGTTTCATTACAAGCATATCCAAACATCATTCCCTGGTCCCCGGCGCCTCCCGAGTCAACCCCAAAAGCTATATCAGGTGATTGTTGGTGAACATTAACCTCAACCTCGCATTTATCGGTAAAGCTCAAAATTGGGTCCTCGTAATCAAGTTCCTGAATTTTTTTTCTGGCAATCACTTCAAAATCTAGCGACCCATTTACTGTCACCTCTCCTGCTAAAACCAACTTATTGGTAGTGGCCAGAGTTTCCACTGCCACTCTGGCTTTGGGGTCAATAGTTAAAGCGGCATCAAGCACGGCATCAGATACTTGATCACAAATTTTATCGGGATGACCTTCACAAACAGACTCAGACGAAAATTGGGAGTAATTCATTTTTTCCTCTAAATTAATAATGAGGCCTGTCCTTTAATCAAATTAAAGAAGCACCGCGGCCACGTAGGCTCGGTTGCTGGTCCGAAAATTTCGGATCTCCTGACAGTTGTTTTATTTTACACCAATAAATAACTTTGTACTTTTTAACTACGCATTAGTGTTAGACTCGGAAGTGGCAAAAGTTACCGAAGTAAAACTAGTCTGTGATCTCCTCAACGGTCTTGATCTACCCGAAAACCGCGTCCATTCTTTGTATTCCAAAGCTCGTGAAATTGCCGACTTTATTACCAAATATTTTGGCAAGGTAACTCACGCCATCAATACTGAAAACGACTTTTCTGGTAGGGGAGACCTGACAATTATGGTCTCTGGCCAGTCAATTGATATTGAATTAAAAATGCTTCAATCAAGTAGTGTTGCCCGGGGAACATTAGCCAATACCAGTCAAAATATTTTGTCCATTTTAGGGTTGGTCAACTCCGGCATCGGCTGGGGTGACTGGCGGCTTCAAAATAACTACCAAAATACCATTTTGGGATACCTCAACCTTAACCAGTACTCAAACTTAGAACTTTCACCTCTTAGCCGTTTAAACTCTCCCCAACCCCAGAAAGTAATCGACACTAAAGCCCGGGCTCTTCGCCAAAGGGTTTACGGTTTTGCCCAAGTCCACCACCTAAAAACCGGCTCCATGTCTGCTTTAATTAGTACCATTAAAACCAGTTACTCATCCTACCTCAATTCGTCCACCACCCAAGCGGTTGACACAATTGATAATATTATTTCCCTGGCTCACACTGATTTAACCGGCTATTTGGCCGACTGCCAAGCCAAAGGCTTTGCACCCCAACGTTTCAACAAGTTTGCTGCCCTACTCAAATGTGGTTTTCATACCATCCCTTTGTTGCTTAGCAAAATGGGACTAGGGTTCAGTGAAATACTCTCCCTAGCAACTAATTATTACGTGATATTCTATTATCCCAAGCAGCCGGATATTAATAAACGTTTCCGGGTTGATGGCCCTCAAGAGATTACCGCCTGGGTTAACAATTGTCCCGATTTTACCCCAGCAATTGACAGCGAAAGTATTTGGTTAAAAAGAGATGGTGTTAACCAACTCCACCTCAAGTTTCACTGGCGCAATATCTTTTTTGGTATCACTACTCCTTCAGTTGAAGTCTTTGATCTTACTAAGTAGTTAGTCAATTGGAAATAGTTTTAGTAGCTCGTTTTTAGAAATCTGGGTATTTCCGGTAATACTTTGAAATATTTTCACTTTTTCCGGTGACCTAAGTTGCCTCTGAATTTCTAAAATTAAGTTCATGTCGTATCCTTTCCCCTGCCTTATTGGCGGGTAAATCACATTACAGTGGTTTTCGGCAAAGAACTTAAAGCCCTCAGGGATTAGCGCCGCTCTAATCTTGGCACTGGTTGATGCTCCGGTTATGCGGTTAACCACCAACGCCGGTCCGTACTCGGGGTTTGGTAAGTCCACGTATTGAAGCTTATTTTCTTTGTTATCAAACACCAGATTTCCCTCAGCCCCAATATTGTGCGACCAAATTAACGTTGTCATATTTTTGTTATTACTCAATTTTGTTTTATTTTGGTTCCAAACTACTTTTCCGGTTTTTACCTTAAAGCCCATTGTTTCCAGTGTCTTTTTCCCCTCAAATGCTTTTTCCAAATATTCCCAGTCCTGACTAAATATCCGAATTCCGTCCACTCTAAATTGGTACTTTCCCGTATTTGTGGCCTTTTGAAGCACCATTAGCATGGTTAACTGCTGGGCTCCGGAAAATAAATCTGTTTTTAAAATTTTTATGGTCTTAATATCCGCCGTCCTCACAATGTATTCCCGTAATTTGGCAAAATAAGCCCCATTATTCATTGATGGGGGAATCACGTAAGCCAAATATCCACCCTCTTTTAATAGCTCCAGTCCCCGGTAAACAAAAAAACTGAAAATATTACTTCGTCCTCCAATCACTTCTGAGTATCTCGCCCGCACTTCTTTGTCCGGTTTCATTTCAAAATACGGCGGGTTACCAATCACCACATCATATTTTTTATCAGTATCTAATTTCAGCGAATCCGCTTGTTTTATGATCGCCTTCGGCACTAATTCTTTTGAAATCTCAACTAATTTTTTATCAATCTCCCACCCTTCAAGTCTTGGATTGTCAAAATAATTTTGAGCTGTTAACAAAAATTCTCCACTACCACAGGCTGGATCCAACACTAATGGATTTTTTAAGTTTTTGGGTATTAATCCAATTAATTCCTCTCTAACACTTTTGGGGGTAAAGTACTGCCCCATAATCTTACGGTACTCCAAGTTTGTTTCTTTGAGGTATTTTGTTGATTGAGGAGTTAAGCCCATGTCCATTATAGTTTATAAACCCAAATATTACACGAAGTCAACCTTTGTATCTATGCTCTACGGGTTC
>JBAYFX010000048.1:0-4293 GCA_041666965.1 Candidatus Shapirobacteria bacterium
AGTGATAACTACTCCCGCGGACCTAGATCCGGCGGATACGGTGGTGGCTCTGACAGATACTAATCATTTTTAGTAAAAACAATTAATCCCTCCGAGTCTTCGGAGGGATTTTTGGTTTAACAGGACAAAGCAGACTCGGTTTGAGACGATAGCTGGCGGACAATAAGACGGATTAACTTTTTAGCTTCAATTTCGTTTCGGGGAGAAGATTGGTTCCAATCTAGACCAGGTCCGGTGTTACCTTCAATTAAATAAGCATTACCATTATTACTGACCATAAAATCTAGGGCAAAAAGGGATTGTGACTGGTTTAGTTTATGGGCAATGCTTTGGGCCAAATCAACTAGAGTCAAAGGAAGTTTTTTTGGTGACAAATACACCAATTCCCCACCCTGATGCTCGTTACAGCGAAATTCATCCGGCGAGGCTACCCGGATATAACTTTGGACAATTTTTGTGCCCAAAAAGATGAAACGAATATCAACTGAAGAGGAAATTGAATTATAGGTAAAACCCTGTTCGAAACGAACAAAAGGCTGGATAATAAAGGATATTTGTGAATTACCGCGAACGATTGAGAGCATTTTTGGGTAATCATAACCGTCAACTTTGTAAACATGGCGGCCTCCGGCGCCAAAACGGTCTTTTAAAACAACTTGGGTGGTAAAGTCACTTGACTTAGGGTGAGAAATAGTCATTTGGGATAGTAATAAACAAGCGGCTTGCAAATCTTTTTGGGTATTACCCAAAACAGATACTGAAGGAATGGAAAAGGATGGCAGTAAATTATAGGTTTTTTGTTTATCAAAAAATAAATCAAACAAAAAAGGGCTACAAAAAGGTTTAATGTGCGGCTGGGAAAACAATAATTGACGACTGGTTACCCGTTTAGACTTAGGCGAAAACTTATCAAAAATCAGGGTTGAGTAACAAGGGGAATCAATCTTACTCCAAGTATTGTTTTTATAAACCCAGTAGCTGGCACAGGATCCAGGACCAACAATATCTGCTGATGTAGTAAAGGCAGCTTTTAGGTTTAGTCGGCGGCATACTTCTAAAAAATATCCATAAACCAGATTATGGCCGAAATTTACCGAACCGGAAGGAAAGGGAGTTAAAGCTCTCTGCCTAGCTGAAGCACTCCTGGCCAAAGAATGGGAATAAACAATTAGTACATCAAATTTGGTGATAGCTGACATCGATTACAGGATAAAAAATATTCTATATCCTGTATTATAACTTATTTTATTGTGTAAGTTTTTCGACGATATAAAGTTTATTACGTTTTATTACCACGTAATTAAGAAATAATTATGGAACTTATGATGAAACAAATATTATGGCTACTCGTAACGGAGGGCGTTGAGTGCCGAGATTTTGGTTGCCCGGCGGGAAGGGTATATACCAGTAAGAATACCGACAATTATGGATACGGTAACGATAAATATTACAAATGGCATAGGAATAAAGGTTACGTCGACCGTACCAACACCTTTGGCTAAAGCGATAGCGGAAAGCAGCAATGAAGTTAACTTGCCAGCTATTAAACCCATTAGCAAACCGCCCATACCACCAAAAAGACCCATAATCATGGACTCGGTTAAAAATAAATCGCGAACTTCCTGCGATTTCATGCCAATGGCTTTCATCATACCTACTTCCCGGGTACGTTCCATTAGTGAAACTGTTAGAGTGTTAAACATGCCTAACGCAGCCACTGACAGCGCGACTACACCAACAATACCAAGAATAAGTTTAAGGGATGAGAATAACTGTTCAATCTGAGATACAGTATCAGCAACAGAGGCAGTTTTAAAACCAAAGGCTTCAATCTGCTTACGAATGAAAGGTAAATCTTTGGTGGTGGCAGTAACTACTTTAACTAAAGAATAATTACTTACCCCCATACTTTTAATATCAGCGATGGGAACATGAGCAACGGGTGATTTGCTGTCGCCGGTAACTCCGACAATGGTATAGGTTGCCGGCTCCGAGACAATTTTGTTCTTGTCGTCGGAAAGTTCTCCAGTGACTACAAAAGATAGATTAATCGTTTTGCCGATTGACTGATTTTGAGGAATGTTAAGTACTTTTAAAAGAGAGGTGTTGACAATTACTTCGTGGGAAGTGTCAGTGGACAGGGTTACTTTTTTAGTATTATCAGTAGCCGGTGTGGCTTCAAGTGCAGCAATATCAATCATGCCAATAGAAGAGGAGTCAGGCTCGGAAGTAGTCACTCCTAAAACTGAGCCAAAAGTGGGATTACGGTCAACTGATAAGTTAACCTCAGCAAAATAACCGGATTTTTGAACTTGGTTGCCAGTTTCATCGGTAAGGGGAACATAATTATTTTCATCGCAATTTGGGTCAGTAGTTTCACAAGTTTGTTTTTCCCAAAGTGGCACTGTAGCTTTTAGCCACAAACCCAGTTTTTCCCCTTGGGTGTCTTGGCCCACATCGCCCGCTTCGGTATCAGGGTAACTTTTTCCTAGAACTTCTTGGGCAACTGAGCCGCCTTCTATTCGACGAGTATAACCAACAATCGGTGATCTGGAGAATGGCGCCGTACGAACACGGATAAATTTATCGGGTTCAATTGTATATTCAACTGACCCGATTTGGGCCAAATAGGAAACGTTATCAAAATGAAATGACCCGGCAACAGAACCAGAACCAACATCCGGGTTAGTACTAGTTTCAACCTTATTGTTTAGCTTATTTTCAGCAAATACTTTACCAAAAATGGGTTTGATGGCCGACTCGTTTAAATAATCAGCCATAACACCGTAGACGACAACATCAGTAATAGAATTTTGAAAGTTTACCTTCCCGACTACACCAATAACCGGCAAAACTTTATTAACATTAATAATTGAATTCAAACTTGCCAAACTCTGGTCATTAATGCGGATATTGGTGGAAATTGCCGGAGAGACATCAATATGTCTCATTTCTTCCAACCGAGCCACCCTTGAAACAACCATTCTTTCTAGTCCGTAACCAACAGATACCAGAAATACAATTAATCCTACACCAATGGCCATACCGCCTACCGTAATAAGTGTACGTGTTTTTTTAACTTTCATATTTTGCAAAGACAGACTTATGAGATCAACCCGACTAATAGCTTGAGTACGAATAGGCTCAACAATTGGCAATACACGAACAATGAAGAATTGAGAAACGGTGCTCAGGGAACGAGAAAATAATTTTGGAAGAAGTCTAAACTTGGAAAGTTGATCAAATAACTGCTGAACCAAAAATGCCACCAAAACCAGGAGAAATGAGAATACTTGAGTAGTACTGGACCAGGAATAGCGGAGACTATTTTTAAGGTGGGTAAATTTTTGAGCCAGACTTAGTGGTTTGGGATTAGCAGCTAACTGAGAAGAAGTAATGATGGGGTTAGTTGTCCTAGATTTATCCTGATAGATGGTTTCTAGGATTGCTTTTTTAACTTGGGAGGATTTACCTGGCTTCAAGTTGTGAACTTTGACAATTCTGCCATCAAAAATTTGAATGACTACATTTGAGTAGTCGATCATGTTTATGTCGTGAGTGACCATAATAACGGTTTTGCCCTGTTTGACTAAGTCCCCAAATAAATTCATTAAGTCGGTACCACTTTTATAATCCAAGTTGCCAGTAGGTTCATCAGCAATAATAATTTGAGGATTAGTAATTAAGGCCCTAGCCAAACTTACTTTTTGTTGTTGGCCGGAAGACAATTCGGTCGGGAAATAATCGGCCCAAGCAGCCATACCGACTAGCTCGAGCATAGACTTGGCTTGCTGGTTGGCAACTAGTTTATTTTTACCAGAAATAGAAGCGGCAAAAGCAACGTTTTCAATAACACTTAACGATTTAATCCAATTCGGCTGCTGATAAATCATACCAATATGCTGTTTCCGGAACTCGGAACGGTCATCCTCGGAATAATCGTAAATATTTCGCCCTAAAAAGCTGATTTTACCGGATGTAGGGGCTTCTAAACCTAAAATAATGTGAAGTAGGGTTGATTTGCCACAGCCGGATGGTCCAAAAATTATATTGAAGTCATTTTCCTTAATTTCTAAGTTGATATTTTCCAATACCCCAACGTCTTGAGATCTAACCTTAAACACCTTTTGAATATTGGTTAGTTTGATAATGGTACTTTTTATGTTTACACTCATTTCTTTAATCCTCCTAAGAATCCAAATGCCTGTTGTAGATTGGAGACTACTAAGTTTAGAGCATTGTCTGAGGCTTTTGGTGTAATTGTTACAGTATCGATGGAATTACCCTGGTTTC
>JBAYFX010000049.1:0-3658 GCA_041666965.1 Candidatus Shapirobacteria bacterium
ACATTGAGATGCAGGGTAAAGAAGACCTACCAAAGCAAGTAAGTTAGTCTTCGAATGGAATACAGTCAGGAAACCCCGTACAATGCGGAGCGTAGCGGAGTCTGTGCGGGGAGGACGTCATTTTGTGACCCCACGGTTGCTGGACTCGAACAAAGTTTGGGATGAGTTTAGGTCACTCTATGGAACGATTATGAGCCCGCAATTCCCGAATGCACCAGTTTACCTATCTGGTTTATAACTAGATTAGAAAATCGTAATGTGTTGAATTGTCAATAATAAATATCCCAGACAGCACTGACTCGTAGTCATTCATTTTCCCTTTATAACAATTTATAAATACTTCTACCAAATGGGTCCCTGATAATGAAGTTGTGTATATTCAACCGTAGGCTCTTTTCCTAACCGTTTGGAATAATATTGTTCCATTCGAGGAGGTACTTTAATTACTGCAAAATCCCCGAAGCTCTGTACGTAAAGGTTTCCAATGGATTTGAGTGTTGCATTTATTTCATCCCTACTCATGGGATTGAAAGTGATCACATCGATCACCGGTTTTCCGATAGGTCTGTAATTTTCTACTATTACAGCTTTATTAACAAAGGCAATTTTTTTTAATTTCACCACAGCTGCGTCTAGATTATTGTCGTAGGCATTAACATAAAAGACGCTAACCTGAAAAAAGTGTTCCGGAACTTTCAGATGATATTTCTCAAGAACAGCTCGAGCGTCACGTTCACTTGTTTCCGGTTTAAAACTTACAAATATTTCCCCACTTATAAAAACACCTTTATCCCCACTTATAAAAACACCTTTATCGCCATTATAGTAACTTTGATACATCCACCAACCTCCAATAAAAAGCGCTATGAGAAGTATTAGACCGACTGCAAAAAATAAGTTGAATTTAGTTCGTGGTTTCTGAAACAAACCCTGCGAGATAGGTGTATTGGGCGCAGTTGGTTGAATGTTTGGGAGTATCGGTAAAGTTGTCTGACTCGAAGTATCTTGTTGTTCGTAAAGCATATTGTTAGTTTACTATAATCCTACGTAAACTAAGCGGAACTTCGGGACATGTCTCAGCAGGTTCGTTACGAAACTGGCTCCGTCATTCGATTCCCTACCTTTGACAAATAAAAAAGACTGGACTAGCCAATCTTTTTTCATTGTGACCCCGGCGGGACTCGAACCCGCGATATTCAGGATGAAAACCTGACGTCCTAACCGCTAGACGACGGGGCCAAAATATGTAAATGTGGGTCAGGCGGGACTCGAACCCGCGACACCCTGCTTAAAAGGCAGGTGCTCTAACCGACTGAGCTACTGACCCAAATATTTTAACGATCTCTACTCTAACCTCCGCCAGAGGCGGATCAGCCTTTGGCTGAGACTGAGCTACTGACCCATCAAAAGACCCAACAAAGTACGCTCACATTTTACCATTTTCTTGCCTCAAAATAAAACCCCGGTTTCCCGGGGTTAAGGTTTACTGGCTTTTTTCGGCCAAAACCAGATTACCACTAGCGATGTCTTTATTAATCAAATCAAAAATCCTATAGAAACCCAAAACCAAACCAATGAGATCATAGACGAAGTGAATGATTATGGCTCCCAAAATACCAAAATTAATCATAAATAGAAAGAAAACCCAACTCGGAAACCACGTATAAAACGGTCTAAACCAGTACTCTTTGTTAACTACTCCATGATTACCGATTTCGTATACATGGAGAAAGCAAAAAATTATATTGGATACAAGTGCCGCCAAAAAAAGTGGCGCCGATACAGAAGTAGATGCCCACAGGCTTAGCCATGGTGGAATTGCACTTACGATCGCACTTAGGCTAAAAACACCCCCAAGTACAGTTATCAAAGGGAAAAGAGCGGTAATGATAATAAATCGAAAAAGTATTTCCTCAACGATCCCGGTCGATAAGGCCAATCCAAAACCACTCTTTAAAGAAGACTTCCATAAGCCTTCTTGACTGATTGCCGCCCAAATCTGGGGGGTAAAATCCTTTGCCGTTGAGCGATATTTCAATCCGGTAACCATCAATTGGAACATAATCATGAAAACTATACAAACACCGGCATAAAACATTAAATTCCAGCTAAATCCCCAAAGAGCAAAGGCGGGAATGAAAGAAGCCGGATAAATAATATAACCGTAAACAAACATCCCCAGAGGAAAAATAACAGGAATCAGCAATAAGGAAAGGACCCTCTTCGTCGAGATCTTTTCCTTCTTAAGCTTGATAATAATGTTTAAGATCGAAAAGACCAACACCAAGGCCAAAAATATCAGTTTCGTCGCCACGAGGACCTCCTCTAAGTTGTTAGTGTTCTAAGCGTCCTATAATACCACAAGCGAAGAGTAAAATGGAAGTATCATGAAGATATTAGGCATCGATCCTGGCATTGGCAGGTTGGGGTGGGGGATAATTAGCCACAAAAAGGGGGTTTACTCATTTACCGATTGTGGCTGTTTTGAGACCAAAAAAAATACTGAACTCCCGGGAAGATTGGTCAACATTTACGGATTTGTTGAAGAACTGATCAAAGTTCATCAACCCGACGTCCTCGCTGTAGAATCATTATTTTTTGAAAAAAATGCGAAAACGGCTATCGACGTTGCAGCTGCCAGGGGCGTGATCTTACTGGCTGGGGAAAAGGCCCATCTACCCATCGAGCAGTACACTCCACTTCAGGTCAAGTCTTCTCTCACTGGCTACGGCAAAGCCGAAAAGAGTCAAGTCGAGTTTATGGTCGGAAAAATTCTTCATCTCAAAGACAAGATCAAACCGGACGATGCCGCCGACGCGGTGGCCATCGCCCTCACCCACGCCTTTCGGGTTAGATAGGGGTCGTGCTAGAATGAGTCAATGATTGGATATTTGGAAGGAGAAATTAAGTTTGCCGAAAAAGGGAAAGTGATTCTATTTGCCAACGGTATCGGCTTTACCGTCAACATACCGTCGAATATTTCATTTTTGGAAAAAGACCAAGCCACACTATTCATTCACACTCATTTGCGGGAAGACAATCTATCACTATTTGGCTTTAACTCTCCCGAAGACCTTCATCTTTTCGAAATGCTGATAACCGTTTCCGGAGTCGGTCCCAAAATCGGGCTATCTATATTCTCGGCCACGGGCTCGCCAAATATTATTCAAGCCATCGAAAGCAGTAATCTAAACTTCTTTACCGCCATATCCGGAGTCGGCAAAAAAACCGCTCAAAAAATTATTCTCGATCTAAAGTCAAAAGTTGGTAAAGGAGAGGTTAATATGAAAAACATGGAAGGATCCTCGGAACTAATTGATTCCTTGGTGTCACTTGGCTTTCAAAAACAAGAAATTGTTCCGGTTATCGGTAGTATCGATACCGGAGAATCACTTTCTTCTCAGATTAAATCTGCTCTAAAATTATTACGAAAATGATTAATCAATCCGAATCGGTACGGCCAACCAACTGGGACGACTTCTCAGGCCAGCCACAAGTGGTCAAGTCGCTAAAGATTGCCATCTCCGCCGCTAAGTCTCGCGAAGAGCCTATGGAGCACACTCTTCTCTATGGTCCACCAGGTTTAGGAAAAACAACTCTAGCACATATTATCGCCAATGAGATGGGTGTCAACCTCAAAATTACTTCCGGTCCTGCT
>JBAYFX010000050.1:0-3647 GCA_041666965.1 Candidatus Shapirobacteria bacterium
ACAAGCGTTTTGTTGGGTGCTTCCGTCTGAGACGGACTTCGCTGCGCTTCGCGAACTTACCGGTCAAGTGCTACGCCTTGCCGGGATCGCTGCGCGCCCAAAAAACTACTTGTCTCGCTTGTTTGTTGAGAGTTGTTCAGTTGGTAAAATGAGGCATGGGGTTTATAAGAAAGATTGAAAATTTTAGGTGTGAGGTGTGCGGGGTAATGGTGGAAGGTAACGGTTATACTGACCACTGCCCAAAATGCCTGTGGGGGAAACATATGGATGAGGTAACACCCGGCGATAGGGCTAGTCAATGTCAAGGTTTGATGGAGCCGGTGGGAGTGCAAACTAAGGGAGTGGGGTACAAAATTAGTTACAAGTGCGTGGTGTGTGGAAAAAAGTTTGTTGTAGAATCGGCAGAAAATGATAACCGAGAGGAAATAATCAAAATCAGTGCGGGAATAAATCGGGGATAATGCGGAGAAAACTGTAAGTATTGTGGTGGTAAAATTTATTGGTGTTGTTAGTAATAATTACGGGATTATCTTGTACCGGCAAATCAACAATTGGGAAACAATTGGCCGAGAAAGTTGGGTTAACTCTTTTTTCAAGAGACCGGATAAAAGACATTTTATTTGATCATTTTGGAGTTAAAGACAGAGATTGGTCGCTGAAAGTCGGGGCAGCTGCTTATTCGATTTTTTATTATGAAATCGAGGAATTGTTGAAGGGTGGAAGTTCGGCTGTTGTAGAGACTAATTTTAATCCCAAGTATGACAACGCCAAAATTCTGGAGCTACAAAAGAAATACAAATTTGACATATTACAGATTCTTTTTAAGGCGAAAGGAGATATTTTGTTTCAAAGATTTAAAAAGCGGTCTGAGTCCGGGGAAAGGCACCCTGGTCATTGTGATCATTTAAATTATGAAAAGTTTAGGAGCTCGCTCTTAATGGGAAGGTGTGAGCCTTTAGATGTTGGTGGGGAATTGGTAAAGGTAGATACCACTGAATTTAGCGAGGTTAATTTAAGTCAGTTAGAGGATAGTATAAGAAGGCATTTGAAAACTGACCAAGAGTAATTTGTTTTGATATGGGAGAAAAGAATTAAACCCACCCCCTAACCCCTTTTTTGACAGGGAGAGGTAATAAGAATGACAGAACTGAGAGTTTTATGCGTAGGCTTTCGGACTTCTGACAAAGGCGGATGGGCGCTAGGTTGTAAGTAAATATGTTCTATTGTGTTGTAGTTTGTTTATAATATAGCGATGGGTTACAAAGAAGCTAGGGTTTTTTCTCCGTTTTTTGGCGGGAGCGAGGTGCAGGGTGTGCCTAGTTTTTTGTTTAATATAGTGGACGACATAAGATTAACTAATATAATGGCTGACCCAAGAGGTAATTTATGGAATATTAATACTCAAGCACAGATGGCAGACTACCTTGGTAGTTCAAAGAATTTTGATTTCCCTGACGAAACAATGAAAGAGAGTATTAGGCTAATTGGTTTTATCGCTTTTAACCCACGAATGAACCCGCAAAAACGGAACCCTTACGACCCCCAAGCCCCATATCTTCGATCTTTTTTTGAAAAATATTATGGTGAAGAAGTTAGGGCTTTAGCAAAAGAGATGTGGGACATTGAAGGTGAAAACGATATGCGTAAACAGTTAGAATTAGCTGCTAGAGAGCGTTTGGCCGTTACAATTGTGGGACAAGTAGCGGCTGGGAAAACTACCTTTTTGAAGACTTGTGAAGAAAGATGGGGTTTTGGGGGAACCAGAGCAAGAATGATGGCCGATGAACCAGAATTGGGTGAGTTATATTATCCCGAATTAGCCAGTGAAAATGATTACCGCTATCAACGAGTGACAACCCGCGGAAGAGAAGCGACTTTGGGAGCAGAAAGATTGAAATTGTTTGCTTGGGAACCTGAAGTAAGACAGGTGGTAGATGTAGATTTAGTTGGTCAGGGGGGGCATGTTAGGGCTGACAGGAATAATCTTAATAGAGCCGAAGTTGTGGGGTTATTTATGGACTATAGGTTGATGGCAGAGACGGTGGCTTTACCCCTAAAGGTGGCGCCACAAACCCTTTTGAGCAGTGGGGAGACGGTAGGCCAATATGTGCTAGGTTTGCTGGCTACATTAAACCAGATGGAGGGGGTAGATAAACCGATTGTAGGCGCGGTTACAAAATTGCCTTTTGGCAGGACTGTCGAAGACATACCGAGCAAGGTTGAGGCTTATTATGAGTGGTGTGCTAGATATTATTTTGGACACAGAGAATACTTTGAAAAGGAAATCGAGATGTTGAATATGGTTGAGGTGGAATTCGATGCGCCGAAATTTTTAATTGAAAAACCAGAGGAAGAGGCCAGACCCATAGAGACAGATAAAGAAATGGTGGCTCGAATGAGATGGCTGCCCGGTACTTACGCTTGGGTAACGGATTTAGTTGAAGACGGTAGGGAAGGGGTTGAATTAAGAGAGGTTAGTGACATGGAAATTGATGAAGCGGGTATGCCGGGGGTAAGAGTTAAAAGTTGGATGTCAATATATGATGATGAGCCGGTTTTTTCGGGATGCGACGAGCTATTACTTGAGTTGTTGAGGGCGGCCGGGAAGGGGGAGGTTTTACCCATAAAATTACGTGAAGGGAAAGCGGAAGGGGGAATAAAATTTGAACAAATAGCTGATACATTACCAAGTTGGAATGATAGAAGTTAAGAGAATTTGTGGGTTGAGCCCTAGGACGAAAGGTAAATAATAAAACTACTACTTGTTAAGCGGGAGTGATAATAAGAAGTTAATTACACAATTGAGACGGAAAAATCAAGGTAAGTTTAAGCTTAAATGGTGGTATAATTGAGTGTGAATTTACGGGAATGGTGGCGCCGAAACGTGACTTCTTTTAAACAGACTCCATCTAAGAAGAACGGGGGCGTACCTAAAAAATATAAGACCAAAAATGAGATACCTTCCGAGGAATGGATGAAAAACTTACCTCCGGGAGTGAAGATTAAGCGGATAGAGGTTGGTCCAAACCAGATAGCCCGCGCCCTAATTTACGGGATTTTGGTGTTTTGGGGACTGTCGGCTTTAAGACAAATGTTAGTTCCGGAAACGATTGAGAGAGTGTCATTATCGAGTGCGGTTCAAACAATAAAAAGCGGACAAGCCACAGAGGTGACGGTAATGGCTAACGAAATAATGATTAAGGTTAAGGGGCAAGAAAAAATATTGGTGACCTCAAAAGAACCAACAACTTCAATTACCGAAATACTTCAGCGGGAAGGCATAAATGTAGAAAAAGTAAATCTTAAGGTGGAGAACCGTGACGGTTGGCGGGCATTTTGGGATATTATGAGCTTGGTACTAACTATTGGGCCAGTACTATTAATTTTATGGTTATTTATGGCCAGACAGGGCGCCGGGGGACCGGGGGGGGGAGTATTTGGTTTTGGGAAATCGAACGCCAGAATATTTGTTAAAGGCAAACAAAGTACGACATTTGCCGACGTGGCCGGGGTAACCGAGGCTAAGCGGGATTTGGAAGAAGTGGTGGACTTTTTGAAAAACCCGGAAAAATACCGCAAAATGGGGGCAAGAGCACCGAAGGGTGTATTGCTGATTGGCTCGGCGGGGGTGGGTAAAACACTGCTGG
>JBAYFX010000051.1:0-3220 GCA_041666965.1 Candidatus Shapirobacteria bacterium
CAACCATTACCGTTATTATATTTTTATCAATCTCTTTTACTTTAGCTACATAACCTAAATCATTATATATACTTGGAGTAGTTGAATGAACAATGGCCATGTCTGGCTTAAACTCCGCAACTTCTTTTAATATTTCTGCTTCAATTAAATTTCTAGCTGCTCCTTCTATAAACTTTATCTCATGTCCAGCCTCTCTTAAAACTGAAAGAGCAATTAAAGCATTTTCCGGATGTCTCTGTACCCTTCCTCGACTTTTAGCTGCCCATCTGGCCGATCTAACAAAATTTTCCCCGTAAGGAGCATTAATAAATACTATTTTCATTTGTTTTTTACTGCTAAACTTCTAACCATTTTTTCAATTATTCTATCTTGATTCCTAATCTTAATATTATTTTCCACCGTTACATAACCCAATATCATAAAAGCAACAATCATACCCAAGTCCATTACTCTCACTATAAAGAGCTCCTTCAGTAATGGCTGTAGCTGTTGGGGAAAAATCGAAAAATACCCATACATTAACCACACCACCAGCCACATTCCAAAAAATTTATTACTTACGTTTTTCTTTTTCCAATGCAAAAAAAGCACGTAAATCATAAACAAACCAAAAGCAATTAAAACTAGTTGTACCCCTAAAATATTCATTTGGAAAAATACCAAAAGGGGATTTGAACCAAGATTTTTAAAGCGTCCAAAATGGTTACCCCTTTGTACTTGTCAATGTAAATTGTATCAATCTTTATTTCCTTAAAGGGTATTTTATTTTTCCCCACGCGCGTAGCCATTTCAGTTTCAATTCCGTATCGAGGAGACCCCCATTTAATTTGTTCATAAACTTCTTTTCTAAAACCTAAATACCCGGACAATAAATCTTTTTTCTTAATTCCAAAAAGTACTTTTATTAAATTAGCTGCGGCTATATTTCCCCATTTACGAATAAAAGGCATTTTTTTATTTAACAATCTGTAGCCAAACACCATTGGATATTCTTTAAGATAACGCTTAAATCTTGAAATATATTTTGGATTGTGTTGCCCATCCGCATCTAAAAACAAGACTGCCTCAGCTTCATTATTAAAAGCATATTCGGCTCCAGTTTTCATGGCCGCCCCTTTTCCCAAATTAATTACATGATTAAGTACTGTAACCCGGTCAACATTCCTGTATTCATTTCTAAGCAATTTATAAGAATTGTCAGTCGACCCATCATTGATAATCACCACTTCACTTTTGTGTCTTTTTAACACTTTGTTTATGGTTTCAACTGCCCGATTGCCTTCGTTATATACCGGAACAATTATTGCTGTATTCACTTTAGTAATATAACCAAATAAAATCAGGTAAGTTGTTACTTGTTTTAACCGTTAGCCTGTCCTGGTACCCGTCACCCTTTAAGGGTAGGGGAGTCAAACTCAAACACAGTTTGTTGTCCGGTGCCCTCACCGGCTTAAACTTAACTATCGTTTGCCGGTTATCCTGAATCTGCCACGGATCCAGGTAACCCTTAGCCAAAACCCTTTGACAATTCTGGTCTTTAACTTCATATTTGTAGGGCACAATTATCGACTTACCCCGGTTTAGTAACTCAATGGCAACTCCTGATACCCTGCTACCTCCGCTTGTCCCTATCCACTCCGTTTGCTTATTAACCTCAACGCCACTTTGTTCTCCGACCATCTCTGAGGCCGACTTAGCTCGTACCACGCTCCCGTTTAGCCAGTCACCCGACCAGTCCCAATAACGTTCGTTTAAAGTACCCCACACACTGTTTAATCCCATTACAAAAATAACCCCAAGTACTCCAACTCTGGCCCAATAAACATCTTTCAGATTGTTAACTAGAATTGATATAAAAATAATTCCAAACGGCACTAATGGTAACCAATACCGCCCCTGAATTCCTTCAACCACCCTGTTTCCCGGAACACTCCAAATAAAATACATAATAATTGTGGTCAACTTAATTATCCCTGCCAACACCAACAAACCAAATACTACTTTCCAGCTTTCAACTTTCTTCAAGCTTTTTGATAATTTCTGGCCAACCCATATTGCCGCCACACTCATTATTATCAGTACCAGATTATTGTTTAAGGGTACATTTTTCCAACCCATTATCCCGACCATTTCCTGAATATGAAGCAGCCATTTTTCGTTAAATGTATTTAGTAGTACCTGGGCAAAATACATCGGGTCACCAATAATTAAACTTAACTGGATTTTTGGGTTAATAAAAATCGGGTAAAACATTTCTCCCTTGCCAACAGTAAACATTACCCCAACAAGTCCAAACAAAATTAGTAACCCTAAAAAACTTTTGACCAAAAACTTTTTCTTCCACTCTGCGGTTTTACTCCAGTCCCACTCCAACACTAAAAATATTAAAATCAGGGGTAAATAGACATATTTCACAATTCCCAATACCGCAATTATCCCCCACACGAGCAGCCAGTCTTTTTTAACTAACACTCCATTGTCCAGTTTTTTAAGTAACAATGAAGTTAGAGGCAAAACGAGCGACAATATCACCACGTCATACGACACCACTGTTACTTGGTGAACAATCATGGGCATGAGACTGTAAAACCAAATTAATGGATGAAATTTTTCCAAAGTGCGCCTAAGTGTCCACCAGAGTACTAAGCCAAAAAATATAAATCCAAATATCCGAGCGCTGTAAAACATAATCAAAGGGTTGCGAGTAGGGGAGGCAAGAACAATACCCAATGAGTTAGGTATATACCCCAGAAAATTTAATTCACATTTTTCTATTTCTGACATCTCGCTCAATTCTTTTTTTGTCCACCTTTTGCCCCATTCTAATAATTGAGATGGAAATTTCAAGTTCCCCTCTAACACCTGTGTAAAATTGTAATTTAAGGCTAGGTCTCTTTGAACCGTAGGTATTACAAAATGCTCATTTTTACAAAATAACTGACCCCTGCTTAAAGCAACTGCTCTTTGCCAATGTGCTACTTCATCAAACTTCTGAAATGGCGGTAAGCCAAAAGTTAACAGTATCCCTTCCGCCACCAAGAAAGTAACCAAAATTATTTTTACCACCAATCTGTACATCACCCAATCATAACTTATTTTTATACTATAATCACACTAACTGTGACCAAAGTTAAACTGCTAATTGCCATTCTAATTGCTTCGCTTTTCCTGTTCTTGCGCTTTTACCAAATAGGGGACGGGTTAATGTTTTTCAACGACA
>JBAYFX010000052.1:0-3168 GCA_041666965.1 Candidatus Shapirobacteria bacterium
CGGAGATGGGAAGGTGGATTTGGAGGACTTGGGGATTTGGAAAACAGAGTACGTTAAGCAATAAAAATAGGGTAAGATAAATTATGAAATTGGGGTGGGTAATATTTGCTTTACTTTTCTTGTTGGTACCAACCGAGACAGCAGCAATAGAAAATGTAACCAAAAAAGTGTTGGTTTTAGACTTTAACCCAATCATTGAAAGCCGGGGAAATAAAAAACTAACTGAAGTTTTGGGGTGGAATGACCCTCTAACACTTGAAGAGAAATATGTTAATGACATAACGGAGGCAAGCGGAGGATACTTGCGTTACGAGATAAAAGAACGACAGGTTTTGGACGCGTTTCCCATAAAAACTGACGGTTTTAAATACACTGATGAAGCTTATTTAGACTGCAACGCTAGCGGAGGGTCAAGATGCCACAGTCCCGACGAAATGGATTACCAAAAAGTAATTGCCGAATACGGAGTATGCGAGAGGGTGAACTCAGGCGAAATTGATGAGTTATGGCTCTGGGGTGGACCATGGTTTGGATATATGGAGTCAACCATGGCGGGACCGGGCGCTTTCGGAACCAACGGGGGGGCGATTGGAGGAACAAACTGTAATAAAAAGCTTAATATTATGGGGTTTTCGTACCATGTGGGAGTAGATAATATGCTTGAAGATTTGGGTCACCGATTTGAGGGAACAATGATAAGGCTGTTTGGTGGATGGGATATGAAAAGAGGTAAGAGCCCTTTTGATAAATTTACTTATAACTTTGTGGAAAATGAACAAAGAGAGTACTACGGCTGCGGAAATGTACACTGCCCATTTAACTGCCAGGGGGGATATGACTGGGGTAACCCACGATATATGAACACTAATTGTAATGACTGGGTTAACTACCCTAATTTGACAGGTAAGGTGGAAAACATTAACTGTACAGAATGGGGATGCAATGGTTATGGGTATAAAAAATGGTGGCTGGCCCACTTGCCAAAAAGTACTGGGGTAACGGAGGGGGTGCTTAACAACTGGTGGGAATACTTAAGTGATTGGGACAAGGCGATAGCCAGCACGCCAACATCACATCGCGACGGTTGGGATTGGTGCCCAAACCACGGAGGAATGTATAAAAGAGTTGACCGAGATGTGAGCAATTGGAAAGAATGCCTCGAATGGTGTGATTTGCACATGTCGTTTAAGGCACCGCTGTGCCAATACAATGGCGACGGACCGAGAAGCTGCTGGGTTAATTACCCGCCCGGCGGGGTAGACGGAAAGGTGGAAAGTTGCAATTGGTTGGTTGGAGGACCACCAAATGGCGCCTGGTTTATTGGCCTTGAGCCTACAACTCCACCAACCATCACTCCAGCTAGTACCCCGATACCAATACCTGAAAGTAAGCCGTTAGTTTGTGGTAGTTACGGCGATGTGGACAACAATGGTTTAATTACCACCCAGGACTCGAACCTAGTAGAGCAATATGATGTGGGCCTTATCGACTTATCAGAAACGCAACTAGTTAATGCTGATGTTAACGCAGATAAAGAAGTGAACGTAATGGACAGTTTACTAATTGGCCGATATGTAAAAGGAATAATTCTGACTTTTCCGGTTTGTAGTAAGATTCCGGGGGACGCCAACCGGGATGGGACAGTCAACTTGGTGGACTTGGGGATTTGGAAAACGGAGTACGTGGAGAAAGTAGGAAAAAGCGGTGACTTTAACGGAGATGGGGTAGTGAATTTAACCGACTTGGGGATTTGGAAAACGGAGTACGTGAATTAAAGCTCTTTAAGCTTAATACCCCTGGATTCTTCCTTGGCGTCGATTAACTCCAAGTACTTTTCAGTAGTGGATATACGCTTGTGACCAACCACCTGGGAAACTACATCTATTGGCACTCCGGCTTTGAGCTGATAAACAATAAAGGTATTGCGAAGGTCATTAACTTTAACATCAGATATGTCTGATTTTTCAAAATAACGAGTGAGTAAAGAACGGATATTACGGGCTAATAGTTTGCGACCGGTCTTGGTAACAAATACGTTTTTAGATTTGGATTCAAAACGGGTTTCATCGATGTAATGTCTTAATGCTTGGCGGGCGGAATTGTTTAAGGGAACGGAACGGGCTTCGTGAGACTCGTAACTATCGATGAAGATATCATTATCTTTGACATCTTCAAGGCGAAGGTTTTCAATTTCTTTAATACGAAGTCCGGCTTGAAGCATTAATTCAATGATAGCGGTAGCTCGAAGATCGTTACGGGCGGCATCACGCAGAGAACGGTACTCAAGAGGCTTGAGGATTTTGGGGGCATCATTTTCGTATTTTGGTTGCTTTATTTCAACCGAAGGATCAGTTGTTATAGCATTCTGGGACTTTAAAAATGAAAAAAAGTTTTTAATAGAGTTAAGTTTGCGGGAAACTGATTTGCTGGTATAGTTATTGTCGAGTAGGTCTTTTTTGAAAGCCTCAATATCTACTCCGGTAATAGTCTCAACGGTGTTAGGCTTTGATAATCGATTAAGAAAAGCGATAAACTGATTAATATCGCCCTTATAGGCGACGATGGTGTTGCTTGATTTCCCCCGAGTTGAAAGGTCGGCGGCAAATGAAGTTAGGGCGTCAGTGATTAACATGTTAAATTTTATTAAATAGTGTCTTATATTAGCACAAATGAGGACAAAGCACAAACAAGCATATTGGGAAAAGATTAAGGGAGTACCAATTACGGTAGTGATGATGTTTTTGACTCTTCTGGTATGGTTAAACACCTGGAAACAATGGCAAGCCATAACCAAAGCTAAAAAGATCGTAGCTACGTTTGAGAAACAATATTGGGACCTGTCGGAGGAAAACGGCAGACTTAAGAGAGAATTATCGAGCTTAAAAGAGCCCGGGAGCCAGGAAATATTATTAAAGCGAAACACAGGCTGGCGGGAACCTAATGATTATAACTTAATATTGCCGGAAATGCCGGAAAAAGTGAAAGAAAGCCAGACTGGAGAAATAAAAGGGTCAAAAATAAGCCAATGGTGGCGGTTGTTTGAGGATGGTGGGTATGGTAAAATGGCGCGTTAGTCACAAAGCATGCGGGGTAGTGTACGGCTGCACGTGAGGCTCATAATCTCACAGACCAGGTTCAACCCCTGGCCCCGCAACCAACAAAAAGGTC
>JBAYFX010000053.1:0-2912 GCA_041666965.1 Candidatus Shapirobacteria bacterium
GAAACAGATATTACATTAAGTGGTATTACACGGCAACAAACGAGATTCAAACTTTTGACATTAGTTATGTGGTTGTTAATGCGGTAACACTAAACCCGGATAATGCCGAAATTTATTGGCAGGTAGTGGGAGACGAGTGGGAACTTGACCAGAAAAATATAACGGTTAAATTTATGTTGCCTCCGGGAATTGATGGTGACCAAATAAGGGCATGGATGCACGGGCCACTAAACGGCAGAGTATCGATTGTCAGCGCTTACGAAGTAGTAATGGAAAGCCCGAGTCTTTCAGAGAAAGTGTTTTTTGAAGGGAGGATAATAGTTCCCAAAGAGACTTTTAACGCTGGAGCAATGGGGAGTAAAACGAGAACAGAAATTATTGAGGAGGAGAATGGGTTTATTGAGGTGACAAAAAACAAAAAGACCCAAGCGACGGCGTTAACTTGGTTATGGTTGGGTTTGGGACTAGTGGGGTTAATTTATCAAGTTAAAGGGACTTTTAAGTCAGTGGCTAAATTTATTAAATATGGAAAAGATTTACCCATTCCAAGCGCGAGCTTGTCTGGACGATGGTGGGAGCCACCAAGTGAGATTGACCCGGCGCAAGTTGAGCAGTTACTTAGCGGGCAAGAACAACTTCAGCCCAAAGCGTTTACAGCCACAATTTTGTCACTAATTGCTGACAAGTTTTATAAAATATCCCGCTCGGAACAAAAGGAAGGATTTTTATTTAAGGACTATAAGTACTTTTTGAAAAGTACTAGCGAGGCTAAAAAAGAACCATCAGGAATTCAACAAATCACAATAGAGCTACTTAAAAAAATTGAAGAAGAGAGAGGAGAAATTGAGTTATCAAAAATAAGTGATTGGTTTAAGAAGCATCCGACCACAGCCCGAAGTTATTTTTTAACTAAGTTACCAAACGCGACATTAAAAGAGAACCTGAGTGAGGGATATTTTGAAGAAAGTGGCAACAAAATGAAGGATAAGTATATTAATGCTAGGTCAATCTTAATATTGGTATTACTTGTGACTATTTTTGTGATTTTTATGAAACAGAGCGTTAAGGCAACCACTGAATTATTTTTTTCCAATCCAATAATTTATGCGCCAATCATAATCAATTTCTTGGTGGCACTGGTGTCAATAATAATCGGGGGAATAATGTCGGGTTTGGGGCAAAAAAGAACACAAAAAGGAGCCGAGGAAACGGGGAAATGGATTGGCTTTCAGAAACACCTCAAAGAGTACAGCCAAACCACAAAAGATCCGATTGACTCGGTTATTCTTTGGGAAAAGTATTTGGTTTACGGCACAGTATTGGGAGTGTCGGTAAAAACACTGTCGCAACTTCCAATTAACATTCCCGCCGATCAACAGGCTCAACTGGTTAACTACTGGGGTGGAAGTAGCACCAACCTTAACGCAGGTTTAGCTGACTTAAGTAACAGTATAAATTCAATTGGTGACGCTATTAACAGTGTTAGCCGGGCAGCTACATCAAGTTATGGGGCATCGGGCGTAGGATCTAGCGGTGGATCATCTGGGGGCGGTGGCGGCGGTGGCGGCGGTGGCGGCGGAGGAGCCGGTTAAGTCTTTAATTTAAGATAGTGTTGACGCTGGGTTTCGGGGAACTTTTCAATGGCATAACGCAAAGCAGTACGAGGGAGCTTGGTGGCATAAACATCGAGAAAATCAGTTAAGGTTTTTAGGTCTCTTTTACCAATTTCGCGGAGCATCCAACCGACAGCTTTGTGAATTAAGTCCTGCTTATCGGAAAGAAGAATTTTGGAAATTTCGAGGGTGTCTTTATACTGACTCTGGCGAATAAAAGCAAAGGTTGAAATAATGCTGATACGACGATCCCAAAGAAGGTTGGAAATGGCTAGGTCATACAAAATATCTCGCGGTTTATCAAGCAAATACAGACCGACGACTTTTGGGGCTGACAGGTCAACTAAATCCCAATTATTAATTTGCGTGGTATTGGCCAAATATAGATTATAAATTTGTTGCTGAAGGCCGGGGCTTGCTTTGGCAAATTGACGAGTCATAATAAGCAGGGCAACACAGCGGAATTCGTGTACCGGATGATTCAAAAGTTTTTGGATGTCGCTTAAATTGGCTTGTTTCCAAAACTGGGACTCAACCATATGTACCTGGGGGTTGGTTAAACCATAAAACTGATCCCCCTCTCCGTACTGGCCCGGGCCGGTTTTGAAAAAACGTTTAAATATCTCAATTTTTGAGGGATTTCTGAACGTAGTAAGAGTGTTGACAATTTGCGAGTAAGCGTCGGACATGGGTTAGTTTAAGCCAGGCAGACGAAGAATTCCAACAGCGAAAAGGCGAAGCAGAAAGAGGGAGAATATTACAATAACCAGGCCCAGGATGGCGGCATTAATTCGGTCACGGGAAATTTCAAATTTTTCCACATTTCCTTTGGAAGTGGAAATTCCAATGAACCCCTGAACAATACGTAAAAATGAAATGGCTCCGGCAATGCCAAAAATATTTGACAACAACCAAGCCATAAAAGAGTTTAATTCGACCGGAATACACCCAAGGGCAGTACGAATAGCCGGGGAAGAACCAATAGGTGGGCAAAAAATGTCTGGGGTTGGAGTAGGTATGGAGGGAGGTGAGGGAGTTGGCGAGGGGGTTAGGGTGGGAGTGGAAGTAGCGGTTGGAAAAGGTGTAATTGTAGGATAGGGAGTTGGAGAAGGTGCGGGAGTGACGGTTGGAGATGGAGTTGGGGACACAAAAAGTGTTGCGGTGGGAGAGCGTGTTGTTGTGGGAATAAACGTATGAGTGGGGGTTGGCGTAGGCGTGGGAGTAAACGTTAAGGTGGGTGCTCGAGTGGGGATGGGTGTTGCGGTTGGTATTGAAGTAAAAGTTGGGCGAGGGGTGGAA
>JBAYFX010000054.1:0-2857 GCA_041666965.1 Candidatus Shapirobacteria bacterium
CGGGCAAATTCAATAAAAATTAACAAAAATATGCTTACCATTGCAATTGGCGCCAGTCTAGAAATCCAATTAGTTTTCCCCGGCTTAAAATACTTTAATGTTAGCGAATTGATTACCACAGACACCGAAGATAAAGCCATGGCTAGTCCAGCCAGTTCTGGTTTTAAAACTAAACCAAATCCAACTAGTGCCCTGGCCGCTATCGGTATCCCCAACACGTTGTAAAACAGGGCAAAAAACAAGTTTTCTCTAATTTTTCCCACCGTTTCACTCGATAGCTCGAGAGCTATCAGTACCCCCTTTAAGTCATTGTTCATAATCACCACATTTCCGGCTTCCATAGCCACGTCCGCTCCACTAGCCATGGCAATTCCTAAATCAGCTTGCGTTAAAGCTGGCGCGTCATTTATTCCGTCACCCACCATGGCAACTCTAAAACCAATATCTTGAAGTTTTTTAATCTCCTCCACCTTATTCTGAGGTAATACTTGGGCCAATACTTTGGTAATGCCAACCTGGTGGGCAATCGCCTGGGCAGTATGTTGGTTATCCCCAGTCATCATATACACCTCAATTCCCATTTTAGTTAATTTAGCTACCACTGCAGCACTGGATTCTTTAACTTGATCTGCCACAGCAATTATCCCCAATACCCTTTTATTGTCAGCAACCATCATTACTGTTTTTCCCTCATTTTCCAGTCTTACCACCTCTTCCTCAGCTGTAAATAGTATTTTATTGTCCTCCATTAGTAACCGGTTACCCATCAAATACTTTTGGCCATTAACCTTCGCCTCTATCCCTTTTCCTGGAATGGCTCTGAATTTTTCCAATTTATAACTTTTAGCTCCCTTGCTTTGTCCCCAGTGGGTTATGGCTTGAGCCAGTGGGTGTTCTGATTTTTGCTCAATCGAATATATTATTGAAAATATCGTCTTATCATTAGGAGTGTAATTAACAAAATCAGTTACAACCGGTTTACCCTTAGTTAAAGTCCCCGTTTTGTCAAACACCATCGCGTTTATTTTTTGAGCCATTTCCAATGGCTCACCCCCCTTAATCAATACCCCGTGCTCCGCCCCCTTGCCGGTTCCTACCATAATTGAAGTTGGTGTAGCCAGTCCTAAAGCGCATGGGCAGGCAATCACAATCACGGAGACAAATGTCAAAAGGGAATAGGTAAGTGTTGCTCCTAAAAGAAAATACCAGACAAGAAAAGTAAAAATGGCAATACCAATAACTACCGGTACAAATATGGAAGAAATTTTATCAGCCGCCGCCTGTATCGGGGCTTTAGTGCCTTGTGCGTCTTCTATTAACTTCACAATTTGTGCGAGCGCTGTGTTAGCTCCGATTTTAGTTGTTCTAAATTCAAATGATCCGGTAGTGTTTATTGACGCCGTGTAAACTTTTGACCCGATTTGTTTTTCAACCGGCAGTGATTCCCCAGTCAGAATCGATTCATCAACTGCCGAATAACCGTTTATTACCTCACCGTCCACCGGTATCCTTTCTCCGGGCCGAACTCCAATAATGTCGCCAACTACTACCTCTTTTATGGGAATTTCAATTTCTTTCCCCTCCCGTTTTACCCGGGCAGTTTTGGGGGCTAGCCCCGTCAGTTTTTCCACTGCCTCTGATGTTTTCCCCTTAGCTTTCGCCTCCAAGTATTTTCCCAGTGTCACAAAAGTAACCAAAAACGCCGCCACCTCAAAATATAAATTTGGAATCATTTGGCCATTGAGTCCAACAAACCAACCAGTTTGAACATAATGTTTAATCAACTCATAACCACTATAAATAAACGCTGTACTACTGCCAATAGCAATCAGTGAGTCCATGGAAAACGTTCGCATTTTTAACGCCGACCAAGCTCCCGCAAAAAAGCTGGACCCAACGTAAACCAAAACGGGTATTGTCAAAATCATAGAAATTATTCCCGCCCACGGCATAACCGTTGTTTTGTAAGCAACCAAACCAGTCAGGTCATATACCATAAATATAGCCATAGGTAAGCTTAGGACCGCGCCAATTACAAACTTTCTTAACCAATTGTTAGTTTCCTGTTTTCGTTTTTCCTTTTGATTAACCACATTTTCACCAGGTAGTGTTGCCCCATATCCAGCTCGCTTTACGCCCGCCATCAATTCTTCAACCCCGGCTTGTGCCGGGTCAAATTTTATCCTCGCCTTTTCGGTTGCCAAATTAACATTAACCTCACTGACGCCGGGAACTTCCTTTAGTGTTTTTTCTACAAGTGAGGCGCAACTGGCACAGTGCATCCCCTCAATTTCCAAGTTAGTTACGATGTTTTTAACTTTCATAATCCAGTATACTACACTAGTAGTAGTTATGAATAAACTTGAGTTTGTCGGATCTTTCCAAAAGTAAGTTAGTTTATTGCTAAACTAATTTGTGGGTACCCTTGCTCTACGTTTATTTTTTATTCTCCTGGCCTTATTTTCATTCCCTAAAAACGCTTTTGCTCAAGCCTGTGGTGGCTGTGGCTCATGGACTAATTGGATTCTTCACGGCTGTGGTCCTCAGTCACAAATTGCTTGCCAGTGTGATTCTGCTGGTAATTGGGTCAATCGGACTGATTGTCGTGATTCAGGACTAACTTGCCTCAATGGTCTTTGTCTGGCCGGTTCTCCTACTCCTACCCCAACCCCTACTCGTGTTTGTAACCCCGGAACCCACCCTGGGGGTTGTGCCGTTTATGCCGACACCTGCTGCTATGGAAATAAGTATGTAAACTTAGGTTGTATTCCCCCAATTGGTTGCCCTACCGCCCCCGCTCCAACCTCTACTCCCACCTTTAAGCCCACGGCTACACCAACCCGTGTTCCCACTTCCA
>JBAYFX010000055.1:0-2691 GCA_041666965.1 Candidatus Shapirobacteria bacterium
GAGTTTGCGGGGCAGAATGGGGTAAGTGCGGATTTCAACGGAGATGGGAAGGTGGATTTGGAGGACTTGGGGATTTGGAAAACAGAGTACGTTAAGCAATAAAAATAGGGTAAGATAAATTATTAGATAATTAAGGTAGATGCGTCATTAATGAAAAATAAGTTAGTTTTGTTAATAGTGATGTTTTGCTGTCTAGCAGTTGAAGCAAAAGCGACCACTTTGGGAGAAATAAACAATTTGATAGGTGCTCAAGTAATTTACGGGAGCGGAGGAGAGGGAGATCTATCGATTACCACACCGGAAAGTGGGCTGTATGTATTAAAAAGAAACCAAAACCAGTTTTCCTGTACTCCTGGATTTGAAGGGTGTGAACCTGATAAATACGAAGTTAGGATTCCAGAAAAAGTTAACCATATTTTCGGACTGGGCATGCAAAGTGCCGTTGACCAAGTAGAAATTGAGGATTTTCTTGATACCAGTTTTTCATTTGGTCATTATGCAGCCAAGAAAAAAGACGGTACGGTTTACGATCAATGGGCTCATGGATCATTCAGACTGCGAACACCAATTTTTGTTTTACCCTCCAAAGGGATGATATTGGCATATTTTCAGCCTGAAGTGAAAATATTAAGGTTGACGAGAAACGGGGAAAGCGGCTGTCCGGTTGGAAACACGTGTATGGTGATGAAAAAACACCCCAAATACCCGGAAGGTAGTCCGGCGGACATGATTATAATTAAAAAGAACACAATTGCCGAAGCCTATGGGACGCTTAACAGATATTTAAAAAGTAAAGGCCAGTATTTTAAAGATCCAAGTTATGTTGCTTTTGGTAACAACTGGGAAACATATATGGAATATGAATGCTGGGCAGATAAAAATAAGATTCTAGAGGCTCTTGAGCGATATAAAAAAGACGGAGTAGCATTATCAACAGTAACCATGGGATCGGGCTACTGGCAAGTTCCGGGGTTAGTAAATGATACGGGTAGCGTAGTTGGTTGTTCGGGCGCAGAAACAGGATTACCCGCAACTGATAGCCTGATGGTAAACGATGCCAGGTATGGCGGATTATCCGGAATTAATAATTTTTACTCTGAATTGATTAACCAGTGGGGTGCTTTTCCGGTTATTGGCATGCGTCAAAGAATTCAAATGGGTAATGACAGTTACAATAATATTGACAGAATTAGTCAACTTTTCCGCGATAAAGCGTACTTGGGTGACATATATTTGAAAGACAAAAATGGTAACAACGGAGCTTTTTACGCCAGTAACGGTGTCCCCCACTTATTGTTAAATACCTATGATGAGAATAATACCGAAACTTGGGTAAAGTTGTTAAAAGAGAACTACGGGGGCTTTAAAGGTATAAAACATGACGATATGAGCATTAGCGACCAAAGGGCGTTTTATAGCGCCAACATTACCAAATATCCAAACTTAAAACCTTCTACCATTAACATTGCCGATGACTATTCAACAAAGATTTTTAAGACTTATGCTGATGGATTGGGAAAGGATTCAATAATATTTACTAATAATGACTGGTTTTCTCAAGGATCGGACGGCCAGGAAAATGACGGAATACTTAATACTATAAGTCACACCAGCTTAACTCCATTTAGATTTAAACAATATGTGGATTCGGCTCTAACCAGGACATCATCAGGGTATACCAACACAATGAACTTTGTAGAACTGGGGTTTGGTTATAAAAACGGGAAAGACATTACCGATCCAGCACAAGCACTTGCCTTAACTAGAATTAGCCAGTTAATTACGTTTTACCCGGTTACTCTACATTCGGCGGGGTATTGGCATTTAAAAAACAGTAACGGTAGTGACGATGTAAACAAACAATCGGTGGTGGCTTATTTCATGAGATTAAGACAGCGATTACAGCAGTATGCTTATGACCAAGCAAAAAATACATATGTTAATGGAATACCACAACCGATGAAACCATTATTTATTGACTACCCACAAGATGAAGAGGTATACAAACAATATAGTTATTTAAGTGGAGTGAGTGATAACGATAACCCAAGGGATGAATTTATGTTCGGTAACGCCTTATTGATTAGACCAGTGTTTAATAATTCGGAAACACAAAAAATATATTTCCCGGAAGGCAAGTGGTTACCTTTAATTGGCCAGACAAATACTAAAGGAAAAGTTATTTCCAGAGGATACGTTAATTACACAATGCCTAATTTAGACGGAGGGGACAGGTATGATTTTCCAGTTTTCTTGAAAGAGGGTCAGATTTTACTAATTGGACAAGAAGGGAACGTAGAAGAATTAATAGCATATGTGTTTTTTGATCAAGCAAAAATTTCGTCAATTTACAATTACTACCCCAGAGATGGAGTGGTAATAAAATTACAAGCCAGTGTTGAGAACGGAAGTGTGTATTTAAAGAACTTAAGTAATGGAAATAAAGTGATGATGGTCAGTGATAATTTTGGCAAAGGTTTTAGACAAATTAATCTTAGTCAAGTAATTTCCGGTGACACAAACAATGAACCAAGTATTTCTCCAACTATAAGCCCAAGTGTTTCCATTACGACAGCTCCAAATTGCGGTGGGGTAATGGAGGAGTGTTGTACTAGTGAACCAAAGTGCGGAGAAGAACTGGAGTGTAGTGGAAGTAACCGGTGTTTAAAAGTAGCTCCCCCACCGGTGACA
>JBAYFX010000056.1:0-2501 GCA_041666965.1 Candidatus Shapirobacteria bacterium
AATTAATGCCACAATAGGTAGAGTTCCGGCGCTGGCAGCTGCTGCTATCGCCCAATCAAGCCCTCTTTTCTGAGTACTGTTGATATATTTTAGTCCCGCAAGACCGCTATTTTCATCTTGAATACCTACAACCCTACTTAACATATGCTCGTTTAGCTCCATTTCGCCGATTCTACCATGTCTCTAATCCAAAATAAATTATAGGTTTATTTCTACCAAAATCGGATAATGGTCCGATAACTTTTCAAACTTTTTATCTCTTAATACTTTAAAGCTTAGTAGTTTTACTTCTTTGCTTCCAAAAGCATAATCGAGCCGGGCAGCTGGCCTTTTTAAAACCAGGGGAACTCTAAATGTAGGAAAGGTGTTACCCCTGTCTTTTCCAAAATCTGTTAGTCTTGCCTCTACAAACTTTTGAGTGATCGTTGCCGGGTACATTCCCACAATTATTGGCCGCGACTTTTTAATAATTGACCCTACTTTAATTATTGGGTGATCTGTCATTTTCCTAGTATCTACCAAATCATCTTTATCAATCGTATTAAAGTCGCCAGTTATTATTGTTGGAGAGTTTATCTTAACCAAATCAAGAATTTTTTGGGTTTCTTTTGCTCTTTTTTCTTCACTCGCATGGTTTAGGTGAATTGAAAACACATCTAACTTCTTGTCCCCGACGGTGACACTTGTTTTAATAAAGTTCCGATCATACGCCCTAAATTTTTCAAATCTATTTACGGTTAAGTTGGTCATAACTACCAACCCTAGTTGGCCATTTTTATGTTTAGATCCTTTGTCTTCAAAATCCGTCATATATACATTTTCAAAACCGAATTTGTCCCCTAATTCCTGGCTCGAGTACACCTCGCTCCACCTGAATACGTCCACCAAGCTCACTACATCTGCGTTAACTTGCCTTACTGCCTCAATAATCATTTCCATTTTCATTGGTTTTGGAGATCTGTCGTCATACGACCTATACCCCCCGTGCTCAATATTCCACGACAGTATTTTCAAACTCTTTCTTCTTTCCAACCTTTTTTTCGGTAATACTCAATCAACTTTGTGTTTGATTCCTCAAAGCTCACCGTTTCCACAAAAATTTTCTTTTTAAATCCACCCGTACTTTTTATTTTCTCCCTCTGTTTTGTTGTTAGATCTATTTTAGAAATTTTAAGAGCAATCAGTAGATTGTTTATTATTTCCTGGACATCAGCAATTTCGTTTTTAATGTTCTCAATATCGCCATCCTTAACTTCCATAAGTTCCCTCATTTCTTCTTCAAGCTTAGTCAACAATTCATTTATGTATTCTTTTCCTTCAATGGTTCTGTAGACTGGTTTTCCTCCGTTATCTTTAATAATCTCAATTATTTTATCCCTGACTAGTTTACGCATGTAAAATTTGATCATTACCCTATTTTACTCCGCATTTACCCCACAGGCCCAACCCTTTCTCTCGCGCTTGTTTTTCTGCCGCCAAAAATCGATCTTTATATTTTACATCCGGGGGGAATGTGGCTACTTTGGCGTACCCACTGGCCACCAGTTCTTCATTTATCATTTTCCCGTCAACCCATACGTATCTTAATAGTCTCCCAAACCGGTCAGTTTCTGAGACATCCTTTTCCAGTTCTACCTCTTTGTTTAAAACCAATTCCTCATTCTTAACTTTCGCCTCGCGGGCATAACATTCATCCGTCTTTTTCCCCGATCCTATTTCCGCGGTATCCACCCCAATGTAACGTAGTCTCAATCCTCCCTCAATCTCCACTGTATCCCCGTCCACAATTCTTATAACTTTTGTTTTTGATAATTCCTGGGTTCCTAAAACTTGGGGCGCTTGAGTTGGAGTCGGTGAGGGTTGAACTGTTGGTGAAGGGGTTGGTAATAGTCCAGATACTAGGCTTTGAAACTGTGCGTCTGTGGCGTATTGTAGAAAAAAAGACACCGCTCCAATAATTATTGCCCATGGTAAAAACTTGTTCATTCTTAATTATCTCACTTAAACCTTTTCCGCTTTTGGTCTCATTCCCGCACTTACCAACTCTCCAAAACCTATCCCTATTTTTTCAACTCTCCTAATTTGAATATCACTCGGACAAGAATTTTCACTTGGATCTACTTTAGTTTCCGAAATTTCAGTCCTAGTTCCATATCTAATGTCTGCACCTACCCCATATCTCCATTTCCTATATCTCCATTCTCTGGGAACGCTACTCATTTTCTACCCCTCCACAGCCCCCAACCTATAAACAGAACTACTAAGGCCTGTAAAGTCGCACAAATTTGAAACACTACCCCAGTGCGGGGCATCATCAACCCATACTGCCATTTGTCCCACACAATTCGGCTGGCCATGTAACCCCAGCTAGGTAATGTTAAAACTAAAGTCAACAAAAATATTTCCGATTTATCTTTTTTAATAATTAATGACTTTAACGCCACTTCCGGCTCCAGCACTAAATGGTATAAGTTCTTGCCTAAAAATATTGTTTGCCGCAC